>DASQAZ010000076.1:0-56422 GCA_035635475.1 Bacteroidota bacterium | reverse complement strand
ACATTTGCCTGACGAAATACAAGCTGGATGTAACCAAGGAGATGATTCCGGTTGTCCCCGCCGCTCATTATTCGTGCGGCGGCGTTCTCACCGACCTTCGGGGCAGGACGACGATTGAGCGGCTCTATGCGTGCGGCGAGGTGGCGATGACAGGAGTTCACGGCGCCAACCGGCTTGCCAGCAACTCGCTCTTAGAGGCAATTGTGTTCTCCCACCGCGCGTTCCAGGATGCGGCGGAGCTCCCCGGGCGGATCCGGGGTGATCTTCCGGCTATCCCGCCCTGGGATGAGAGCGGGACATTTGACGCCGAAGAGTGGGTTCTCATCGGGCATGACAAGAAGGAAATTCAGCAGATCATGTGGGACTATGTCGGAATCGTCCGGTCCGATCGCAAGCTTGAACGCGCGCGCCTGCGCCTGCAGCTGATCAGCGATGAGATCGAAGATTTTTACAAGCGCACGAAGGTGGTGGAAGGCCTGATCGAATTGCGAAACCTTGCGACGGTCGCGCGTCTGATCGTCCGGTGCGCCATCGCCCGGAAGGAGAGCCGGGGGCTGCACTACACGACCGACTATCCGAGCCGCGACGATGAGCATTGGCTGCGCGATACAATCATCTCGGCTTCCAATGCTTGAGTCCCGGCCGCCTTTTTTGTACATTACCGCATGATCCCCTCCGATCGGAGCAACACTTCATCCGCCCTCCTCGACAAACCGCGCGATCACTGCGGTGTCTTCGGCGTCTATGGCGATCCGCAGGCGGCTCAACTGACGTACTACGGTCTCCATGCCCTCCAGCACCGCGGACAGGAGGGCTCCGGCATCGTCACTTCCGAATACGACCCGGACCGGAAACGACACCGGTTTCATGTTCACAAAGATTTTGGCCTCGTCAACGATGTTTTCCGGAACGAGGAGATTTTTACGCGGACCTTGCGGGGGAGCATCGCCATCGGACACAACCGATATTCCACCGCCGGTTCGTCGGACAATAAGACGAATATCCAGCCGCTGATCGTAAATTATCGTGATGGGAATATTGCAATTTCCCACAACGGAAACCTGACCAATTACCGGCAGATCCGAAAATGCCTCCAGGATGAAGGCACAATTTTTCAGACGACCTCCGATACCGAAATCATTCTGCATCTGATCGCCCGGAGCAGAGAATCAGGCCAGGTCAGCCAGATTCTCGATGCCCTGAACCAGGTCCAGGGCGCTTTCTCGCTCACGATCCTCACCGATGACAAGCTGATCGCCGCCCGCGACCCTCATGGGTGGAGGCCTCTCGCCGTCGGAAAGCTTGCGACCGGTTATGTGGTAGCGTCGGAGACCTGCGCCTTCGACATCATCAATGCCGAATACATCGGTGACGTCGAGCCGGGCGAGGTCGTTGTGTTCGATCGTGAAGTTCTTGAGACCGGGAGGATCAAGTCCTTCCACCTCAAGAAGACCAATTCCCGTCCCCACTTCTGCATCTTTGAGTATATCTACTTCTCACGCCCCGACAGCCGCGTGTTCGGCGAAAGCGTCGACAGCGTGCGCCGCGAGCTCGGGAAGTCTCTCGCCCAGGAACACCCCGTCACGGCAGCGGGCCCCGACGAGCGCATCGTCGTGATTAACGTTCCGGACTCGAGCAATACGGCAACCCTCGGGTACGTGAGCGAAAATAACAAACTTGGGAACGACAGCAAGTTCGAGATGGGACTCATTCGCAGCCATTACGTGGGAAGGACCTTCATCCAGCCGGCACAGGACGCGCGGGAGCTGAAGGTAAGGGCGAAGTTCAACACCGTCAAGAGCGTTCTCAAAGGGAGCAAGGTAGTCATCGTCGACGACTCGATCGTTCGGGGCACGACTGCCAAGCAACTCGTGAAGCTTGTGCGCAATGCCGGGGCCAAGGAGATTCATATCCGGGTCACGGCTCCGCCAATCCGGCATCCCTGCCACTACGGGATGGACTTTCCCAGAGAGGATGAACTCATCGCCAACCGCTGCGGCGGGGAAATCGATAACATCCGCCGGGAACTCGGGGTCGACAGCATCGGTTACCTCTCGCTCGACAAACTTCTTGCCTCAGTCCCGCACAACAACGGCGCCAACTACTGCACCGCCTGTTTCAGCGGGGAGTACCCTACTCCAATCGATGGCGGCGGTTCGAAGGATGAGCACGAGATGTGAGCGAAGATGCCCCAATCAGTCTGGACCGTCTCGAATGTCCTGAGCTTCGTCCGAGTTCTGCTTGTCATCCCGATCGCTATGCTGCTGGGGGGCGACGATCCGTCCTCAAGATTTGCAGCAGCGGGGCTGATCGTTCTGGCCGCTTTAACGGATTATTTTGACGGCCTGCTCGCCCGGAAACTACACCAGGTCACTGAAGTTGGACAGACCATCGATCCGCTCGCCGATAAGATTGCCGTGGGGGTGGTTGCATTCGTTTTGACGGTTCAGGGAAAGCTCCCGCTGTGGTTTCTCGTCCTGGTTCTCCTGCGCGACGGCGCGATCTTTCTCGGCGCCGCCTATGTCCGTCGCGTGAAGGGCCTCGTCCTCCAATCCAATGAGGCGGGAAAGTGGGCGGTCTCGCTCATTGCCGCCCTGATCCTGGTAAGCGTCGTCGATACCGGCGATCTCCGGTGGTTCAAGGACTTGCTTCTCTTCGCAGCCACGGGAATGCTCGTTCTCTCCTTCGTATTGTACCTAAAACGCTTTCTGACGGTCATCCGGGATCCCGGAGCTCACTGAACAGTGTTCCAGCATCAATGTCATTTCCATGGGATTTCTCGATAAGCTGAAGCTCACGCGCCTCAGGGAGGGGCTCACCAAGACGAGGGAGAATCTCGTCGGCAGAATACACCGGATCCTCGCCGCCGCCACTTCGATCGACGATGAAGTGATCGAGCGTCTGGAGGAGGCGCTGATCGCCGGCGATGTCGGGGTTGCGACCGCGACGAAGATCGTTGGTAGACTTAAAGAGCGCGTGAAAAAAGAGGGCTTTGAAAGCCCCGCGGAGCTGGACAGTCTCCTCAAGGATGAGGTCCAGAATCTACTGCCTGATGGAGCATCTTCACTCGAAGACCCTTTTCGAATGCCGCCCGGCGGCCCGCCGCGCGTGATCCTGGTTGTCGGGGTCAACGGCGTCGGCAAGACGACCACGATCGGGAAGTTGGCATACAACTACCGGAGCGCGGGGAGAAACGTTCTCATCGCGGCGGCGGACACTTTCCGTGCGGCTGCGAACGAGCAGTTGGAGATCTGGGCGGGGCGTGCCGGCGTCGATATCATCCGGCAGGCGCAGGGTGCCGACCCCGCGGCGGTGGCCTTCGACGCGCTCAAAGCCGCCATGGCGCGCGGCTCCGACGTCCTGATCGTGGACACCGCGGGCCGTCTCCACACGAAGGTCAACCTCATGGAGGAGCTGAAGAAAATCAAACGCGTTATCCAGAAACTTCTTTCGGATGCGCCGCACGACGTCTTTCTCGTCCTCGACGCATCGACGGGACAGAATGCAATCCAGCAGGCGAAACAGTTTAGCGCCGCTGTGGGGGTGACGGGTCTCATCGTATCGAAGCTCGACGGAACGGCGAAAGGCGGGGTCGTGCTGGCGATTGCCGACGAGCTTGGGATCCCGGTGCGCTTTATCGGTGTCGGCGAGCAGCTTGACGATCTGCAGCCGTTCGACCGGAGTGCATTCGTCGACGCACTCTTCGGGACCGTTTCATGAAGTTGACTTACCGGCAGATCGACCTTCGCCTGGCGCATACGTTTACGATCGCGCGCAGCTCCCGCGATATCGAGCCGTCCATCATCGTCGAGCTCACCGACGACGGCATCACCGGGCTCGGCGAGGCGGCGCCTTCGGAGCGCTACGGCGAATCCGCCCAGACGGTCCAACGCTTCCTCAGCCGGCTCGATCTTGGACGGTTTGAAGATCCATTCCGGATCGAAGAGATCACCTCGTACGTCGACCGGGCCGAGGCGGGAAATACGTCGGCGAAGGCAGCGGTCGACATCGCTCTCCACGACTGGGTCGGCAAGAAGCTCCGCGTACCCCTTTGGAAACACTGGGGGTTGGACCGGGAACGGACCCCGTATACGTCGTTCACGATCGGAATCGCCTCCCCGGAGGTCATCAAGAAAAAGGTGAAGGAAGCGGCACCCTATTCGATTCTTAAGGTCAAGGTGGGCGTTCCCGGCGACCGGGAGACTATTGCCGCCATCAGAGACATCACCGACAAAAGGATCCGTGTCGATGCGAACGAAGGATGGAAATCGAAGGAGGAAGCGCGCGATGCAATTCTGTGGCTCGAGGAACAGGGGGTTGAGTTCGTCGAGCAGCCGCTCCGAGCTACGGATCTCGACGGCACCGCCTGGCTCAGGGAGCAAGTGCATATTCCTATTATAGCGGACGAGAATATCGGACGGCTGGCCGACCTTCCCCGGCTTCGGGACGCTTTCGACGGGATCAACATCAAATTGATGAAGTCCACCGGATTACGCGAGGCGATGGGAATGATTCAGGCCGCAAAAGGAATGAATATGAAAGTCATGCTCGGTTGCATGATCGAGACGTCCATCGGGATATCCGCCGCCGCGCAGCTCTCGCCGCTTGCCGACTACGCGGACCTGGACGGCAATATTCTGATAACAAACGATCCGTTCGAAGGAGTGAAAATCGTGGGCGGGAAGCTGGTGCTCAATGAACACCCCGGCCTGGGGGTAGAGCGAAAAGGCGTGAGATCCCCGCGCTAAAGAACGAACGATGCCCCAGACGATAAAAATACTCCCGGAGAATCTCGCTAATAAGATCGCCGCTGGAGAAGTCGTCCAGCGTCCCGCCGCCGCAGTCAAGGAGCTTCTGGAAAATTCGATCGACGCGGGTGCGCGGGTGCTGACGCTTGTGATCAAAAACGGGGGGAAATCGCTCATCCAGCTGATCGACGACGGAGCGGGGATGAGCCGGGAAGATGCGGTCCTCGCCTTCCAGCGGCACGCAACAAGCAAGATCTCATCCTTTGAAGACCTGGAGAACATTCGCACCCTGGGCTTCCGCGGAGAGGCGCTTGCCTCGATCGCGGCGGTTTCGCACGTGGAAATGCGGACGAAGAGGGGAGAGGACGAAGTCGGGACAAGAGTTCGGATCGAGGGGGGTGAAATGAAGGAATCGTCCCGGGAGGCGGTCCCCGCGGGGACATCGATCACCCTCAGAAATTTATTTTATAATACTCCCGGCAGGCGCAACTTCCTCAAGAGCGATTCGACGGAACTCAAACACGTGATTGACGCTGTTCAGCGGATCGCATTATCACACCCGGCCCTCTCGTTAAAATTCGTGAGTAATGACGAGGTCATTCTCGATCTCCGGCCTTCGGACCTTGGCGGACGAGTGCGGGCGATCTTCGGCGAGCCGTTTGCCAGGAAGATCTTTGCCTTTCAGGACGACGGCCAATCGGCAAGGCTTCATGGGTTTCTTGGGCTGCCCGCTCTAGGGCGAAAGACGAGAGCGGAGCAGTACATTTTTCTCAACAACCGCTTCATTATCAACCGTAACCTGAATCACGCGGTATTCAAGGCCTACGAACACTTGCTTGAAAAAGGAAGCTTTCCCTTTTTCATCCTTTGTATCGACATCGACGCTCGCCGGCTCGATGTCAATGTCCACCCGTCGAAATTGGAAGTGAAATTCGATGATGAGGGCTCGATGTACCGGATCGTTCATTCCGCGGTGCGTCGAGCCTTGTCGGAACACGATCTGATTCCCTCTGCGGGCTTCCGGGAAGAGCCGGCTCAGGTAGCCACCGCAAACTTGCGTTTAAAGCCGGAGGCCGGCAGCCCGGGCGGAAGAGTCACGAATTGGCGGGAATTGATTCGCACGCCTGCGCCGCGCGTCCGGGAATCGGGAAGCTCCTCAACTGACAACCGCGGCTTTTCATCGGAACCCGAAATCGACTCTCGGGCGCAGTTTCCGGATGCCGTGTCTGCAACGCTTCTCTGGCAAGTGCATGATAAGTACATCATGACGCCGATCGAAGGCGGCGTGATGGTCGTAGATCAACACGCGGCTCATGAACGGGTCATTTACGAGCGCGTGGTCAAACGATTCGGCGAAGCGAATGCGAAGGTCCAGCAACTTCTCTTCCCCCAGACGGTCGAGCTCACTCCTGCCGACGCGGCGATGGTTGGAGAATTGCTCCCGCTTCTTGAACGCATCGGGTTCAGCGTCAAGATGTTCGGGAAAACCACGATGATCGTCGACGGGGTGCCGGTTGACGTCAAACCCGGCGCTGAGAAAACTATCCTGCAGGATATGTTGGATTTGATAAAAGAGGATGAACAGAATACCAAGCTCGAAGCCCGGGAGAAGCTCGCCAAATCCTTCTCCTGCAGGGCAGCAGTCAAGGCGGGCGATCCCCTCACGCCCCCCGAAATGCGGTCGCTTCTTGACCAGCTCTTTGCGACCAAGGTTCCCTACGTCTGTCCCCACGGGCGGCCGGTCATGATCAAGTTTTCCCTGGCCGAGCTGGATCGAAAATTTGGCAGGACTTCCTGAAAGAACCTCCCCCGAGGCAGTCACCCCTGGGCTGAAAAGATTCTCGTTTTCTCATCCCACCGGAGCTTCTCCCGGTGCTCCCTCCACCAGCGTTCAACCTTCCCGTATTCCTCTTTCGTAAATTCGAGCGGGACATGACCCCGCAGGGCGTCATAGGCATCCTCGGCAAACACCCCGCCCTCCTTGATCACCTGAATCAGGGATGGTATGGCATTCGGATTACCAAGCTCCAGAGCCGCCTTGAGCAGATTGATTTTCATCTCGGGATCTTGTTCTTGGGCCGCGCCTGCTATGAGCCTGGCGGCCGCTGCGCTGTCGCCGAGGACGCGGATTGCCTGAATAGCAGCGAGCCGCACCTCATCGGAGTGGTCGTTCAGCCGATCCAAAATAAGGGGTAGGGCGGAGCGCTCGCGCACCTTCGCTATCAACTGCAAGGCGGCCTTGCGTACCTGGACGTCCTGATCCTTGAGCTCCTGGATAACGGGTCCGATCCAGTCCGATTTCCTGTCCTTGAAGGCTTCGAGGTTCAAGAGCCCCGCCTGCCGATCGGTGCTCAAAGGGCTCGCCAGGAGATGCAGTGTATGCTCGAATGGGTCTTCCTCCGGCTTCCGGAAAAAGAATACGCCGGCGACAAAGATTCCGACGACCAGAACCGCCAATCCGACGTTCCGCAGGGCGACCAGCTTGGCCGGCGAATTTTTCAGATAGTGGTAAAAACCGCTGACGAGGAGACCGGCCGCCAGAACAACGACAATGGCGGGGCTCGTCGGGAGTCCGGTGTTATAGGATATTTTCACGCCGGCGAAGCTGATAATCGAGCCGGCAATCCAGCCGATCGTGAGCCGGACGCTCAGCCGGTCCGATAGCAGCATCGCACCGACCGACGGAATCACGAGGTAACTGAAGACCAGGAAGACTCCGGCGATCGCCACGGAACTCGTAATGACGAATCCGAACGACATGTAGAAGAGAAAGTCCCAGAGTCGCACATTGATACCTGACGCTTCCGCGCCTTCGGGATCAAAGGAAATCGCCATGAACTTTTTCCGGAAGATGAAGTGGAAAAGGCCGACGCACGCATAGATGAGCGCAGTCTTGATGACTACGTGCGACTGGACCCAGAGGAGTTCGCCCTTTATAATATGATCCAGTTCCTGCGGGCCCAGTGCGCTCTTCGATAGCACGAGGATGGTCGAGGCAAAGGTCACCGCATACACGATTCCGATAATCGCCTCGTGCGGAACCTTCTCACCGCGCATCCGGGTCACGGAGAAGATGAACGCGCCGAAGATAGTAAACGCCAGCGAATAAAGGTAGAGGGCATTGGCGTCTTTGCCGACTTCATACCCTAGCAAGACGCCGACCACTGTGCCGAGGGCCGCGATCTGCGCCAGCGCGAGGTCGACAAAGATGACTTTGCGGGCAATAACGTGGACACCGAGATAAACGTGAATGCCCGTCAGAACGAGGCAGGCCGCGAGCGGCCAGAGCATCGTGGAAGGTAGATAGAACAACTGTTCCATGGCGATTGCTTTTGTAGGGCGACTAGCTTGATGCCTGATCGATCTCTTCGATCAGGTAGGTGATCAGCTTCTCGTAGGTATCAACTGCCTCGACCGCGCCGACGTCGACATAGGTAATCACCACCTTGGCACCCGTCCGGCTGGCGACATAATCGGCCGCTTCTCGGGAATAGAAGTTGTCGTTGAGGATCACTTTAATGCCTTCCCGCTTGATCTGTTCGACGACGGCATCGCGATGCTTGGGCGGAGGAGGGATGCCCGGTTTCTCTTCGAGTTCGCCGGCGATTTGCAGTCCAAAACGGTCAGCGAAGTAGATGTATGTTTTGTGGTAAGACATGATCTTCATCCCGTTCAGCCGCTCCGCCTTCTTCATCCAGCCGCCCAGTTTTCCGTCCAGCTTTTTCCCCTTGAGCCAGTCGCTCAGCTCATTGTTCTTGGCCTTGCGGGTCAGGATATCGCCGCCCGACTTACCCAGGGCCTTGACGAGTTCCTCGCCAAACATCGCCGCATCAAACGTTGTTTTATAATCGTCGAATCGTTTCTGGTAGTAATCACCATTCCTCGGGTCAATGTGCTTGAGCCGGTCGGCAATATTGCCGGCAATGATCCTGACGTTGAAGGGATCGAGCCAGACATGCGGATTGCCCTGGGGATGGATATCCCCCCAGGAGCGTGAAACTTCTGTCGGCAGCTCTTTCACTGGCACATTGATCGTCGCGACGAGGTGACCCGGGCTTCCGGGTTGGATCGAGGGGTTTCCTGATGCTTCGAGGACGTTTTTTGCCCACATATCCAGCGACAAACCATTCTCGATGAAGAGATCGGCGTCCGTTGCAAGCTGATTCATTCGAGGCGTAGGCGTAACGTAGTGTGGATCCTGCTTCGGATTGGCGAGGGCGACGGCATCAACTTTATCTCCTCCAACTTCCTGAGTCACATACTGCAGGTAGCTAAGTGTCGTGACGACTTTTAACTTCTTGTTTTGAGCGCTCGCCGGTTGCGCCATGAGGGCGGCGAGTACAAGGGCGATGATGTTCAGTAGCTTCTTCATGTTCTTATCCTTTCTAACGATTTACCCAGTACGGTTCTGTGGGATGTGAGCCGAACACGAGGTTAAGATCGAAAATAATGGTGTTGAGATTATCCTGGGAGGCGATATCGCTCTGCCGATGCTCGAAGCCAAATCGGAATCTCAGGAATTCTGTTGTATAATAGCTCGCGTATACACCGATATTTCTTGTTACCACCGCCGCGTCGCTCGCTTCTTCGATCCAATCGTAGCGGGCGCCTAGATACAGCCAATACGACGTTTGGTATTGCAGGTATCCGAACCAGCCATAAGGATGGATCCTGTCGAGCTGAGAATTGATGTGATCGAGAATGAGCGCTTCACCGCCCGCAACGACCGAATGTGATTCGCGTTCTTCGGCCGGCGCCCACTTGTAAGTCAGATCGACGCCGTAGGCGCGCGTAGCATAATCGCCTTCTTCGTCGTAGATACTGGCGCCAATATTGAGAAGATGAACGTTGCTCCAGTCTTTCGAGAGATTCAGGTGCCCGATGTATGCCGGCTGCCGCACTGTGACTGGCGAGAGAGTTGCCGTCGCGAGACTCGCATTCGAGATGGCGATATCGCCCGCGCGCACAATATCGGCGTTCATTTCGAACGTAGTTCCCGGAAATGGATTGGGGAGATAAAAATCCAAATCCATGCCGACGGGATTGAAGCCGGATTCAAAGAATTCACCGTGATCGGTTCCGAGATAACGCGAGACAATGAGCGGACGAGTTGTCCACGGAAGGTCATGAATGTGAATCTTGTTGTTTACTCCGATTGAAGCGCGGTATTTTCCGATCTTTAGCTTCAATCCCAACGGTGCTGACTCGATGATGGGGAGGCGTTTGATGAGTCCGTATGCTTCTTCGGCGTCGATGCCGAAATCTTTGTTTGCCTGGTTTTCCAGCGAGATGACAGCAAACGCCGAGGCATAGGGATCGACCGCCGAACTCAACTCGACCTCAACCGTACGCAAGAATGGGCGGTTGCTAATCACGCTTTGATTCGGCGACGGCTCAATAACCTCCTTGTTATCCGAGCGTGCCGCAAAATTTACGGCTGTAACCATCTTCGGGTTGAAGGCGATCGGGGCCACGCTGCGCGAAACGGCGTCGATCTTATTTTCGAGTGCTTCTGCGCGGCGTTCCAGTCGTGCTTCGAGTTGATCGAGTTCATCTGCCTGAGTAGAATCTCCTTGAGGAAGTTGCGATCGCAGGCGTACTAATTCTTGGCGGAGTTCACCGACCTCTCTCCGCAATTCATCAATCTGCTGGTCTTTAGGCTTTTCGCGATCCTGCCCTGCAGCCACCGGAGGGATTGAGCAGAGCAGGACGAATATAATAAGTAATCTGCAGCTCATAAAGGTTCCTTTCCATGACGTACCTTGAGTACAATCGCTGACTGTTCTGGGGAAACTTTTCACTTTCCCGATCGAGGGAAAGTGCTAGCCGATTATACGAGATGGAAGGGAGGTGCGCGCCCTTGGAAATAGAAGTAGAGGCCGAAGCGGGAACTGCTCTCAGGGATTCGAACAATGACTTCGTAGCCCGGATGGACAGCAGGGAGGACATATGTCTGGGGGGAGATCGTCTGCGTTGTGTTCAAACGGAAACACACTGCGCAGAAGAGCGGATTCTCCTTTGTACTGATTTCCTTTCCGCCCGAGCGAACGGCAGCCATTCCGGTCCCGTTCACGGGATCGTGAGTATGCACAACAGCTAGTAGTGGGATCGTCGTGCAATAGATCACCGTCAGGAGAAGGACGGTGAGGATGTGTGAAAGCGTCTTACACGTCATAGAATGAGATTCAAATGTAAACATTTTTCTCTGAACCTGCAACACGAAATGATTGATCGACACTCGCGAACGGCAACTCTCTATATGTGGAGAGCCACTTTGAACACGACATTCCTTCTTTCTCCATACGCCGCGGCGCTGAAATAGGCGCCTTTGAGAAAATAATTCTTGTCAAAGAGGTTTGTAATATAGATCGACGGCTCGAGCGTTGTCGTGCCATCCACCGAAAATGTGTGTCCGGCCGCCAGGTCGAACGTGATGTAGGGAGCCACGTGCGCATCGGGATTAAAATCAAAGAGCCCTGTTCCGAACGCGCTGCCGCTCGGGTTGCCGTTGGTGAGGCCCGATCCATAGATTGTAGTCAGGCTTGCAAACCAGTCGGCGGGCTGGTACTTAATGCTGCCGACGATGGACAGCCGTTGATCGTGATCGAGATCGGTGGCGTCTCCGTCGTCGAGGGGAGGCAGGAATCCACCTGTAATGGCACTGGAGCCGTATGCATGGATGATGGCTAGGTTCAGGTAACCCGCGAATGGGGTGCCGGGGTTGCTGAAGGAGAGGGCGGCCTCCAGTCCGTTGGTTCGAACCCGTTCGATATTGACGGGAGTTTTCACGGCGCTGGAACCAATCGTTTGGTCATCCACGCCTGGTTCGGCGTCCTTGTGGAAGAGGCCAAGCTTGGTTCTCAATCCGAAGTTGAAGGAGTGCGAGTAGCTGGCCTCATAAAAATTGTCTCTCTCCGGGAGCGTCGCTACGCCGTCGCTCGACACGTTGGAGGCCAGAAGCCTGATACCCTCGATGTTATTCGGCATGAACAGCCTGCCGTAATACAAATAGGCGGTGTTTTCTTCATCAATGAAAAGGTTCAGGCGAAGCCTGGGGCTCACCTGGTTTTGGAGCGGTGCGTCGGGGGCGATGTGTTGATCGTACCGGACCCCCGCATCGAGCCGCGTCCATTCGAAGGGATGCCACTCTGTTTGGCCGAAAATCCCAAAATCCGAGCCCGCGTAATTGACTGTTACACTCGGTCCGGGGTTGCCCGCGCTGTCGCGCGACGTGAAGGCTTCGCTCCCGGTCGTCGGTATCAAATTGAATCCTCCTTTGAACATCACCTGATGCGAGAGACGAATATCATACTTCGCCACGAGACCGAATGAGGAGAACGAGCGGTCTTCAGACAAAGCGAACAACGTAGTGTCCCCTGCAAATTGAAACGATACCGGGCTGACGGGACTGGGGTTGAATTGGAGACTTCCCTGACGGGCAAGGGCCCCCAAAAGAAGATCGCTTTCATGATCCTGTTCCGCAGAGATCCTGTGGTAGTATGAAAAAGTCTGGAAGGAATTACCGGTCTGCTGTTGGTCCGGGGAATAGCCCTGCGCCGTGGGGTCGAAGGGTACCTCCGTGGCCGTACGGCCGTAGTTCAGGTTCGCGGTGATGTAGTCATCCGGTCCGATCAGGTAATCAAATTTTCCGTAGAGAAAGTGGTCGTGGCCATGATCATTGTACAGTGCTGCCACCGAAGGGTCGATCCGGCGGTCGGTTTCCTGGCGTGAAGCGGAAATGAAGTAACCGAACTTGTCTGCATGGTCGCTCAGGGAAAGCGACTGTCCGTTGGAAGTGAGGGCGCGGAACGGCCCGACGCTACCTCCGAGTGTATCTCCCGGTTCGGCGCTGGACTGCCCCAGCGGAACTTCGTCTCCGGGTGAGAACGGCTTCGTGCCATTGAAGACGAGATAGCTCCCTCCATAACTTGAAAAGTCGAGGTGGAAACGGCCCGTGGGGACACGGTTCTGTATGTCGATGACAGCGGCAGTCTGTCCGCCGAATTCGGCCGGAAATCCACCGGTCAGAAAAGTTGCCCGGTCGATCACCTTGGGATCGACCACCTCATTGAGACCTCCAAAGACACCCAGAGGAACCGGAACCCCATCGACATAGTACGTATACTCTCCGTGCATGCCTCGAATGTGAACCTCACCCGTGGGTGCCTTGACAGTCCCGGCCAGATTCTCCTGTATGATATTCGTCATTCTCGCGGTCGGCGGGGCATGATAGGTTTCGGATTCGAATATCTGGTTGCCCGTCGAGAGATCGATTGAGGAGACGTTCAACTCCCGCTGTCCTGTCACAACAACCTCTTGCCTGCGAATTTCCTGGAGCGATATTGAATCGGCGGTATGATTTTGATCGACGACTACCGAATCGGAGAAGTCATAATAGCCCACTAGGTGGGCCGTGATTCTGTACGAGCCGGCCTGGAGATCGCGGAAGAGCGCTATGCCCGATGGATTGGTTACTTTATCCCCGATCAGCGAGCCATCGCGGCGGAGGATCACCCTGACTCGCTCGAGAGGGGTCTTGACTCCTGCTTCAAAGACGACAACCGTGAACTGAACTCCCTCATCGGGAGGCGGGGCGCTTAGGGGGGTACCTGATGTGAAGCCGAGCAGGCCGGCGGGTAAAATGAACGAAAGCATTATGGATAAGGCCGCGCTTGTCTTTGCGGCCTTCTTCGGTGTGGACCGAATATGTTGCCCGGTGATCATTGAAAATCTCCTCTTCGCTTCTTCAATGTGGCGGACCCGGATGCCGGAAAGAAGGCAAGCCTCAGATCGATGGGATCATCGATTCAGGTCCGATGGAATTGCCGAGGGCGAACCCTCAGGTTAGTTAACGTGGAAGAAGTGAATCAGGAGATGGGAGGACCGCGCTTCGAGCCGGAGTAGTAATAATCCTTTGATTTAAGGGGAATGAGGAGGGGCCGGACAACAACTTGAGCGACTGAGGCAGCAACAAACGAAGCCGGCGATGTCCTCGCGATAGAATTGGCCGCGCGATGGCACGCCTGGCAAATGTGAGTGATATCCTTATGCCGCTCTTTCGCACCGCAGTCATGCGTGGTAAGAGTCTGGACGGTGTGCGCCCCGGATGGCAAAACATCGGTGTGGCCCATGTCCGGAAAGACCGCCGAGCAAGCCAGCAAGGCGATGAGAACAACAGGAAATATCTTTCCGGCTCGAGACATTGGCTCATCGAAGGTAAGGATTTACCGAAGCAATTTCAAGAAGAATCTGTAAAGGCAATTGACTCTCAGACCCCAAAATGATATATTCCGATCAACGCGCCATGACGCTGGCTGGATTAACAACGATAATCACCGGCGGGACCGGAGCACTGGGCCACGTCGTCGCCGAGCGGTTCCTTGCGGCGGGTTCGAATGTCGCCACTTCGTATGTCTTCGAGGACGAGGTCAAGCGCCTTTCGGAAGATTTTAAGAAGAAAGTGTTCATCGTCCGCGCCGATGTTACTGATGACGAAGATGTGGCCGCCTTGTTTCAGCGAGTCCTCGGCAAATTTGGGCGTGTCGATATACTGATTAACATCGTCGGGGGTTTTCTTCCCGGCGCCAAGGTGAAGGATGTCACGACAAAGGACTGGGATAAGATGATGGAGCTCAATCTTAAGACCGTATTTCTCTGTACGAGAGAGTTCCTTCAAAAACTGGGCAGCGCGGCCTACGGGCGGATCATCAGCATGGCGGCGATGCCTGCCCTGAGGCCGACGGCGGGGAGGGCCCCGTATGCGGTTTCCAAGTCGGGGGTTGTGATATTGACACAGATCCTTGCGGAGGAGTTGAAAGCGAGCGGAGTGACCGCAAATGCGATTGCACCGAGCATCATCAAGACCCGCGCGAATATTGAAAGTATGCCGAACGAAGATTCGTCCAAGTGGGTGGCGCCTGAGGAAATCGCCGAACTGATGCTGCTGCTCTGTTCCGAGAAAGGCCGGTCTGTCAACGGCGCGTGCATCCCCGTCTTCGGGGGCCTCTGAACCTCTGAAAACTATGGCGCTACTGGAAAAAATCTCGGACGATATGAAGTCAGCCTTAAAATCGGGCAAAAAGCTCCGGCTTGAGACCTTGCGCATGATCAGGGCCGGTTTGCTCGAGAAACAGGTGGAGAAGCGCCCCTCCGGCGGCATGACGAGCGAGGATGAAGTCGCTGTCTTGGTTGCCGCGGCGAAGAAGCGGAAGGAAGCCATTACGATCTACCGAGAGAAGGGGAGGGAGGACATTGCCCGGACTGAAGAGGAGGAGCTTGGCATCATCCAGGAGTATCTTCCGAAGCAACTCTCGCCTGCCGAGATCGAGGAATTGGTGAAAAAGGCGGTCATTGACTCCGGCGCCTCGACAGCAAAGGACTTCGGCAAGGTCATGCCCCTCGTGATGAAGGAACTGAAGGGGAAGGCTGACGGGAAACTTGTTCAGGAAATTGTGAAACGAACGCTCGGAATGTGAGGGCCTGATGAATATAACGGACATTGTTATTCTTATCGGTTTCCTGGGTTTCGTGGTTCTCGGATTCCGTGACGGATTCCTGAAAAGGATCTTTGCCGCGCTCGGCCTCTGGGGCGGATTGGTTGTCGCCACGAAATGGATGGCGCCGGTGGGAGATCTGATCATGTCTTGGTTTGGCTTCTCGGAGGAGCTCTCGTTTGTCATGGCATTCTTCGCACTTTTCGTAGTAATTACCGTTGTCGTCAATCTCTTCTATCGCTGGTTTGGCCGGAGCGATGCTGATTCTCTGAAATTTATCTCACGGCTGAGCGGTTCAATCATCGGCGCCGCTCACGGCACGGTCGCCATCAGCCTGATCCTCCTGATGTTCAATGTGTTCGATCTTCCCTCTGTAGAGGCACAAAACGAATCCCTCTTCTATAAAGACTGGCTCCTCGTCGCTCCGAGCGTGTTCGACAACTCTACTTCATGGATTCCCGACACCAAAGGGTTTTTCGATGAAGTCGAGAGTAAGATCAAGAAGCTTAAGGGTGCCCACTAGCACTACATGCGCGAGTATTTACATTCCTTCACGAAGCTCGAACTCGGGAAGGTAAAGCAGCACATACTCGGCTATACCTTATCAGATCTGGGACGGGAGCATGTCGAAGGGCTCGCTCCCTCAGGCGATCTCCTCGAAATTCAATCCAGTCTCCGGGCCGTGTCGGAAATGAAGAAGATACTCGAATCCGACGACTATCCCCCGCTCGAGCACATTTCCGATATCCGCACGAGTCTCAGACGGGCCTCCATCGAAGACTACATCCTCTCGTCAGAGGAGCTGCACAAGATCGCATTGCTCCTCTCTACCGCCGAAAAGGTACGTACCTATTTTAGCCGAAGACAGGCACTCTATCCGACACTCTGGGGCATTGTTATCCCGGTTCAGATCAACAAGCTTCTTGAGTACAATATCAGAAAGGCGATTGACGATGAAGGCAATGTGAGAGACAACGCCAGCAAGGCCCTCTCACAGGTCCGGAAGGAGATTTTAGAGCAAAAGGAGGCCCTTAAGCGGAGTTTGGAATTAATACTGAAATCGGTTGCCGGAAAAGACTGGATACAGGAAGAGATCATCACTACGCGGGACGGAAGAATGGTCATCCCGGTGAAGGTGGAACACAAGAACCGGGTCCCTGGCTTCATCCACAGTGCCTCTTCGAGTGGAGCAACGGTGTTCGTGGAGCCTACAGTAACACTTGAACTCAACAATGATATCCGCTCTCTGGAATTCGAGGAACGGCGGGAGATTGATAGAATACTTAAAGAGTTAACCGAGCAGGTGCGCGAATCGAGAGATGTGCTACAGCAGACTACCCACGGACTTGGCTTGCTAGATTTCATTCATGCCAAGGCCAAATACTCGGTCGAGGTTATGGGAGTCGAACCGCAAATAGGGGAGGATCTGCGTTTGAAAGAAGCCTACCATCCCGTTTTACTTCTCAGGCACAAGAGGGAGGAGGTGATCCCCCTTACCCTGGAACTCGGCCGTGACGCTTCTACACTCATTATTACCGGTCCGAATTCAGGTGGCAAGACTGTCGCTTTGAAAACGATTGGGCTCTTGAACGTGCTCCTTCAATCCGGCTGCCATATTCCGGCCGCCCCTGAGACACAAATGAAGCTGTTCAAAGAGGTCTTCGTTGAGATTGGAGACCAGCAGTCGATCGAGGATGATCTGAGCAGCTTCGGATCGCACCTGGCAGGCCTCAGAGAAATACTGAAGGAGGCCGGGACATCCAGCCTGGTTCTTATTGATGAAATATGCTCGAATACCGATCCATCGGAGGGAGCATCTCTGGCGGCGGCGGTCATTGAGGAGCTGACGAACCGCGGCTGCCTCTCCGTTATCACGACCCATCACGGGAGCCTGAAGGCCATAGCGGCTGAGAACAGCCGCATCGAGAATGGTGCCATGGAATTCGACCAACGGTCTCTCCGGCCGACTTACCGATTTCTTCCGGGCATTCCGGGAAGCAGTTACGCGATCGAAATGGCGGAGCGCATGGATCTGGGCTCCGAAATCATTGAACGGTCAAAAAGCCTGAAAGGAAATGAAGCGAATAAACTCGACCAACTCATTACTGACCTTGAATCAAAGGGACAGCAGCTAAAGGCTAATCTTGACGCAGTCCGGACCGAGAAGCTCCATCTTGAAGGGATGATCGAGCAGTATGATACGAAGATGAGAGCACTGGTATCTGATCTGAAGGGCATAAAAGCCCATGCCGTTGAAGAAGCAGGAAAACTGATCGAAAAGTCGGGTTCGATCATTGAACGAGTAGTGCGGGAGATACGGGAGCGAGCTGCGGAACCCCCGGTGATCGCCGCCGCGAAGCAGGAGATTCAATCACTAAAAGACGAACTAGTAAAGATCAATAAGGAGGTTGAGAGCGAACAAGCTATCACCTATGATTTCAAGAAGGGAGCGTCCGTTCGGTTAAAGGATAGTGACACGATTGGTGAGATCGCCTCCCGAGGCGAGCATGGTACATACATGGTGCTGGTGGGCGGAATCAAATTGCGCGTGCCGAAAGAGGGGCTGGAACCTGCCGCTCCCCGGGGAGAACGGGGATCGATGAGCCATGAGCTTGTTAATTCTATCCAGACTAAGAATGAGATAGACCTGCGGGGGATGTACGGAGACGAAGCGGTCGAAGCAGTAGAGAGGTTTATCAGCGATGCGGTCGTCTCGGGACTCCATCGTGTAGATATCATTCATGGAAAGGGGACGGGAGCTCTGCGGAAGAGAGTAACCGCTTACCTCAAAGGAAACCCGGCAATTAAGTCATTCAGGTTGGGCGAGTGGAACGAAGGGGGAAGCGGCGTCACGGTGGTGGAGCTCGAATGAGACGATCATGGGCAGGGGCAAAGGTACTCATTGCGAATAGAGGAGAAATTGCGGTCCGCGTGATCCGCACTTGCAGAGAGCACGGATTGAAATCGGTTGCAGTTTACTCCGAGGCAGATCTCCATGCTCCCCACGTGGATCTGGCCGACGAGTCCTATTTGCTTGGGCCGGCGCCGGCCGGTGAGAGTTACCTTAACATCCGAAGAATTCTTGAGGCCGCAAGACGATCGCGCGCGACGGCAGTCCATCCCGGTTATGGCTTTCTCTCTGAAAATCCTGTATTTGCACGAGCCGTACGGCGGGCGGGGCTTATTTTCATCGGCCCGACCGAGAGGTCGATGCGGGTGCTTGGGGATAAGGTGGCCGCACGCCACCTGGCAGCGTCACTCGGTATACCGGTGGTGCCCGGTTCTCATGAGCCTATCACACGAGCCCGGGATGCTGCTTCTGTGGCCCGGAAGGTGGGCTATCCGGTCCTGATCAAGGCAGCGGGCGGGGGGGGAGGCAAGGGGATGCGAATCGTGCAGTCCGAAGGCGGCCTTGAGGGTGCTCTCACTGCAGCGAGGACCGAGGCACGGCTGGCCTTTGGGGATGACCGCGTCTTCCTCGAGAAGTATATCCAAAGGCCCCGCCATGTGGAGGTCCAGGTACTGGCCGAAGTTGGTGGGAAGGCGGTTCATCTGGGCGAACGCGAATGTTCCATTCAGAGAAGACACCAGAAAGTTATTGAAGAATCGCCCTCAACCTTTGTTGATGCAAATACAAGGGCGCAGTTGACTCAAGCTGCACTTAAGATCGTGAAGCGAGCCGGCTACTCGAATGCCGGGACAGTCGAGTTCATTCTCGATGAGGACCGGCATTTCTATTTTCTGGAGGTCAACACGCGGCTTCAGGTCGAGCACCCGGTTACTGAAATGTGTGTCGGTCTGGATATCGTCTGGGAGCAGATCACGCTTGCGCACGGCCAGCCTCTAAGCGTCAGCCAGGACGGCATTCATTTTCGGGGTCATGCCATCGAATGCCGTATTTATGCAGAGGATCCTGAAAACGAATACTTCCCATCGAGCGGATCGATCGTCTCGTTGAGCCCACCCGGAGGACCGGGCATCAGGGAGGATAGGGGAGTGGAGGAGGGGGGCGAAATATCGGCATACTATGACACCATGGTTTCCAAAATCATCGCCTGGGGCGGCTCCCGTACGGAAGCGATCAGCAGATCAATTCGCGCTCTTGAAGACTATGAGATCTTCGGGGTTAAGACAAATATCGCCCAGTGTTTATCGATTTTACGTCATCCGAAGTTCCGGTCCGGGCGTTATGACACGAATTTCCTGGAAGAACAACTTCCGAAGCTTTCGCCGATTCCAAAACATGCGTTGCTTTCAGCGGCGGCGGTCTGCATCCTTTTGGAACAAGCACAGGCGGGGGAACAACCCGGCAATAATCATGAGGTGAAGAAAAGTGAATGGAGAACACAATCACTCGATTGGATGAGCGATGAAGCATCCTAGCACGAGCTATCGCCTCTCGATCAACGGAATCAAGCTGAAGATCGATTTTCAGTCTCCGGGTCTGCTCTTGTTCAGGGGGAAGAGCATTCGTGCAGCGCTCACGAGCCAGAAGAATGGGCTCTATAGGGTGAAGGTCGGCGATAAATATTCGAATGTTTACATCGAGAGATTAAAGGATAACCATTATCAAGTATGGCTTAAACATTTTGTCCTTCGTGTAAAACTCGAAGATGAGCGTGACGCTCTCATCGCACGGTTCGAGACGAAAGCGATCCGGAAGTCCGAGGAAACGATCCGGGCTCCAATGCCCGGCATTGTCACACGTATCATCGTGGCAGCGGGTGGGATGATCGCACGCGGATCAGGCGTGTTGCTCCTTGAAGCCATGAAGATGGAGAATGAGATCCGCTCTCCGATCGACGGTAAGATAAAGACGATAGCTGTGAAGGAGAATACTCCGGTTGAAAAGGACCAGGCGCTCATAGTTGTGGAGCCAAGCTAGATGGTGCCGTCTTCTAAGATTCGGGTCAATGATCCGGTTGAGCCGGCTGTAACGCTCGATCTTGCGCTCAAACACGGATTAGAGCGTGAAGAATATGACCGCGTTATCTCAATCCTCGGCAGAACGCCGACATACACGGAGCTCGGAATCTACAGCGTGATGTGGAGTGAGCACTGTTCCTACAAGAACTCAATCATGGAGCTAAAGACCCTCCCTCGCACAGGGAGCCGCCTTCTGGTCGGGGCGGGCGAAGAGAATGCGGGGCTCGTCGATATCGGCAACGGCTTCGCGGTTGCATTCAAGATTGAAAGCCATAACCATCCCTCTGCCGTTGAACCCTATCAGGGAGCAGCGACGGGAGTGGGGGGGATCATGCGCGATATCTTCACGATGGGCGCGCGCCCCATAGCCGGACTGAACTCACTCCGATTCGGTGACCCGAAGAACAGGCGGGTGCGTTATCTCATCAGAGGGATCGTCAGAGGTATCGGGGACTACGGTAACAGCTTTGGGGTGCCCACCGTTGCGGGAGATGTCTTCTTCGATGAATGCTTCAATGAGAACCCCTTAGTCAATGCTATGGCAGTGGGAATTGTCCGGCATGAGGAGTTTATTCGGGCGATAGCGAGCGGTATCGGAAACTTAGTGTTGATCGTAGGGTCGTCGACCGGAAGGGATGGCATTCATGGGGCCACATTCGCCTCAGAAGAGATCTCCGAGGAATCGGACCTGAAACGGCCTTCGGTTCAGGTCGGAGATCCATTCACCGAAAAACTGCTCCTTGAGGCGACGCTTGAAGCGATCCGTGGGGGTTTAATCATCGGTCTGCAGGACATGGGCGCAGCCGGGATCACCTGCTCGACCTCCGAGATGAGTGCGAAGGGAGGGGTTGGCATGACGATTGACATTGCCATGGTCCCGAAACGTGAAGAGGGGATGACCCCCTATGAAGTAATGCTTTCGGAGTCACAGGAAAGGATGCTGGTGATTGTTACGCCGGCGAATGAGCGAAAAATTCGAGACATTTTTCAGAAGTGGGATTTGGAGTGTGCGGTGATCGGTACGGTGACTTCCGACCGCAGGTTGAAGGTGGGATCTAACGGCAAGGTCGTCGCGGATATTCCCGTGGACAGCCTGGTGCTTGGCGGAGGTGCTCCCGTCTATCGCCCGGTGAGCAAGGAACCGGACTATATAGCGACGATCAGGAAGATGCGACCGGATTCTCTGCCTGAACCGACCGATTACAATTCCTGCCTGCGCACGCTTTTAAAGAGCCCCAACATCGCTTCCAAACGTTGGATCTACAGGCAGTATGACTCCACGGTCCGGACAGATACGCTGCTTTCAGGAACCGGAGATGCTGCGGTCATGAGGATCAAAGGGACCAGGACAGGGCTTGCACTGAAGACCGATTGTAATCCCAGGTATGTTTATCTGAATCCCTATTTAGGCGCGCAAATCGCTGTAGCTGAGAGCGCGAGAAACGTTGTGTGCGTTGGAGCTAAGCCGCTTGCGATAACGAATTGCCTGAACTTCGGGAATCCCAAGAAGCCGGAGATGTTCTGGCAATTCAAGGAAGCGGTGAGAGGAATTGGCGACGCATGCCGGGCGCTCGGGACCCCGGTAACGGGCGGCAATGTCAGCTTCTATAACGAAAGCCCTGCAGGCCCGATCTTCCCCACCCCTGTCATTGGCATGCTGGGAGAACTGGAGGATTTGGGGTATCTCCTCTTGCCGGGCTTTAAGCAAGCGGGGGATGTTATTTTGATTCTGGGACATACACGCGGTCACCTAGGGGGATCCGAGTATCTTAAAGTAATTCTGAATAGGGTCGAGGGTGATTCTCCGCCGCTCGACCTAATCGAGGAGAAGAACCTTCAGCGGGCCGCCCTTGCCCTCATCCGGAAACGGCTGGTCCACTCCGCACACGATGTGAGCGATGGGGGCATTGCCATCTCGCTTGCTGAATGCTGCATGGATTCGATCGGGGGCGCCAGAATTCTGGGAGCACGAGTGAACCTCCAGAGCCCTCTTCCGGCGCATCTGGCCCTTTTTGGCGAAGACCAGTCGAGGATCATCATTTCTCTCCCGGAGAAGTTCCTGGGCGAAGTGCAGGCAATACTCGATACTCACAACGTACCCTGGCTGGAGATCGGAAACGTCGGATCAGCTGATCTGATCATTAACGACGTCGTGAACATCTCCGTTGCCGAAATCGCCTCTATATATAGGGGGGCGATTGAGGAGGGGATGGGAGGGGAAACTGCATTGGTGTAGCCGGAGAGATGAGCAACAAGTGAGTTTACATAATATATATTATCGGACAATTAGAAGTACAACCCCCGGGGGACCAGCCAGAGTTACTCCTGCTGTTCTCAATCGCCTCTTAGAGCTCGCCGGACCGCTCATCAGCCTCCTTCATCTTGACATAGAGTAAGAGCGCCGTTACTCCGAGCATGACTCCTGTGATCACGAGAATCGTGAGGCGCGTTCCCCAGTCAGGTATGCCCGCTCCGGATATGACTTGTTGGGCCAGAGAATCGTTCATAGGATGTCAGGTCAGATATGCCAGGCTAATGGCCACGATCATGTACGCTATGCCGATTACGCCCAGAACTGTGAAGATCCGTTTCGGCCGGCCGGCCCCGGCGGCCTGGTCCAGGAACGGTATCAACAAGGCCGTCAGGATCACGGCCACCACGGCCACGTTCACGACAACCTCACTGCTGATTCCAAGGATCATGGCCGGCACAAGCCGCAGCGTCTCATAGAGGGTCAAAAAGTACCACTCCGGCTTGATTCCGGGAGGCGCGGAGGCCAGGGGATCGACTTTGGGGCCGAGCTTTACCGGCAAGAGGATCGAGAGAAACATGAGGAGCATAAGCCCAAGTGTCCAGGCAATCATGTCCCGGTAGAGATAATTCGGGAAGAATGGAATTCCCCGTCGCGTCGGAGTCACGCCGATCGGAATGCTGGTCCCGTGAACCTGATTCAACGTAATATGCAGGCCGATAAGCCCCAGTGAAACCAGCGGCAAGATAGCGACATGTAAAGCAAATAGTCGCTTGAGGCTCTCGCCTGCGATGTAATCTCCACCGCGCAAGATTTGCACCACCAGCTCGCCGATGACCGGGATCGTCCGCGGAATTTCGGTCCCGATCTGCGTGGCAAAATAAGCGGTGGTATCCCAGGGAAGCAGGTATCCCGTGAAACCGAATCCCAGCACGACGAGCAGCAAGGTTATACCGCTTATCCACATCAGTTCGCGGGGTCTGCGGTACGCTCTCATGAAATACGTACTGAACAGGTGGAGGAGAACGGCTGCTACCATAAGGTTTGCCGACCATGAATGCAGAGAACGAACGAACCAACCATACGGGACCTGGGATACGATGAACCGAAGACTCTCATTTGCGGTCTCCGGAGTCGGACTATAATACAGGAGAAGGAGCACGCCTGTTATCAATTGCACCAGGAAGAAAAAGAAAGCGAGCCCGCCGAAGATGTACCAGAAGGA
Organism: Bacteroidota bacterium; assembly: GCA_035635475.1. Classification (GTDB taxonomy): domain Bacteria; phylum Bacteroidota; class Ignavibacteria; order UBA10030; family SZUA-254; genus VBOC01. Next base: position 32,779 of record DASQAZ010000076.1, on the reverse strand, counting down.
ATGTTTATGACGCGGGACCGTCTTTTTTGATAGAAACTGGATGAGCGGGCCTATGTGAAGCCTCTCATCGATCCAGAGAGAGAAGCGGTTCATACTCCCCCTCCCCCGGCCGTAGAACCGCTATCGAAAGACAGGGAGAAAGGATTCACATCAGGCTTGAGAGACTAACACATTATCCTCTTTCAGCTCAACCCTGTAAGGCTTGAGCGGAGAAGGGGCGGGCCCGGCGATGTTCTTGCCTGTCAGGTCAAATTCACTCCCGTGACAGTTGCACTTGAACAACCTCCGGTCGGATTTGAATTCCACAATGCAGCCCAGGTGAGTGCAGACCGCGGAAAATGCTTTCACCTGGTCCTGCTCTGTGCGGACGAGGATAATCGCCTTCTTGTTGAATCGCAGGATCTTTGCGCTATTGAACGGGATGTCGGTGTACTTTCCCGCATTGATAACTTCCACGATCTTTTCCCGTATGTTGGGAGGAATAATATAGCGCATCAACGCATAAAGGAAAGGCAGGATCGTAATGAAAAGCCAGGCGACTAGCCCCTCAGAGAGAAAGTTTCTTCTAGTAATCTGCCGGTCCGGGTTCATCGTTGATCCGGAGGCTCGATCTCACCCTGAAAAACAGTCTTTACCGGTCCATCGAGGTCTACCTCGCTGATTCGATCTCCATTGGCATGAAAAGTCACGAGGAGAAGCTGGTTGCTGCGCGTCCTTATCTCAACAGGCGGCTTGAGCCCCTTAAGCAACACCCCGAGTATTGAACAGGCGACGGCGCCGGTTCCGCAGGCAAGTGTCTCTCCCTCCACCCCTCGCTCGTAGGTCCTCATCGAAAGCCTTCCCCCGGCCTCCAGCTCGATAAAATCGACATTAGTTCCATCGGGTTTAAACGCGTCGTGATTGCGGATAGCCCCTCCAACCTCCTGTATCCCATTGGATGCAATGAGGCGGCGAAAGCGGTCGGGTAATTGATCGACAAATGCAACCGCGTGCGGCGCCCCGGTATCCACAAAGTGGATGGGCACGCTTTCGCCCATGACCGTAATGCGTTTGCCAAGCCGAATATTGACGGGGTCTTTCATCCTCAAGATGACGCCCTCGCCCGCGGTTCGGGCGGCGTAGGAATCGCCGAGGACTTCAAATGTCGTCTGCTGCCGGTGGTGCTTGAGCATGTAATAGGACGCGGCACACCGGCCGCCATTCCCGCACATGCCCCCCGAACTGCCGTCGGCATTGAAATACTCCATGACGAAATCGAGCGAGTGACTCGGCCCGAGTACCAAGACGCCGTCTGCTCCCACGCCGAATCTCCGGTCGCACAAGATGGGAGCAAGGCGGGCCCAATCGGTCGACGGTGCGCGTTGATCCATCTCGTCTATGAGCACGAAGTCGTTCCCCGCACCGGTCATCTTTGTGAAGCGAATGGTGTGCTGAGTTCCGTTCATCGCAGAGCCAAAATCAGATTTTTCGGCGAAAGATGCAAATGCTATGGGCACCCTTTTGATGGAACAATTACTGTACCAAGGGTTTGAATTGCCGTCGCAGGTCCTCCGAGGGCCGATGGAATGCGCGCCAACGAAGGTCTGCACAATGATTGAAAGTACGATAGGGTGACGAGGGGTGCCGGTGGTACACCTCGTGGGGACAGGGCTGAATACAAAAGAGCCGCTCTTGCGAACGGCCCTCTGTGGAGATGCGGGGAATCGAACCCCGGTCCGGAGCGAAAACCACCAAGACTTCTACATCCTTAGTCTGCTCTTGCAAACTCATCTGCGGTGACCGGAGCAGACGCGGTACGCGCAGCCTACCTCAGAGGACTTTCACCAGGCAAGCCCGAGGATCCTGCCAGGCTATCCCGACTAAGTCGACACCCAGCCGCAGCCCGTCGGGCGGAGCTGCAGTGGATGGGTTGCTTTAATTAAGCAGCCAGTGCGTAGTTGTAGTCTGCACTTATAGTTTTCCGCTTTATTAGTGTGCAACGCGGAGAGCACAGGATGCAGTCCTGACCATTCTCATCCCCGTCGAAACCATGTCATCCCCTCACTACCAATATAATACATCTTCCGAAGTTAGGCAAGTGTTCACGAAGTTTCGGATTGGGCCGGCGCCGTCTTAGCGTCAGGTCCTGACGGTGGGTATCATCGAGTTCTGGCTCTTAAAGATCTTCGTTAATTCGTCTCTTAAGTGGGTATACGCTTCCTGAGGAGTGTCGGCGAACCGGATAAGCTCCAAATCCCTTTTCGAGATCGTGTTATGTCTCACCAGAGCGTCTAAATTCAGAACCTCATTCCAGTAGCTTCTGCCATACAGAATGACGGGCAGCGGCTTTGTCACCTTTTTGGTCTGGAGCAGCGTCAATACTTCGAATAGCTCGTCAAAAGTGCCGAAACCGCCCGGAAACATCACCAGCGCTTTGGCAAGGTAGAGAAACCAGAATTTGCGCATGAAAAAATAATGGAATTCAAACCGAAGGTCTTTTGTGACATATTTGTTCGATTTCTGTTCAAACGGAAGGCTTATATTCAAACCGATCGAATCACCTCCGGCGAGGGCCGCCCCCTTATTGGCGGCTTCCATGATTCCGGGTCCCCCACCGGAACATATGACAAAACGCCTCTCTTGCTTTAAGGTTTTTGACCAGCGCGTGAGCATCGACGTCAGTTGAACAGCATCGTCATAGTATCTTGCCATCTCGAGACCTTCGATGGCTCGTTCGAGCTGTTCTTGAAGCTTCAGATTCCGCGTGCCCTTCTTTCCTATCTTGCGTCGGATCCTGGCAAGCCGCTTCGTGGCCTCGACCGTGGGGAGAACGCGCGCCGATCCGAAGACGACGATAGTGTTGCTGATCCTGCGCTTGCGAAAACGGTATAGCGGCTCCAGAAATTCTGTGAGGATCCGTACCTCTCGCGCCGCCGGGCAGTTGAGGAACTCGCTGTTCTTGTAGGCTTTCGTTGGTGTTTGTCCTTTCATGGATGCTTTCGTTATTATATTGATCTGCCGCCGTCGACGACGAATACCTGACCCGTGATGTAGGATGCCCTGGAAAGAAAGACTACGAGATCGGTTATATCCGATGGCTTTCCGTACCTTTTAAGAGGGATGGTGGACACGGGCACATGCTCCTGGCCGGGGTTCTCTTCAGATTTCATGATTATCGTTCCGGGTGCGATCGCATTGACAAGGATCTGGGGTGCGAGGGCTTTGGCGAGGCATCGGGTGAGCATGATGACTCCCGCCTTAGAAACGCTGTACGGGAGGTGCTGCGCCCAGGCTTGTATTCCTCCCAGAGAAGCGATGTTGACGATCCTCCCTCCCTTTCGCTTCAGCATTTCAGGTGCAACCGCTTGGGAACAAAGGAATGTCCCCTTAAGGTTAATGTCAATCGTCGTATCCCAGTTTCGATCAGTTGTCTTCTCGAGAGGGCTGTCGATGAAAACAGCAGAGTTGTTGACCAACAAATCGATCCTCCCGAAGATCTCGATGGCCTTGCGCACCATGAGGGCGACCTCCCCCCTCTTCGAGATATCGGCACGGATGGCATGGGCCGAGGAACCCCCCTTGCGGAGCCGTTCGACCGTTTCGGCGGCTCCTTTGGCAGATTTGTTGAAGTTGACAATGAGATCGAACGAGTTCGCGCCCAGATCCAGGGCGATCTGCCGGCCAAGCCGCCGTCCTGCTCCGGTAACCAGCGCCACAGGCCTTTTGTCGTGCTCGTTGTCGCGCTTCGTGGGGACTTTCTTCACCTTACCGCTTGTGGCCAGTGATGGCATGGGTATCCGCTGGCGGGAAGGGAAGCTCAACGACTCTCAGGGGAATCATCGTCTCGGCATCGGAAGGTTTGAAATCGATGACTCCAGTCGCGGGGATTCCCTTGAGGTAACCAAGTGCAATGACCTTATCCATTTGATATGAATACGTATGGCTTGTAGTCCATCCTACCTCTGTGCCGGAGGAAAAAAGCCGTCCGACCGAAAGGTTCCGGGAGACATCTGGAAAAACAAGCCCGCACAATATCCTTCGCAGCTTACCGTAGGTATCCACCCGGGCCACCACTTCCTGGCCGATATAGCAGCCCTTCGTGAAGCTTACGAGCCTTGAGAGGCCTGCCTCGAGAGGATTCACCTCGTCTGTCAATTCCTTACCGTGTGCCGGGATTCCACTTTCTATTCTCAGGGTCTCGATGGCTCCCTCCCCGACTGCAGAAATACCGGCGATTTCAACATGTACCGCCGCCCATTCATTCCAAAGGGAATCGACGGCTGTGGGAGTGCCTACAAGGTGATAGACCGGAAGAGTCCAGAGCGGATCCCGATAAAGGAAAACGCCGGGTCCGACTTGGACAGAGACGGCTTCGCTCGGAGTTGGACACAGGTGGCCGATGATAGACGGGGCATGAGATCCGATGATGGAAGTTCTTTTAAGATTAGCTGTTACATCCTCGACCGTAATATTTTCCATAATGATGAATTTCTCGAGCCAGGATTTCACAGTTTGGGAATTTTCTTGGCTCACGATGAGGAGTAGGTCCGGACCCTGATTGACGACGAGGACGGCATCGATTATCCTCCCCTTCTCCGTCGTGAGGATGGTCGCTCGCGTTTCGCGCTCCCGTAAACCCCGTAGATCGTTCGTGGAGAGCCTATTGAGGAATTCGAGCGCCTCCGCCCCTTTCAACTTCAGGAAGCCGGCCGCGAGACCGATCCTTCCGGCGAAATCACGGACGGTCCGATAGTCCCTCTCAAGAGAATGATCGACTGGACTTAGACTGGTTTCCACCGGGCGGCTTCTGCGGGCTCAGACTTCGTGCGCCCACCAGGACTCGAACCTGGAACCCGCTGATTAAGAGTCAGCTGCTCTACCAATTGAGCCATGGGCGCAGCGGCAGATCTAGAGGGTATCGCGGGGGTGCTGCGCCTACTTTCCTTGTTTCTGAGGCGCTGACTGTTGACCGGCGGACGGTTGTGATGCCGGTTGCTGCCCAGCCGGCTGTTGGGTTGCCGGCTGCTGGGTCTGACCAGGCGAACCACTACGTGGGGGAAGTGGTTTTGGAACTGAGGTCGGGTTTGTCCCTCGCTGAATGATGCTTTCGCGTCCTCCCCCGGTTCCCGGCAGGAAGAAGATGTTTGTGATCAGGCAGAGTCCCAGGAACATTGTGGCAAGAATCGTTGTGGCGCGGCTCAAGAAGTCGGCAGTTCTGCGAACGCCGAAAACGGTACCCATCGATCCTCCGCCGAACGATCCGGCGAGTCCGCCCCCCTTGCTCGACTGCATGAGAACGACAATAATCAGCAGGATGCTGACGATAACCTCAAGCGTCACCATGATCCCGAACATAATACCGATCCTTTGATTAATTCTGGAGACTAATGATAACAAAAATCCCGCTCATATTCAACCGATCGCCGGGCCGGGCGGGACGATCTCAAATCTCGCCACTTTCTTGTTCAGATCGAATCCCTGGATGTCGTCCCCGTTGATGTCATAATTGTTCTCGAAGCCGAGCCAGTTCCAGTCCCGCAGGATGACGCTCTGCTCTTCGGCGGGAAGATCGTTAAAATCGGCAATTGTCGATTGGTAGACCGGGAAGTGATCGTACTTTGCGGCATCCACGATGGCGAAGATGTGACGGTTGGCGATCATCATTTCATATGTGGCGTTCTTCGTCCGATCATCAAGCGAGATGGTCGCCTTGCCGTCTTTGAAGACAACATTCCTGGGTTTTATGAACTCACCCTCATCCTGAACGACGATTGATATGCCGGGAGCGATGTATGAACACTTCAGGAGGAACTCACAGACAAGATAGGCGTTGAATTCATTTCCCGCGACCCGCGTGAAACCGCTGGCGAGGCATTGATCGAAATAGCCTCCCCTCTTTGCAATGACCAGCCCGTCTGCCTCGAGTTGCGCGATGATCTGATTTTCTGTTGCGCCGGATTTCCTCAGGGCGCGGCGGCGGTCGAGAATCCTCTGCCAGAGTTCATCTTCCTTCTCGCCCGGAAAATCTACATTTGGAAAGACGGCGAACATCTTGAACGCCAGCCGCCCGGCTGTCCACACAAATTCCGAGTTGTACCAGTGCTGGAGCCGAAGGATTTCCTCCCAGTGCGCATCTGACAGTTGGTTCTTCCCGTCGTCGAATACCTTATAGTAAAGTTTGCGCGCCATACTAGAATCCCAATTCCCGCAAGTGCTTCACCGACAGAAAACTCTCAATTCCAGCCTGCCCAGTCTGTTCCTCCCCTCCGCGCACGAATTGAGCGACATACTTCCCCAGCACGTCAAATTCCAGGTTTACCTTTGTGGAGATTGAATGTGAGGCGAAAATTGTATGATTCAGCGTGTGCGGGATGATGGCAACGCTGATCGAAGACCCGTTAACCTCAGCGATTGTGAGGCTCACGCCGTCAACGGCGATCGATCCGGTGTGAACGCAGTATTTCGAGAATTTCGGGGGAATCAGGATCGTCATCATCCGGCTGCCGGGGAGCTGCCTGATCTCGATGATCTCTCCCCTCGCATCGACATGACCGAGAACCAGGTGGCCATCCAGCCGGTCGCTCAGGCGCATCGGAAGTTCCAGATTGACTCTGTCGCCCGTTGAGAGCAAACCGAGCGTGGTTTTTTCCAACGTCTCTTCCACCACTTCCACTTCGAAGGTCGAGTCTCGCTTCCCAACGACGGTGAGGCAGGTTCCGTTGATCGCGACGCTCCGATCAACTTCCAGTTCAGGGGCAGATCGGGGAGCCAGCACCTGCAGGCGGAGCGGTCCGTTCTCCCGCCGAAGATTCTCGATCGAGCCGACCTCCTGAACAATCCCCGTGAACATAATACTAGATACGACTTCCGGATGACTAATGCAAGTAACCTGCGATGAGCGTATCGTTTTCCAATGTCATTACGGCCGTGTCGTGCACGACGATCTCGCGGTCGGGCGGCTCCGCAAACGCGGCGATGCCTTTTCCGATAACCTTGGGTGCCACAAAGACAAGCAGCTTATCGCACAGATCTTCCCGCAGAAAGGCGCTGAAGATCGAGGCACCCCCTTCGACAAGGATCGAGGCGATGCCCCGCGACCCGACTGCCGTGAGCACCGTCCGGAGCGGAATTCTGCCGTTCCCCCGGCCCCGGAGCTCAATAATTTCAACGCCCTTCCGTCGCAAGCGCGAACTTTTCCCCGCATGCCGCCGGATATAGATGACATCGGAAATGAGTATCGTCCGCGCCCCCGCGGACTTCCTGAAAACGGCGGACCGTTCGCTCACCCGAAATTTTCCATCAAGAACGATTCGCACGGGGTTTCTTCCCCTGATGTGCCTCACGGTGAGACGTGGATTATCCTTCGCCACCGTCCCAGCCCCGACCAGGACAGCATCATAGCGGGAGCGAAGCATGTGGACAAGTTTTCTTGATGCCCGGCCGGTGATCCACCCGACCTTTGATCCGCCGATCTTTCCGTCGAGTGATTGGGCGATCTTTAACGTAACGAACGGCAGTCCCGTGGCAACGAACCTGGCAAAAAACTCGTTGATCCTCCGGCATTCCCGCTTGAGAATTCCCACGGTGACTCTGATGCCCGCCCGGCGGAGCTTCCGTATTCCCCTGCCGTATATCAATGGATTCGGATCCTTCATCCCCACCACGACGCGAGCGATTCCCGATTTGATAATGAGATCCGTGCACGGTGGAGTCTTTCCATAAACGTGACAGGGTTCGAGGTTGACATACAGCGTTGCTCCTCGCACCGATTCGCGTGCAGATCGAATCGCGTTCACCTCCGCGTGCGGACCGCCAAATTTCCGGTGGAAGCCTCGCCCGATTACTCTTCCGCGCTTCACGACCACGCAGCCCACGAGCGGGTTAGGGCTGACATAACCCGCCCCCCTGGCGGCAAGGCTGAGGCACTCGAGCATGAAGATCTCGTGGGTAGAATCCCGGGATGAGCTCATGTTTTGAGGGTGATGGCCTGTCCGATACGGGCACGCAAGCTGCCGGCGGCGTTTCCGTTTCTTATCGATATCTCGATCAGGCCGGAGCTCCCGACCACAATGAACGGAGTTTTTTCCCGAGCTTCTGCATACGTGCTGAAGGTTTGACGTACGGCGCGCCTGCCCACACGCAACAGGAGGCTGGACCGAACCCGGCCATCGGCTTTAAAATTTGAAATCACGTTTCCGAATCTGTCGATATGGATAATGCTCCCCTGGTACCGTTTTTCCCCCCGGGCTGAAATCTGTACCAACCGTTGCCCGGGCGCGAACGATTTCGTGCGGCTCCCGAGACTCGCGGCCGGCACACCACGTGACAGATGCGCGGCGACGGGCGCGAAGATGTCCCTTCCGTGAAAGGTCGGGCTGATTTCCTTCCGGAAATAGCGTCTGTTCTCGACCGTGACGATGGAATAACCGCCGAGGGAATCCAATACAAGTTGCAGCACTCCGTTGTCGGGGCCCAGAAATTGGTAACCCGCGCCATCCACGCACAGGATCCTCCTCCCTGTTCCCACTCCCGGGTCCACGACGCAGACAAAGATTGTCCCCGCCGGAAAATACTTGTAACAACTCCATAAGAGGTATCCCCCCTGCGTGATATTCTGCGGAAGGACTTCATGAGAAAGGTCGAGGATCGGGGTTCCGGGAGCGATGGCGCTGATGACGCCCTTCATCGAGCCGACATACGGATCGGACAATCCAAAATCCGTCAGGAGGGCTATCATAGGCCGAGGGCGCATCTGCTGGGGGGATGTGAACGAAGAGCGATCTGGCGGCTTCCCCTGACTACTTGAAGACTATTTCTTTGCCTTTCTGAGCGGACTGATAGATCGCCTCGACGGCCTTCATGCGCTGGACAGCTTCCTCCCCCGTTGAGATGATCTGGTGCAGACCTCGCGCCGCTCCAACAAAATGCTTCAGTTCGTTTTCGTAGCTCTTCTTGTACAGGTTGGCGGGCGACTCGATCTTTGCGGGGGTTACATTGACCAGGTTGCCGTGCAATTGCTTATGAATCCGGAGTGGGTTGATTTTTGCGCTCCCCTCGGACCCGAAGAAATCGCAGTAGAAATAGTCTTCGAGAGCCTGAAACGACCAGCTCACCTCCAGTGTGATCGACGCTCCGTATTTCATCTCGATGAAGGCAATGCAGGAATCTTCCACGCTCTTGGTCTTCTGCATATACATCTTCGCGGTGACACGTTCCACCGGAGGGAACCCGAGCATCCAGAGAACGAGATCGAGCATCACGATGCCGAGATCGAGGAACACCCCACCCCCCGATTTGTCTTTCTGAGTGATCCACGGATTGGTCGTGGAGAGCTTGCGCAGCCACCCCGCCTTCGCGTAGAATATCTTTCCGAGCTCGCCCTTTTCGACGAAGCTCTTCAGGATCATCGTATCGGGACGGAACCGGTTGTTCATCCCGACCATCAGCTTTCGCTTGGCTTGTTTTGCAGCCTCCGCCATCTGGACCGCCTCGGCGTAGCGGCGGGCGATCGGCTTCTCAACGAAAACGTCCTTCCCCGCCGCAAGCGCGGCCAGCGTGATGGGCAGATGCGCGTCGGTCGTTGTGCAGACATCAATCGCCGCAAGATCCTCCTTCGCGAGCATCTGCTGGTAGTCGCTGTAATAGCGCGTGAAGCCGAAGCGTTCCGCGATCATTTTTGCCCGCGACTTGTCCCTGTCGCAGACGGCGACGATTTCCGCATCCTCCATCTTCGCAAGAATCGGAAGATGAAAAACCTGTGAAACCCAACCCAGGCCGACGATTCCGAGACGAAGTTTCTCCATTGATAGTCGGGCCCTACGCGGTCGTCTCGATCGAGGCTTTACGCGGCGACGTCCGGAAGAAATCTTTCACGACGCTCGCAATTCCGGGTGCATCGAGTTTCAGCATGGCATGGAGCTCGGAAGGACTGCCCTGCTCGATGAATTCTCCGGGTACGCCGTGGATCATGACGTGGTCGTGGGGTAGATTCTTGGAGACCATCGTCTCCAGAACCGCGCTCCCAAATCCGCCCTGCACGACGTGGTCCTCAACAGTCAGGATGTAAGAAAATCGCCGGCAGACATCTTCCAACAGCGTTGCGTCGATGGGCTTGACGAACCGCATATTCACGACTTCTGCGCTTATGCCATCGTTGGACAGAAGTTCCGCGGCTTTCAATGAAGGGTAAACGAGATTTCCGATCGAGAGAATCGCGACGTCCCTTCCCGGGCGTACGATTTCGCCTCTTCCGATCTCGATCAACTCGAATTGCGGTTTCAGCGCGATACCGATTCCGTTTCCGCGCGGGTACCTGAGAGCGATCGGACCCCCCTCGTGCCGAACCGCTGTATACAGCATATCGCGAAGCTCGCCTTCGTCCTTTGGCGCCATAATCACCATCCCCTGGATGCAGCGCAGGTACGCGAGGTCGAGAACCCCGTGATGGGTGGGCCCGTCGGCTCCCACAAGGCCGGCCCTGTCGAGGCAAAACACAACATGCAAATGCTGCAGCGCCACATCGTGAATAATTTGATCATATGCTCGCTGGAGGAACGTCGAATAGATGGCGGCGATCGGAATATACCCCTGGGTCGCAAGCCCGGCGGCAAACGTGACTGCATGCTGCTCGGCTATCCCGACGTCGAAAAATCGGTCGGGACATGCTTTTTGGAGCTGATCGAGCCCCGTTCCGTCGGGCATCGCGGCGGTGATGCCGACGATTTTGGGATTGCCTTTTGCAAGCTCAACCACTGCGCTTCCGAAAAATTTGGTGTACGTCGGAACTGTCTCTGCTTTTTTCGGGGAGATGCCTGTCACTTTGTCGAAAGGTGTTACTCCGTGGAGGGCTTGGAGGTCGTTCTCGGCCGGCTTATAGCCCTTCCCCTTTCGGGTGATTGCATGCACAAGGATGGGGCCGGGCAGGTCCTTGATATCCTGGAGTATCTTTACGAGCTGTACGATGTTATGCCCGTTGATCGGTCCGAAGTATCGAAATCCCAGGGCCTCAAATAGCATCCCCGGAGTTATGATGACCTTGATCCCCTCTTCGACCCGCGACGCAATCTTTCGTATCCGGTCGCCAAGCCCTTCCAGTTTACCCGTGAGATCCCAGACATTCGCCTTGAACCTGTTGTAGGAAGGATTCGCAATCAATTCCGTAAAATAGTTGGACAGCGCCCATACATTCGGCGCGATCGACATATTGTTATCGTTGAGAATCACGATGAGATTCCGTTTCTGCAGGCCTGCGTTATTCATTGCTTCGTACGCCATGCCTCCAGTCATCGCGCCGTCGCCGACGACGGCAACAACTCTGAATTTTTCCTTCGCAAGGTCGCGCGCAACCGCTATCCCGAGCGCGGCGGACATCGCCGTGCTGGCGTGCCCCGCTCCAAATGTGTCGTAGATGCTCTCTGAGCGGCGCAGGAACCCGCTGATTCCATCCAATTGCCGGATCGTGTGGAATTCCGCCTTGCGGCCGGTGATGATCTTGTGGGGATAGGCCTGATGGCCAACGTCCCAGACCAGCTTGTCTTCGGGCGTCTGGAAGACGTAGTGCAGCGCAGCGGCAAGCTCAACGGCTCCGAGGCCCGCGCCGAGGTGGCCCCCGACTTTCGAGATCGTGTCGATTAGAAATTCCCGGATCTCGCCGCACGCAGCTTTGAGTTCAGGGAGGGACAGCCTTCTCAGGTCCGCGGGGGAATCGATGTGGGACAGATATTTATAGGAAGTATCCGGCACCCGTCTTTACTCTTCTACCGCCTCGTCGGACAGCTGAAACCGGCCGTTCATATCCTTGCTCAACTTCTTCAAACGCAATTCGACCTGTTGGAGCTGTGTCAGGCACCGCTTAGAGAGCTCCACCCCCTCCTCGTACATCCTCAGAACGTCCTCGAGGCCTACTGAGCCTTCTTCCAGTGTCTCAACGATTTGCTGAAGTCGTTTAAGTGAATGCTCAAAACCTTCTTCTCTATTTGCAACAGTTGTTTTCGTCATTGCTCTCTTAGCTGCTTATCGAGCACCCGTGCGCCGACGGTACCATCGTAGTAATTGAGGTGAACGGTTTCCGATTCTCGCAGCCTCTTCGCGCGGTCGACGACCTCCCCATTTCGGCGCACAATCACATACCCTCTGCGCAGGATCAGAGAAGGGTTCACGGACTCGATACGCTTGCTGAGTGCGGAGCATTGTTCGTGAAGGAGGGCAGAACGGCTTTGAATAATGCGGACGAGGGATCGACGTAATTCGTCCAGCTGCTGAGAATACTGGCGCAGAAGATCGAGGGGGCGATTAAATGCATAGCTTCCCACAATCCCCAGGATCCGTTCGCGCTCAGATCGAACCCGTTCTTCGACATTTTGCTGCATAGTATAGCAAAAATTGCGCACAATTTCAACCGTTTCGGCCCTCGAGGGGACAACCAATTCTGCGGCTGCAGAAGGAGTCGGGGCCCTGAGGTCGGCGACGAAGTCTGCGATGGTAAAGTCAATTTCATGTCCCACGGCACTGATCACCGGGATTGCCGACTCGTAAATCGCCTGCGCGACAGTTTCCTCGTTAAAGGCCCAGAGATCCTCCAAAGATCCCCCTCCCCTGCCCACGATAAGGACGTCGGCGCCGCCCCAGGCGTTCAGATCCCTGATTGCCCCGGCGATTTCGCCCGAGGCCCCCGGCCCTTGAACGTTCACGGGATAGAGCACAAGTTCGACCACCGGCCATCGCCTTGAAATAATAGTGACAATGTCCCGGATCGCGGCGCCCGTGGGGGAGGTAACGATTCCAATCCGCCGGGGATACCGTGGAATCGGTTTTTTCCGTTTGGGATCGAAATACCCGGCCGCAGCGAGTTTTTGTTTCAATCGTTCAAACGCGAGCTGGAGCTCTCCGGTCCCGAGGGGTCGCAGTTCGACAACATCGATCTGGTACACCCCGCGCACTTCGTAAACGGTGATCCTTCCGCGCGCGACAACCTTCATGCCATCCTGCGGCGTGAAGATTAAGGCCGAGGCCCTGCTTCGCCACACAACCGCCTGCACCTGCGCATGTTCGTCCTTGATCGTGAAGTAGAGATGGCCGGAGGAATGTTGCTTGAAATTGGATATTTCCCCCTGCACCGCCACTGCGGGAAATCCTTGCTCCAGCGAGGTCTTGATCCGTCGCGTCAGTTCGCTGACCGTGAGTATCGTGCGGTCTTCAATCATACTCGGCATTCGCGGGCAATATATTCAAATCAGGCGCGTGAATCAAATGGTTGCCTTTCTTGACATGTTTATCTATATTCACGGGAATTTTAGGGTAGGAACTTGGAACTTGATATTCTAGCCATAGGTGCTCACCCCGACGATGTCGAGCTTTGCTGCGGCGGGACGCTCGCAAAATCGGTCAAGCTAGGGCGGAAGGTCGGCATTCTCGACTTGACCGAAGGGGAGCTCGGCACACGCGGTAACAGCGGCATTCGGGTGAAGGAAGCCCAGGCTGCGGCGGAGATCCTCGGTTGCTTGCGCGAAAATCTCTCTCTCCCCGACGGCAACATTGAGGTCAATGTGCCCAACCGGATGAAGCTCATTCAGATCTTCAGAAAGTACAGGCCCAGAGTTCTCCTCATACCGCACTTCGCCGAACGGCACCCCGATCATGTGCAGGCGCATCACTTGTGCCGGGATGCCTGGTTCTACTCGGGGCTAAGGAAGATTGAAACCACCAGCGCAGGAGTCAGGCAGGAGGCGTGGCGGCCGCACAATTACTTTCATTTCATGCAGTGGCAGGAGTTCACTCCCTCTTTCGTGGTGGATATTTCAGATGTCTACGAGCAGCGGCTCGAAGCGATCAGGGCGCACAAATCGCAATTCCACGATCCCCAGTCGAAGGAGCCGCAGACGATTCTCAGCCAGAAATCATTTTTAGAGATGGTGGAGAGCCGGGCGCGTTATTTCGGGTACCGCATCGGTGCAAAATACGCCGAGCCGTTTTATTCCGTCGAGCTGATCGGAATCGAAGACGTCTTCAACCTGAAGTCATTCAAGGGATGAATCACTCTTCACCCGCTCAACCGGGCAATTCGGGGGCAGCCGGCCTGCGAGCAGGCTCCTCGCGACCCAGATCACATCACCCAGGCGGCAATTGACATTACACCGGAAATGCTTTACCTTGGAATGGAAAGCATTCTGCTTCAGGGGAACGATAGTCACCCCGGGCATGTTGGCATAATCAATTGACATGATGCGTGTTTCAAAATATCGGCTGGTCGCTGTAGCGTTGGCGGCTCTGTTCTCGCTGTTTAATGTGGGACTCCCCGTCGTCATTGGCGCGTGCCCGATGATGGGCAGAGGGATTTCTGCCCGCCCGGCCTGCTGTGTTGAACGGCATACCGGCTCCACGCCGGCACTCGGCCTCGCGCTGGGCAGGGATTGCTGCCGGACGGTCCTTGCGGCAGAACGAAATCATGGCGAGTTCCTCGGCGAAAAGCAGAACCTGGCCGTCTATACCAACTCGTTTTGTGTGTACGTTTGTTCATTGCCTCTACGGATCTTCACGTCTCCGTTAATCGTTCCAGGAGTTCTTCCCGCTCCTTCCCCTCCCTCTGAAGATATTCCAATCTTCACCGCCTCACTGCTGATCTGAGTTCCCCAAGTTCCTGCTCCAGGGCAGGATCTCTTTAACCGGCACGGTGTTTCGTACCACTGAAACACTTCGTTGGTTTCATGCATGCGCCCGAAGTGAGGGCAGAAAAAAAGACTATTGGGGAATCATGATCAAACGCATATTGGTCGTCATTTTGCTCCTCGCGCCGTTGAAATCCAGCGGCCAGCAAGACTCGGTCGTTGTTCCGGAATCCCCGGCATTGGATCTACTCTTTCTTGTCGCCGAGGCCATGGTAAAGAATCCCGAGATTCAGGAAGCGCTTTATGATTGGGAAGCGAAGGCAGCGCAGATTCCGCAGGCGGGAGGCCTTCCGTATCCCGAGTTAAAATTCGCACAGGAGGAAATGCCGGGGTTCAGGTTTAACGAAGCGTCATATTCTCGCATCGAATTGATGCAGACCATCCCCTTCCCGGCGAAGCTGGGCTCGAAAAGGAGTATAGGCGCGACGGTTGCCGAGCATGCCCATCACGATCATCTTGAAAAAATCAATGATATTGTGTCACGGCTCCGAAGGGCCTACTACGAGCTGTGGTTCATCCAGCAGAGCATTGTGCTCGAGCGGGAAAATCAGCGCCTCCTCCGGCAATTTGAATCGATCGCAAGGACCAGATACGTCGGGGGCCAGGTTTCGCAGCAGGATGTCCTGCAAGCGCAGGTGGAATTGGCGATGGCTTCGCGAGAGCTTCTGTCGCTCAGGCAGAAAGAGATGAGCGCGAAAGCAATGTTAATGTCAATTCTCAACCGAAACGAACCCGACACGCTTGGATTCGCCGTGATCCCGGAGACAGTGTCATTTAAGGCGAACCTCGACTCACTGATCGGCTTGGGCCTTCACAATCGGCCCATGGTCCTCCACGATTCGCTGCGGATCGATGAGAGGAATGAGCGCGTCGCTCTTGCGAGAGAAGAATATCTTCCCGATTTCACGCTTGGGATCGAGAGGGTCACTTCTCCCCTGGCCGGGTTCAGCGGGTGGAGCGTTCGCGCCGGGATCACCCTGCCGTTTGCGCCGTGGACCCTCGCGAAGGTGAGTGCCGGCGTCGAGGAGGCCTCGGCGTCGGTCAATGCTGCGAGATCGGCGTACCGCGCCACGAGACTCATGGTAACCGCTAACATCAAAGATTTGTTTTACAGGGCCGACGCGTTCAAACGCCAGCTTGATCTGTACCGCGCGGTCATCATTCCCCTGGCCCGCCAAAGGCTTAACCTCGGCCTTGCTTCGTATCAGACCGCCCAGACCGACTTTCTGATGTTGATCGACGCCTACCGGACCTACGTCGATCAAACGAGGGACTATTTTATGACGCGCATGAATTTTGATCAGACGGTGGCCGATTTGGAACGAGAAGTCGGATCCGCCTCGCTTTCGGTTACAAAATGAGGAATACTTTATGAACAAGAAAGCCGTCACGGCAATCGTAGCCTCGGTCGTTCTGATTATTGCCGGTTTATTTTTTTATCCGAAGCTCTTCGTCCCGAAGCAGGAGCGGAGAATACTATACTGGACCGACCCGATGATAGCCGGCGATCGCAGCGATCATCCGGGAAAATCACCGATGGGGATGGATCGCATCCCCGTTTACGAGGACGGGGTGCAGAATCAGCCCGGTGCCGAGAAGGATGCCAAAGCAGAGTATTATTGTCCCATGCATCCGCAGGTCATTCGGGACAAGCCCGGCGCGTGTAACATCTGCGGAATGACGCTCGTCAAGAAATCGACGAGCCAATTTTCGATCTCCGCGGATTCGCTGGGACTCGCCGGCGTGGTCATCTCTCCATCCAGGCAGATACTGGCGCAGGTGGCCACTTCAGTGGCCAAACGGGTCTCGATGGAGAAAAGTATCAGCGCCGCCGGTCGAATCGACTACGCAGAGCCGAACTTCAGGCATATCAGCACGCGATTCCCGGGGCGAGTTGAAAAATTATATCTTACCTATACCGGGCAGCCGGTTAAGAAGGGAGATCCTGTCGCCGATCTCTACAGCCCGGAGGCCATCTCGGCACAGCGCGAGTATCTGCTTGCACGGAAGTCATTTCTGGAGGTGAAGGAATCTCCCGAGATGATCAGCGACGGCGCGAGGTCGCTCCTCGACGAGGCGCGCGAAAAGCTTCTGCTCTGGGGATTCACCGGCGCACAGATAGCCCTTCTTGACAGCACGAAAGAGGTGAAAAATGATGTCACGATCTATTCTCCTATCACCGGCACCGTCCTGAAGAAGAACGTCGATCCGCAGCACTATGCAGGGGCGGGGGAAGATCTCTACGACGTGGCCGATCTCTCAACGATTTGGATGGTTGCCAACGCTTATGAGTTCGACATGCAGTGGCTCAAGCTCGGTCAGAATGTGACTGCAACAACCGATGCTTACCCCGGCGTGAAGTTCTCCGGAGCAGTAAATTTCATCAGTCCCATGATCGACCCCGCGACACGAACACTGAGCCTCCGGGCTGAATTTTCGAATCCAGGCGACAAACTAAAACCGGGCATGTACGTCGATGCGTTCGTAAACGTCACCCTCCCCCCCGCCGTAGTGGTTCCGGCGACCGCCTTACTTTCCACGGGAACTCGAACCGTTGTTTGGGTACAGAAGGGCCCGGACATATTTCTGCCGCGCCTCGTGCAGCCGGGAGCCCGCGCCGGCGAGCGTGTCCAAATCCTTGAGGGAATCAGTGAAGGCGAGCGAGTTGTTACATCAGGCGGTTACTTGCTCGATTCTGAAAGCGAACTACAGGCCGGTCTGTCGGCAGCGGCTCCGGCCGAGCGGGAACCTTCCCGACAATGACAGTTTCAATAACAAATCAGAAAGGAGCACCGCACGTGAAGCAATTTCTTGTTGTCGTCATCAGCGCTACATTCGGGATATCCTGTGGTCAGGGAGAAAGGCAGGTCCCTCCGTCCAAACAGGAAGCAATCGTGCAGAAAGCAGTAGAACAATCTCCCGCCGCCCTCATTACGGAGGTTAAAGAAAAACTCGCCGCGGCGAAATCAAAGCTTGCTCAGGAGGGGAAGTACGATTGCTGCCTCCGCGAGCCCTGTAATCATTGCGCGCTCGCCGAGTCGTCGTGCGCCTGCTCCCGGGAGGTGAAGCACGGAGAGGCCGTATGCAACGAGTGCTACGCAGGATGGCAGGAGGGAAAAGGAGACGTTCCAAACGTTAAGAAAGAGAACGTGAAGGCCGATTTCATGGAACATGCAGGGAAACAATAAGAGGCCGTCATGGAACATGTCCATTCAGATCACTCGAGAGATGCGGCGGTAGAGGGGAAGAATCAGGGCCTGAATCGATACGTCTGCCCGATGCATCCCCACATCACGTCGGATCATCCGGGCCGGTGTCCGGAGTGCGGGATGAAGCTCGAGCTCCTCCCCGGAGCCAGCCACGGGCCGCACGACGAATCACATCACGCCGTCGGGGATTTCAAACGGCGGTTCTGGGTCTCGGCGGGCATTACAGTACCGATCCTTCTCCTCTCCCCCATGATTCAGGAGTGGATGGGTCTTGGCCTTCTGCTTCAATTTAAAAGCGATTCGTACCTGCTGTTCATTCTTTCGACGATTATCTTCGCATACGGCGGCTTCCCGTTTCTCCAGGGATTATACCATGAGCTGAAAGCCCATAAGCCGGGGATGATGACACTCATCGGTCTCGCTATCAGCATCGCCTATGTCTACAGCAGTCTCGTCGTCTTCGGTCTTCCCGGTTCAGTCTTCTTTTGGGAACTGGCAACACTTATCGACCTCATGCTCCTGGGCCACTGGATTGAGATGAAATCGGTCATGGGGGCATCAGACGCTCTGGAGCAATTGGCAAAGGTGATGCCGGCATCGGCGCACAAAGTTCTCCCCGACGGATCGATTGTCGACGTGAAACTCAACGAGCTCTCTCCGGGCGACCGCGTGCTTGTCAGGCCGGGCGAAAAAATCCCCGCCGACGGAATGGTCATTGAGGGCGAGGCGTTCGTCGACGAATCGATGCTCACGGGGGAATCGAAACCGGTCTCGAAGAAGCCAGGTTCAGCGGTCATCGGGGGATCGATCGATGGAGACGGCTCCATCACTGTCCAAGTCGAGAAAGCGGGCAGCCAGTCGTTCATTGCTCAGGTCATCCGGCTTGTTCAAGCCGCGCAGCAGAGCAAGTCGAAAACGCAGGATCTGGCCGATCGGGCCGCGCTGTGGCTCACTTTCATCGCGGTAGGTTGCGGATTAGCCACGCTTGTCGCCTGGCTCGGCGTTCTGAAGGCCGACTTTGCATTCGCGCTTGAAAGGATGGTCACGGTCATGGTGATTACATGCCCGCATGCCCTCGGTCTCGCGATACCGCTTGTCATTGCGGTATCGACGTCGCTGTCGGCGCGAATGGGCCTGTTGATCCGGAACCGCGTTGCCTTCGAGAAGGCAAGAAACATCGAGGCAGTCATCTTCGACAAGACCGGGACGCTGACGGCGGGATCCTTCGGTATTACCGACGTGCTGATCACCGATGCGGCGATACAAAAAGAAATACTGCTCTCCTACGCTGCATCGATTGAGTCCCATTCCAGCCATCCGATCGCCAAAGCCATCGCTGCATCCGGAAGCCGGCCCTCCACCGTCACCAACTTCCGTTCAGTTCCCGGAGCCGGCGCCGAGGGGCGTGTCAACGGCGCATTGGTGAGAGTGGTGAGTCCGGTGTATGTCAGGGGCGTTCTCAATCTCCCCCTCGATCCGCGCATCGTCCAACTCCAGTCGGGGGGAAAGACTGTCGTTGTTGTCGTGATAGACGACCGGCTCGCCGGTGCCGTTGCGCTCTCGGATGTCGTCCGCCCCGAATCGAAGCCGGCCGTTGCGGCCCTCAAACGCATGGGAATACAGTGCATCATGCTCACGGGAGACGACACGCGCGTGGCGGAACAGGTCGCGAAGGCACTCGGCATAGACGAATACTTTGCGCAGGTGCTGCCGGAGCAGAAGGCCTTAAAGGTGAAGGAGGTGCAATCGCGAGGGCTGGTGGTAGCGATGGTCGGCGACGGGATCAACGATGCGCCGGCGCTCGCGCAGTCCGACGTTGGGATCGCAATCGGGGCCGGGACCGATGTCGCGATTCAGACGGCCGATATCGTGCTCGTGCGGAGTAATCCGATGGATGTGACAGCGGTGATCAAACTGGCGCGGGCGACCTTTAGAAAGATGGTCGAGAACCTCCTGTGGGCAACCGGATACAACGCGGTTGCCATTCCTCTGGCGGCCGGGGTCCTCTATTCCTCGGGGATCTCGCTGAGTCCTGCGATGGGTGCGGTGCTGATGTCAATCAGCACCATCGTCGTGGCCATTAATGCCAGGATGCTCGGAAGAAGTCTCCGCGGCGGCGGAGATAATTTCGTGAATGAATTGTCCGACTCCCGGTAGCGATGCTATGATTGAAAAAATCATCGACTTCTCGGCCCGGAACAGGGTCATCATTATCCTCCTCTACGCGCTCCTGGCCGGATGGGGCGTCTGGTCGGTGTACAATACGCCCGTCGACGCCATTCCCGATCTTTCGGATAATCAGGTGATCGTGTTCACCCCCTGGATGGGGCGGTCGCCGAAGATCATGGAAGATCAAATCACCTATCCTCTCGAGAGCAACCTGCAGGGACTTGCCAAAGTGAAGGCGGTCAGGGCGCAGTCGATGTTTGGGATGTCATTCATCTACATCATATTCGAGGACGATGTCGACATTTACTGGGCGCGGAGCAGAGTCCTGGAAAAGCTCAACTACGCTTCCTCCTTCCTTCCGGCAGGCGTGGTCCCAACGCTCGGTCCGGATGGAACGGGTGTCGGGCATGTCTACTGGTATACGGTTGAAGGAAAAGAGTACGACCTCGGCGAATTGCGTGCGATTCAGGACTGGTATATCCGCTATCAGTTGAATTCGGTGCCCGGCGTGGCGGAAGTTGCGAGCGTCGGCGGTTTTGTCAGGCAGTACCAGGTCGATCTCGACCCGAACAAGCTTGTGGCCTACGACATCAATTTCAGCACGGTCGTCGATGCCATCCGGAACTCGAATCGGGACGTCGGCGGAAAGGTCATCGAGTCAAGCGATATGCAAATGTACGTGCGGGGCCTGGGGTACGTACGATCGGCGGCTGAAATTGAAAATATTGCGGTCGGGTTCGGCCGCGGCGGAGTGCCGATTCTTATCCGGAACCTCGGCACCGTGCAACTCGGGAGTGACCTTCGTCTTGGACTTCTCGACAAGAACGGCGACGGGGAGGTCGTTGGCGGGATCATTGTCATGCGATATGGTGAGAACGCCAAAGACGTGATCGGCCGCGTAAAATCTAAAATCGGAGAGATTCAGAAAGGATTGCCTCCCGGCGTTGAAATCAGGACCGCGTACGACCGTTCCGATCTCATCGAGCATTCGGTCGGCACCCTGCGGAATGCGTTGATTGAAGAAGCCGTGGTGGTGAGCCTGATTATCATGATATTCATATTCCACCTTCGCAGCGCGCTCCGCATCCTCATCGAAATGCCGGTGTCCATCCTGATCGCATTCATCCTCATGAAGCAAATCGGCATCACCTCGAACATCATGAGCCTCGGCGGATTGGCGATTGCGATCGGAGTCCTCGTCGACTCGTCCATTGTCCTCGTCGAAAATGCGTACCGCAATATCGCGAATGCTCAGCTCCTGGGCGGGCCCGTGGACTACACGGAGATCTCCATCCGCTCGGCGAAGCAGGTCGGCCGGGCCATCTTCTTTTCGCTCGCGATTATTGTCGTTTCGTTTCTGCCGGTCTTCCTCCTCGAAGGGCAGGAAGGCAGACTTTTTCACCCGCTTGCTTGGACAAAGACTTTTTCACTGGCCGCTTCGGCGGTCATCTCAATTACGTTGGTTCCGATGCTGATGACAGTGCTTATGCGGGGGAAATTCCGGCCTGAGGAAAAGAATCCCGTGTCGCGTTTTCTTATGAGATTGTATGAACCTATTTTGAAAAAGGCCTTGCGGTATCGTAAAACCACGCTTGCCCTCAGCGGTCTCGCCCTGGTGATCACCATTCCCATGATCATGAGCATCGGCTCGGAATTCATGCCGCCCCTCGATGAAGGCAGTCTGCTGTTCATGCCGGTCATGCTGCCAAGTGTTTCCACCACCGAGGCGAAAAGAATTCTGCAGGTCCAGGACCGGATCATCGCCGGCTTCCCCGAGGTCCAGCAAGTGCTCGGTAAGGCAGGGCGTGCGGAAACCTCCACCGATCCCGCTCCCATCAGCATGATCGAAACGATCATTCTGCTCAAACCGAAATCCGAATGGCGGAAGGGAATGACAAAGGACGAGATCGTCACGCAGCTCGACCAGCTTCTTCAGATCCCCGGCGTGAGAAACGGATGGACGCAGCCCATTATCAACCGGATCAACATGCTTTCCACAGGCGTGAGGACCGACCTCGGAGTGAAAGTGTTCGGCGATAACCTGGACACGCTTGAGCGCCTGGCGGTTGACGCCGAGCGCGTGCTCAGGGGCGTGCCCGGAGCCGCAGATCTCTATGCCGAGCGTGTGACCGGAGGTCAGTTCCTGGATATCGACATCAAACCGGGGGCCGTAGCACGGTACGGAATTAACGTCGGCGATGTGCTCAACTTCGTTGAGACGGCGATCGGCGGGGAAAACATCTCGACTACTGTCGAAGGAAGAAGGCGATTTCCAATTCGGGTTCGCTTCGCCAAGGATTTTCGCGACAATAGAGAGGCAATCGGACGACTCCTTGTGCCGGTCCCCCGTCCCGACGGGGTTCCGATGAGCAAGCCACCGGCAATGGCCAACCAGGGCGGGGCCGACGGCAGCGGGGGTATGTCTCCACCCTCTACCGTCTCTATGGACGCATTCGCCCCGTCCAGACCGAATCAGAAGTATGCCTTTGTCCCGCTAGCTCAACTTGCAGACATCAGGCAAACTCCGGGACCACCAATGGTCAACACCGAGAACAGCATGCTCCGTTCGATCGTATTCCTGAATGTCCGGGGGCGGGATATGGGTGGGTTCGTTCATGACGCCAAGGAAGCGCTAGAAAAAGAGCTCAAGCTGCCCCCCGGCTATTACCTTTCCTGGAGCGGCCAGTATGAAAACCAGATCAGAGCAAAAAAACGGCTTCAGATCGTCCTCCCCATCGTATTCTTCATCATCTTCATGATGCTCTATTTTACATTCAAGTCCTTTCTCGAAGCTTCGATGGTCATGCTGTCGGTCCCGTTCGCTCTCATCGGCGGGGTATATCTGATCTACTTTCTCGGCTACAACTTCAGCGTCGCAGTCTGGGTCGGTTTCATCGCCCTGTATGGCGTGGCGGTTGAAACGGGTGTCGTGATGGTGATCTACCTCCATGAGGCGTTGGACAGGCGATTGGCAAAAGGTCCGGTCGGGCACGGGGATATAATCGATGCGACGCTGGAGGGTGCTGTCCTCCGGCTTCGTCCGAAGCTGATGACGGTGGCCGCAAACATTCTCGGCCTGATGCCGATCATGTGGAGCACGGGGACCGGCTCCGACGTGATGAAGCCCATCGCCGCTCCGATGGTGGGCGGGATTGTGACATCCGCCGTCCACGTTCTTCTTGTTACTCCTATCATTTTTTCGCTTATGAAGGAGGCCGCTCTCAGGAGGGGAAGGCTCAAGGCCTCGCAGACCTCCCATGCTGTGTAGCGGATCGGTGTAATCAGAGCCTCGGCTCCCATGGAGATCATCAACGTAACCGTCGGTAAATCCTAGAGCATAACTGCAATTAACCAGTAAAAGGAGCACTAACTATGAGACTTATGGCAATTCATCTACTGATCATCTTTGCGATCCATTCACTTGCCGGGGGTCAGGCGCCCACGCCTGCACCGGCTCAATCTGCATACGCAGGACAGGAGCACCGGGACATTAAGGCCTTGGCAGTTGAAGATACAAAGGGCTACGAAAACGGGGATGGGATGGGCTTTGCGAAGGCCGCAGAACTTAATCATTATCCTGGGCCGAAACATGTACTTGATGCCGCTGTAGAACTGGGTTTAACCACCGGACAGAAAGAACAGACGCAGAAGATATATCAGGAGATGCATGAGAAGGCGGTTAGAGCCGGAAGGAGGATTGTCGAAGAGGAAGGGAGACTTGATGATCTCTTCGCTTCGGGCCGCATCGACCCGAGGCAACTCGATTCACTCACCGCCGCTATTGCGCTTTCGCAAGGCAGGCTGCGCGCTATTCATCTCGGAGCGCATCTTGCGGAGCGGGAAGTGTTGACCCCAAGCCAGATACAGAGGTACGATGAACTCCGCGGATACCAGGGGGCGGGGCCTCGCCACCGCCATGACCATATGCATCATCAGTAGAACAGAGAGAAAGCACGAGCGATAACCGGTTCTCCTCAGAATTCATAGACAAATGAGACCTTCGGCTCAATCCTCCTCTGAGGTTCATATCCGACGATGGTGTCACCCTGCCTGATCGGGGTATACGTCCAACGATAAATCGTTGAGAGGATGAGGAACGGATACGGCTTGTAACCCAATTCCGCATAGAGAAGTGCCCGGTCATCCGTTATGACGAGATCACTGAAGTCCTTTACACCAATCTTATCATACCCTGCCCTTGCCAAAATGGGCGCGTCCTTAGGAGCCAGTTCCGTCCATAAGTGGAAATCTCCACTCTGAGCGACGTCGTCGAGTTTTTGATAGCTCCCGAAGATGTCGAATGTGTTAATGATGCGTATCAGCAGATCGCCATAGATACCTTTTGTATAAGCATTGAAGTTCCTGAGGGTCAAGCTCTTTGCAGTGCCTGTAAGCTGATTGACGCGTTCGAGCTCATAGAACGAATTGAAGTAAGAAGGCAAATAGTGCTCCCCGTTGAACCTCCGCTCAAGCCGGGTCCTGACGCTCAAGAGAGAACTCGCCTCAACTCGGAAGAGAATTCCAGCGGCGAATCCGGTTCCGAAGTCGAGGATTTTCACGACATCGGCATAAAGCTCGAGTCTTTCCACATCGCCCTGAAGGAGAGGCAATCCAATGTCTGCTCCGATCATCGAGAGGGTGCCATTACCGCGGAGTTTATATGGGGCCTTGCCCGGAACGAAAGGCACCACCAGGTAACTCGAATCGACATTGGCATAGGTATCAAAATCTCCCGCGTATGTTGCTCCGATTTCAAAATCACTCAAAATTGGCACGTCCGTGAGCGATGTAAACTGGAGTGGTCTCGTGTACGCCCTCAGCCCTACGACGCCCGCCTGGCCGAAATTGCCGTATATCGACTGCACCCCCACCCTTCCAAAATTCAGATTGAGTTGCATTCCGGCTCTGCGCGCATCAAAGCTAGGGCTGTTATTATAGCTATTGATAATGCTTCCGTGACCGATGGTTGTGTAATCGAGTGATCCCAGCTTGATGTAAAAAGTGTCAAACTCCTGTCCATATCGGACATAGCGGATGATGCTCAAGTAATCTGTAAATTCGTTGAAATTCTCCTTTCGCAGGCTCCCCGTTGAATCGAATTCGAGGTTAAGATCGAGGCCGATTCCCACATTCGATATGGAAAACTCAGGGCGCAAGCGAACGGCAAAATACCTCTGGTTGTCGATCCAAGTCATGCCCAATCCCGCCTGGATCTGGTTCTGGTTGGGCGTCTGGAATTGGGCCGATAGGTCCGTAACAAGAAGGACCGAGCAGATTAACAGGGCTCTCATTCTCATAGTCTTTCCCTATGCTGTTTTGTCAAATCGGCGAAATGTAGCCGAAAGAAAGGAGATAATCAACCATAATATAAACACTTGCTTTTGAAACAAAATCGTGTAAATTCTTGTTATATAATCGCGACGACAATCGACTCATAACCTTTACTAACATTTAAGGTGCGGATCATGAAGTCCCGAATTGTTTTGGCTCTCTGTGCAGTACTGGTCTTTTCACTGTCCCTCGCTCTCGGACAGAGCAAGGACGATTGTGCGGTAAAATGCACCGCCGCTACCAAGGCCTCGTGCTGC
This sequence comes from Bacteroidota bacterium, assembly GCA_035635475.1. Lineage (GTDB taxonomy): Bacteria > Bacteroidota > Ignavibacteria > UBA10030 > SZUA-254 > VBOC01. The sequence goes on along the minus strand of DASQAZ010000076.1, from coordinate 7,171 downwards.
ATGCACGGAGCGAAGGCATCCTTGACTTCGGCGACGAAGAATTCGAACGACGCGGCGATCATCCCGGTAAAGAACACGGGAGATATCGCGTCCGCCTCCGGTAAGGACGGCGCGGTGAGGAACGCGAAGAACTCGGCAGACTGTACGGCGGCCGAAAAGGCAAACTGCAACATGACAAAGGCAAGCACCACCGGGGCGAAGGCAGGCTGCTGCGCATCGAAGGCGAAGGGTGCGCACGCAAAGAATACAATTAAATCGGGCAAGAAGTCAATGGAAAAAGTTACAGAAGCAAAAGGAACAAACTAAAGTCGGTTTCAACTGAGGAGAAGCCGTCCCTTCCCGAAGCGCGAGAGGGGACGGCTTCTCCTTTTTACGAGAGCGACGGCGGAAGTCAGAGGGTAACCGGCGTGCCATTCTGCCACAAATGCGGTTTCAATATGCGGGAGGGGGCGAGCTTCTGTCCATCCTGCGGGACACCCGTGGTTGGGGAATCGCGGGCACCCGACGTCAATACAAGAGCGCCTTCCGGAACTTCGAGGAATGCGATGACGAAGCGGGCAAAGATCCTTTACGCCGTCGCAGCTCTTTCGCTCTTCACTGTATTCCTCCTGATTTTTGCGCGAAACCTGCCCGGCGGCGAGAATCCGGTCATCGCCAAACAGCCCGAGGTTTCCATGGGATCAATGAAACCCGATGCCGTGCTCAACCCCGAACCGATCACGGCGGAAGTCGGGAACGGGCGGATCAGCTTTCCCCTCGCGGTCCTTCTGGAGAAGGGAATGGTCGGATTCGACTATCAGTCTTCCGGTGTAACGATTCCCCTGATCGCATTCATTACCGGAGAGGGAAAACTTGTCACGGCCGTCGCGATCTGTGAACCGTGCAATTCCCATACCTTCCGAATCGAAGGGTTGGAGCTTGCCTGCGGGAACTGCGAGACGCGCTGGAAGCTCAATAATCTGGAGGGAATTCAGGGCTCGTGTCAGAAGTACCCCCCTGCCCCGATTCCGAGCATCGTGGTCGGCAATGAAGTTCAGATCGACGAAGGCCTTCTCAAGAATTGGAAAATGAGGATATGATCAAACAAGCGAAGGGAGCAACGATGGGTCACGCGGCGTTTTTCATTGTTGCACTGAGTCTTACTCTTCCCGCATGCCGGCCGAAGGAGCCGGTCGAAACCACATCAATCAAGGCGAGTTCGATGGTGTGCGGGAAATGTGCGAAGACGATTCAGAAGGCAGTCTACGGCGTCGAGGGGGTCAAAGAGGTGCAGGTCGACGTGGAAGGAAAAAGTGTGCAGGTGATCTATCTCCCCGCGCGCACTAACGTTCAAACAATAGAGATGGCCATCTCCGATGCCGGGTACGACGCCAATGACCGGAAGCGCAACCCAGATGCCTACGAGAAGCTCGAGGCCTGTTGTAAGATCGACGGCTGAATTACGCGAATGAACCCACTGAGGGCAGGACAGGACCCGGTCAATCCCGTTGCCGCGCCTCCTCCACCCTTCGGACGATCGTCAGGATGAAACCCACGACGAGCGTGATCGTCCCCATCCAGACGAGGTTAATGAACGGTTTGATGCTCGCCTCCACGATCAGCGTTTCCGCCTGAGGCTTGTTCGATTTTGAACCGGGGGCGGTGACCCCGATCTCAACGCTCGACTGACTCGGATCCTCGCGGTTGGGCTGAAGCTTAGCAATGGTGAATTGGATCGCCGAACCGGCAATCGCGGCCGGGATATAGGAAATCGATCCGCCGGAGTTTTTCATCAGCGGTTTGAGCCGCTCTTTTTTTCCTTCGTTCCGTACTTCGAGGATCACGCCGATTGTGAACTCGCCGCCGGTGACCATCCTCCCCTTCTCCGTGTCGCTGAAGTCGAAATCGACGAATGTTACCTGCATCCCGTTCACATCGCGGGTTTCGCCCTTCTTGAAATTCAGCGTTTGTTCCTTCCGTTGATCCGGAGTCTCAACCGAAACGGGAGAGACGTAAAAGTCGCGCGTGACCATGTTGAGAATATCCGGGTGACGCATCATACTGTTGGTAAAAGAACTGTAGCGGATAATCGGCATGACCGTATAGATTTCGTTTCCATGGTCCACCTCGACGCTGAATCCGTATCGTTCCGCGTCCAGAGGCCGATTACCCAGGTAGGTCAGTTTGTAGCCCCCGAGGACATCCACAGGCTTGCCTTCCTCCAACGAGACCGTCTGTTTCTCATCGTAGCGCGAGCTTGCCACAAAACCGAGGAAAAGGAGAGCGAGCCCGATGTGTGCAATGGCGCCCCCTGCATATCTGGGATTTCCCCGGAAAATCCGGTACCCTACGGATAGATTGACGAAGAGCGCGAAAGAGGCGGCGAACGAAAAAAGGACGTAGGGAATGTCGCGGATCCCGGCGATCAGCAATCCGGCAGTGAAGACGACCGCCGAAATGAGCGGATAGAAGAGGCTAGCCAGCAGCGCCTTCCTGCTGGAGCTTTTCCACCAAAGAAGCTGCCCGATGCCCGCCAGCAGCGAGAGGGCAATTCCGAGGGGAAGCGTAGTTTTCACGTAGAACGCGGTATCCACCGCAGCGGCTCTCCCCTTGAGGATCCCGGTAATGATCGGAGATGAGGTTCCGATCGTGATGAAGATCGCCGCAAAGCAAATCGTGAACGCCCCCAGGTAGAGGGCGAACTCCCTCGAGAAGATGCTGTGCTCGACCGGTACCCTCGGCATTTGTCTCATGCGGCGCAAGAGCAAACCGAAGCCAAAGACTCCAAACACGAAGATGACCGCGAGGAGGAGCCAGTATGCCCAATTGCCCGGGTCGACGAACGAATGCACGGAGGTCTCGCCCAGGACACCGCTTCGCGTGAGAAACGTACTGTAAAGAACCATCACGAAGCACAGAATGCTCAGAAGAAAGTTTGTCCGCACGAACGTCCCCGAGCGGCGTTGGGCCATCATCGTGTGGATCGACGCGATCGACACAAGCCACGGGATGAGCGACGAGTTTTCAACCGGGTCCCATCCCCAGTAACCGCCCCAGCCCAGCGTCTCGTACGCCCAATAACCTCCGAGGATGATGCCGGTCCCCAAGACCGCCGCCCCGAAAACGGTCCATGGCTTCGCAACGGTTACCCACCCCTGGTAGTCGCGCCGGAGCAGGCCCGCCACCGCAAAGGTGTACGGCACCGCCATCGAGGAAAATCCGGTGAAGAGAATCTGCGGGTGGATCACCATCCAGTAATTCTGAAGCAGAGGATTCAGCCCTCTCCCTTCGACCGGAATCTGCGCCCAGATTCGTCTCACCGGATCGATCCACAGGGCGTTGGAGACCTCGGCGGGAATCGATCCGGAATGCAGGAGGTCTTTCGGAAACGTATCCCAGATAAACGCGAAGGGATTCTTCACGAGCAACATGAGAAGCAGGAAGGAGAGGATCAGCGACCAGACGAACATCACCTCGACCTCGTAATTCTTGCGCGAGGTGTATTGCATGAGAATGATGCCGATGATCGACGTATACAGGGTCCAGAGAGAAAAGCTTCCCTCCTGCCCCGCGTAGAACGTCGAGATCAAGAGGGGTGTCGGGAGGTCCGTGGAGCTGTAGTTCCAGACGTATGTGTACTGGAACTGGTGCGTGAGAATGAAATAGAGCAGAAGCGTGCAGAAGCCCATCACCATGGCGACGGCGCAGTGATAGGCATAGCGCGCGATCTGCAGGTAGCGCCCGTTTCCGCTTCGGAAGACGAGGTAATACGAAATGCCGGAAACCAGAATCGCCGCAAAGGCGCCCCGGACAAGTAGGGTTCCGATCACAGCGTCTTCTTCACCGCGGCAGCATCCCCCTCATACTTGGAAGGACATTTGGTCAGGATATCGCTGGCTTGAAAAACACCTTCCTGATAACGCCCTTTCACGACGATCGCATTGGCAATTTCAAAATTGTTCGGCCTGGCGCCGTCGTAGCAGACCTTCATTTCTTTTCCATGATCGTCTCTCATCGCAAAAATGAATTTCCCCGATGAGGCCTCGAACGCCGACTCCCTGTCGCGCAGCCACTCCCCTTTCACCTGCACTGTCTTGTGCGACGCGATCGCGGTCTGGAAATCGGCGTACTCCACGTTCGTCTTGACGAACGTTATCGCGCAGAAGATCAGCGCTGCGGCAGCAACGACCGAGCCGATGAGGATTTTCACTTTCATTGCCTGATCTCCTTTCCGCGGTGCTCGAGAGCGGACAGCTTCCGGTCCAGCCTCAGCAGGTAAAGAAAGATTCCCGTCCAACAGATGACGGCGATGATGAGAACCACATAGAGAGAGTTCTGCGTCAAGAAATCGTACATTTAATCGATCTCGTCTTCCATCCGGCGTGCCAGGCGCCCGGTGCGGATTCTGATGGCCATCATCCAGACGTACAGCGCACTAAACCCGGCTAGTGAACAGAGAAAGACTGTCAGCATGGATGCATTCATATGGACCTTTCCTTCCGCATTGACGATCGGTTCCGGATGCAGGCTGGCGACGATTCTGGGCATGACGAAGATAAAAAACGGGACCGTCACCCCGGCGATGATGGCGTAAGCCGCCGACAGAAGCGCCCGCTTCTCTTCCACATCGACCGCCGACCGGAGCGCGAAGTACGCGCCGTAAATCAAGAGCAAAACAAAGATCGACGTCTCGCGCGGGTCCCAGTTCCAGAATGAGCCCCAGTTAAACTTTGCCCACAGCGCGCCGGTAACCGTTGCGAGTATGCAGAACAAGAGGCCAAGTCCCGCGGAGGAGGCGGATTTCAGGTCATCGTCGGAATTTCGGCGGGCGAGATACCTAACAGCGTAGACAAGCGAAACGAGAAAGGCGACCACAGCCGTCCACGACATCGGGACGTGAAAGAAGAGGATTCTCGCTCTATCCTCGAGCCCGGGGATGACCGGAAACTCGTACCAGCGAGCCGGGTTTGGCACGATCGGAAACACGATCGCCGCGATGATCACGCCGGTGAGCCAGATCCCCAAGAAAAACTTCAATATCATCGAACTCAATCGTCCACCCCTCAGCCCGGAGAAATCAGTCCGTTTTCCCAAAATACTAAAATTCCGAGTCTGCAACAAGATCGCGGCGCGGCCGGCCCAATCCCCTGCGTGAGGCTATTCATTCCACACAAAATCGAAGAGTAAGTACGACACAACTGTCATCGCGATGAGGTAGGAAAGCAGGACCTGGAGATCGCCGAGCGCCTCGCTGAACGGCGCCCCCTCAACCGATTTCTTCGTGGCGTCTATCACGCTGAGCAGGAGCGGAAGAAGGATGGGGAACGAGAGTACCGGATAGAGTGTGCCCTTCGTATTCGCCTTTGAAATGATCGCCGCTATGATCGTTGAAGCGCTTGCCAATCCGAGCGTCCCGAGAACGAAAGCTGCGGCAAAAATCGCGTAATTCTCAATCCTGAAATTTGTGATCACCGCGCCATACAGAACCGCCGTGAAGAGGTTGAGACTCACCATGAGAGCAATATTAAAGAGCAGCTTGCCGGCGTAGACCGACAGCGGTCGTGCTACCAACCGGAGCGTCATAACGGTGCCCCGTTCCTCCTCCGCAATAAAGGTCCGTGAGAGCCCCGACATCGCCGAGAAGAAAACAATCACCCAGAAGACTCCTGAGAGGATCTCGGGCGCCGGGGTTTCATTTCCGATGGCAAAGAGGATGACGGCGATCGTCGTAATGACAAACATCAGAAGTGCGTTGAGTGCGTACCGCGTCCGAATCTCCGAGCGTAGATCCTTCGCGAAGATCGACGAGGCAGGTGAGAAGCGGGACGAATGCATTGTTAAACGGGGATGGACGATTTTGGCGCGATCCGGTCCAGGTCGAGGACCTGATCGCACCGGTGCAGCTCTTCGGCATTACTCGTGGCGATTACAACGATCCCCCTCTGTTTCTGATCGTCGACGATCCGGTATACCGCATCAATTCCTTCAGCATCAAGGTTTGAGGAGGGCTCGTCCAGAAGGAGCACGGGCGGCCTGTGCAGGAGTGCGAAAGCGTACTTGACCCGTTGTTTCATCCCGGAGGAGAATGTCCGGAGAGGTTCTGCCCCCCGCTCTGCCAGGCTGAAGCGCTCCAGCAGCTCAAGCAGCGACGACCGGCTCACATCCAATCCGCGCACCTTCCGGAAGAAATCAAGATTCTCCAGGGCGCTGAACTCATCGTAGAGCTGAAGGTATGGTGCAACGAAGCCGATATATCTATGCCGCAGGCCGTCAGATACCGGGTTTTGATCGACTGAAAAATCAATGGTCCCGCGGGATGGAGAGAGGAGTCCGGATAGAATCTTGAGGAGCGTCGATTTGCCCGCCCCATTCCTCCCGGTTATGGTCAATGAATCTGATTCCCGCATCGTAAGCGAGATGTCAGAAAATACCTTTCGACGGTTGAAGGCCTTCGCCAATCCAGAGACCTCGAGCGAAATCTTAACCATTTTATTCTCTGATCGCTGCAAACTTGCCTGAATACTGGGCTCCAGCCACTTCAATTACATAGAAGTATACTCCTGTGGCGATCGTCCCTCCCCTGTCATCCCGGCCATCCCACTTGAGGGCGGGCTCTCCTGGTCTGAATTCCGTGACGGGCAATTGAGCGGAGAAGACGCTGACAAGCGCAGAATTGAAAACGGACAGGAGTGCGTCCGGCTGCTGAGGGCTGACGGGAAACCGGAACCAGAGAGGCCGCGTATCCCGGAGCATGTACGGGTTCGGGAAGACCTGAACATCGGATACAATCACAGGGGCGCTCTCATCTGTACTCCAGTTTTCGGGGTCGGGTACGATCAGGCGAGCGTAGAGGCCGTTGGCCAGTTGTTTTGATCCCACTGTCCGGTTCGCGGACAGACCGTAGGTAAAGGGAAACAGATCCTCCGTATGAGCGGAGGGGATGTTGACATTCGACACAGTCACAAACATGTCTCTGCCTGAAGCGCACGTATCTGCCGGTGAACCGAGAAGGCAAATCCGGTGATAGGTCGAGCTGATTGCCTGGATGCTCTCGCGAAACAATGATTCGGGGGGGATATAATCGTCCGTGGAAGCCAGACGCATCCTGGGATAGTTCCTTCCCTCCGAATAAAACTTCACCGTATCCTCGGTTGGACCCGCATTGAAATTCCAGAGCGCATATTCCAGATAT
>DASQAZ010000075.1:0-7468 GCA_035635475.1 Bacteroidota bacterium | reverse complement strand
ATTTCGAGCAACTCTTTTGTAATTGAGGCCTGCCGGGCCTTATTATAGGAAAGCTGCAGATCGTGGATCAAATCGGAGGCGTTTGTGGTGGCATTGTCCATTGCCGTCATCCGAGCGCCCTGCTCCGCCGCATTCGATTCAAGCAGGATTCGCCACAACTGAACGTTGATGTTCTTCGGAACGAGGGCCGAAATAATCGCCTCGCTCGAGGGTTCGTAAATATAGTCGATCTGCGATTTTTGGATTGACGCCGGAGTATCGGCGGGGGCAATGGGGAGAAACTGCTCGATCATGATCCGCTGCTGCATTATTGACTTAAACTCGTTATAGACAATATCGATTCGGTCGTAGTCCCCCCCGAGGAACCCGGCCATGGCGTCGGCGGCGATCGTCCGTGCCGCGCCGAATTGAAGGGCGGCGAAGAGTCCGATGTATTTACGCGCGATCGGATACCCCCTCCTCGAGAAGAAATCGAATCCCTTTTTCCCCACGCAGATGAGTTTTACAGCGCCTGAAGCCTGCAGCTCTCCATACTGCTGCTTGCTGTGGGCCGCCGCCGCTCGAATGAGATTACTGTTGAACGCGCCGCAGAGGCCGCGGTCGGCTGTGACGACAATGATCGCCGCCTTTTTCACCGGTCGTACGGCGAAGTGAGGATGGACGTTCACATCCACCCTCGCAGCAAGGTGGTTGAGCAATTCTTTCATCTTGCGGGCATAGGGCCTGGCGGCAATGACGGCATCCTGAGCCCTGCGGAGCTTGGCAGCGGCAACCATCTTCATCGCCTTGGTAATCTTCTGCGTGCTCTTGATGCCGCCGATGCGGCGGCGGATCTCCCGGAGAGTGGCCATCTTTAGACAGGGTCCCGGATCACTGGTTCACGCTCGCTTGAAACCCTCGAGGAATGCCTTGACCGCTGTGTGAAGCTTTTTCTGCAGTTCATCGGATAGGTCTTTCTTGACTATAATTTCTTCCAGCAGGTCCCGGTGCTTTAATTCCATCAAATCAAGAAGCTCTCGCTCGAATCGTTGGACATGCTGGAGCGGAATTTCATCCAAATATCCGTTGGTGCCGACAAAGATGCTGACGACCTGCTGTTCAACGGGCATCGGCACGTACTGCCCCTGCTTGAGCAGCTCCACCAGCCGGGAGCCCCGGCGCAACTGGGCCTGCGTCGACTTGTCGAGATCGGACCCGAATTTCGCGAACGCTTCGAGCTCGCGATATTGCGCGAGATCCAGGCGCAGGCGGCCTGCGACCTTCTTCATCGCTTTTATCTGCGCGTTTCCGCCCACCCTCGATACCGAGATCCCGACGTTGATTGCCGGGCGGACGCCGGAGTTGAAGAGGCCGGGTTCGAGGTAAATCTGGCCGTCAGTGATCGAGATGACGTTCGTCGGAATATATGCGGAGACGTCGCCCGCCTGCGTCTCTATAATCGGAAGCGCGGTCAGACTGCCCCCTCCCAATTCCTCATTCAATTTAGAGGCGCGCTCCAGCAATCGTGAATGGAGATAAAACACGTCGCCGGGATAGGCTTCGCGGCCGGGGGGCCGTCTGAGCAACAGTGATACCTGTCGATAGGCCTGAGCATGCTTCGAGAGATCGTCATAGATCACGAGCGCGTGCCGTCCGCTGTCCCGGAACAACTCTCCCAGCGTCGCTCCCGCGTACGGCGCAATGAACTGCATGGGCGAAGGGTCGCTCGCCGTTGCGGAAATCACCGTCGTGTAGTCCATCGCGCCCTGTTCCTGAAGTTTGGCGACGACCTGGGCCACGGTCGAACCCTTCTGTCCGATCGCAACATAGATGCAATACATCGGCTTGACTCCGCGTTCTTGCGCTTCTTTGGCGTGCGTTGACCGCTGGTTGATGATCGCATCGATCGCGACCGCGGTCTTCCCCGTTTGGCGATCGCCGATGATTAACTCGCGCTGACCGCGGCCGATCGGAATCATTCCGTCGACCGCCTTGATTCCTGTCTGGAGGGGCTCCTTTACGGGCTGCCGCTGGATCACGCCCAGGGCCTTGCGTTCGAGCGGAAGGGTCTTCTCTGTCTTGATCGGACCGCGCCCGTCGATCGGGCGGCCGAGGGGATCGATCACGCGGCCGAGCATTTGTTCGCCGGCCGGCATCGAGGCGAGGCGGCCGGTGCGTTTAACAACGTCCCCCTCCTTAATCAGCGTGCTCTCACCGAACAGGATGCACCCGACATTATCCTCCTCGAGGTTCAGCACCATGCCAAAGACATTGTTGGGGAACTCCAGCAGCTCGCTCGACATGGCGTTCGCCAGGCCGTAGATCCGGGCGATGCCGTCGCCGACCTGCAACACCGTGCCAACTTCGTAGGTATCGATTTCCTTCTCGAATCCGGACAACTGCTTGCGGAGGATCGCCGAAACTTCATCAGGTCTGACTTCTGCCATCATTCAATCCTTTTTTTCTGTTCTTATGTGCCCGTTCCTCACGCCGCCGCCCCGGTTAAACGGCGATACACAATTTCGAGTTGATGCCGGACGCTGGCGTCCCATACCCTATCGCCGAGCTGCACGATGAAGCCGCCTCTTATCGAAGGCTCCAGTACATACTTCACCCTCACACTCTTCTTCGTCGCTTCCTCCAGCCGGCTGACCAGCCGCTTTTCCTGGGCGGGTGTGAACGGTACCGCCGCGGAGGCCGTCACATTGACGACTCCCGCCCGCTCATCGCGAATCCGGAAAAACTCCCGGATGATATACGGTAAGAGGCCTTCGCGGCCGCGGGAGGCAAGAAACACCACGAACTTGAGCGCCGTCTCACCGATTCGGCCTTTAAAAAGCTCGCCCAGGATCTGTCTCTTCTTGAGCGTCTTGACCACCGGGCTCTCCAGGAACAGGTTAAAATCGCGGCTCTGTGAAATCAACCGTTCGAGAGCGAGGCAATCTCGATCCACCTCTTCGACCTTCTTCTGTTCCCCGGCTACGGCCATCAGCGCGAGCGCATAGCGACGCGCGGCCCGGTGTCCGCCCATGATCCTCAGTTCACCGAAAAGGAGTCGAGGGAGGAATCAATGAGCTTGCGATGGCGTTTTTCATCGAGCGTCTCATCAAGAATCTTCTCTGCGACGCGAATCGCGAGCGTCGCAACTTCGCCGCGTAATGCAGCGAGGGCGGCTTCCTTCGCCCGTTCGATTTCCTGATTGGCATGATCGATCATGCTGCGCGATTGCTGATTGGCCTTCGCGACAATCTCGTCCTTCAGCTTTTCCGCAAGAGCCCGGCTCTCGCTCAGCATGCGCTGGCCTTCCTGTTCCGCGCCTGCAAGGCGCCGCCGGTTTTCTTCCATCATCTTCTCCGCTTCCGACCGCGCCTGTTCGGCGCGTTCGATAGCGGTCCGGATGTGCTCCTCCCGCCGTTCGAGGCTCTCCAGCAATGGCCTCCAGGCGAACTTCCGCAACACGAGGAGCAGGAGAACGAACGTGATAATCGTCCAGACGATCAGTCCGGGATTTACTTCAAGCATAGTCGTACATCTCCTTTAAAAAACGCCATTCACCTCTCCGGCTCCTCCCGGAGGAGGGGCCGGAGCGCGCCGCTATTTTCCGACTTTGAGCGACAGGATGAGACAGATGACGAGCGCGAAAAATGTGACCCCTTCAATAAGAGCGGCGGCAATCAGCATCGCGACTCTGACGGCTCCACCGGCTTCGGGCTGACGGCCGATGGCTTCCATCGCGGCTGCCGCGAGTTTACCGATTCCCAGACCGGCCCCGACAACCGTGATCCCCGCGCCGATTCCGGCCGCCAGGAAGGCGAGTGTACTTGGATCCATTCTGTAGCTCCTTTCAAGTAGTAAAGAAACCCCGCCCTGCGCGACTCAGCGCGACGGGATGTGGTTTATCAATGGCTCTCCCCGGCTTCGGCGTGGCCTGCCTGCATGCCGAGGCCCATAAAGAGAGATGTGAGCATGGTGAAAATATACGCCTGCAAAAACGCGACAAACAGTTCGAGCATCGAGACCCCGAGCGCGAAGCCGATAGATGCCGGGGCGATCAGGTATGTCTTGAAGAGAAAGATGAGCCCGATGAAGGAGAGGATGACGATATGGCCCCCGATCATGTTGGCAAATAACCTCATGCAAAGGGCAAAATTCTTGGTGAACAAACCCAGGACTTCGATCGGAATCATGATCGGCCAAAGCGCCCAGTGCACGCCGCCGGTGAGGTGGGCGAGGTATCCGCCGATACCCTGCTCGCGGATAGCGGCGAGCTGGATCACGACGAAGGCGACGATCGCAAGGCCCGCCGTCACGCTGATATTGCCTGTTGCGCTCGCTCCGTAGGGAAGCAGTCCCAGCAGGTTCATGAAGAGGATAAAGAGAAACGTGGTCAGAAGATATGGCATGTACCGGACTCCGCCTTTTCCCATATTCGGAACCACCACTTCATCGCGCATGAAGACGACGATCGATTCCATGAGATTGCCGATTCCCGAGGGAACCATTGCCTTCCGGTTCTTCCTTGCCGCTGCTGTGGCGATGGCGAACAGGATCAGCGCTGCGATCCATACAAACAGAACGTGCTTGGTAATCGATAAATCGATCGTGACGCCTCCGATGGAAACGGGGGGATAGTGCGGCAGCGCGACTTCTCCCCAGGGAGTATCGATTTCGTGCGAATCCCGCACGTGACGAAGGAGCTCGCCGAAGATATTTCCGCCCGCATCTCCGCCACCCTCGGTCTGGGAGGCGACTCGAATGCTGTCGGGAAGATGTTCCTGCAGGGCGGCGAATCGTGATGCGTCAACGAGCACGATGAAGGTCCGCGGTCACTTGTGTGCGAATTTCTTTTGAATAAACGAGATCTCAAGAGCCAGGAATAACACATAAAAAAATACAATCGACCAGACCAATGGCTCCGTATGATATCCGAAGACCCTGATCAGGAGCACGAGCACGGCTCCCAGTGCGAACATCCGGATTCCCATTCCACCCAATACGTATTTGAGAAAGGTTGTCATTGATTTGCCGTAGGAGTACTCAATGGCTGCATAACCGGCAAGAACGTTCAGCGTCGTGATCAGGGCTCCGATCAGGACCGCCTCTCTGACCTCGCTTGTTCCGTACTTCACGAGGGGGTATGCCCCCCCGGCTCCGACGATCATCAGCGTGATAAAGACTCGCCGGGGGAACGACCAGTCGATCTTCCTCATCCGGGCTTGCGATCCTCCCCCTTCTCCTCTCCCCCGACACTCATCGCGGTCTTGATGAAACTGTAAAGGCCCGCCCCGACGCCGAAGATGATGCCGGCGATCAGGAGCCACGGAGCGGTGTGAAGCTTTTCGTCCGCCCACCGGCCGAGAAAGAACATCAGGACCACGGAGGTCGCAAGCTGGATCCCTGAGCCGATGATCGGACCGACGCCCCGGAGCGATTTGCCGTACTTCGAGAAACCCGAACTCCGCTTCTCGCGATCCGGGTTTTCCACGGCCGGGTTACTTCTGATCGGGCCGCCGGAGGTCCGGCTTCACTTCGGAGGTGATTTGGGGGGGCATCCCCTTTGAATCCGACATGATACATTTCCCGTCGAACAGGGCCCCCTCGTCGATCACCAGCTTTGCCGCCCGGACATCGCCGCGAACTACCGCTTTTGATTCGAAGACCAGCTTCTCCTGGGCGAGGACCCCGCCGTTGATCTTGCCGCCGACCGTGACGGTCTTTGCCGACACATTGCCTTCGACCTCACCGGAGCTTCCGATGGAGACAGTCTGCGCCGCGACAATCTCGCCCACGACCCGGCCCTCAATGCGGATGCTTCCCGGACTCCGGAGCTTGCCTTCACAGATGGTTCCCGCCGTGATAATACTCATCGCCTCGTTGCCTGGTTCGGTTTTCACTCGGGTAAACTCCTTTATTGTGTGGTCAATAGATACTGTTGTGGGTTGCCCGGCACGCCGTCCCTCCACACCTCGAAGTGGAGATGAGTTCCGGAGCTTGTCCGGCCGGTGTTCCCCATTAAAGCAATCAGTTCGCCCCGCTTTACCTGTGCGCCCGTGTTCTTCAGGACCGACTGATTGTGCTTGTAGACGGTCACAAATCCCTCCGCATGGGCGATCATCAGGGCGAACCCGTCGTCATAGGTCCATCCCGCGAAGAGAACATGACCGTCTGCCGCCGCGAGAACGCCCGTGCCCGGCTTCCCCGCGATGTCGATTCCATAATGAAATTGCCCCGGTTCGAAACTCTTCGTGAGGTAGCCGTCGGCCGGCATCGTGAGGGGGACTTCCAGTGCCGCCTTTGCGGAACCGGCCGGCTGTTCCGGTGCCGTCGCCGAAGCGGCTCCGTTGTTCGGAACGGCGCTTTCGGGGGGTGCCGAGGGCCCCGAAGAATCGAGGATGGCCGACGCGAGTGCTACACTCTCCGGGGCCGAGAGTGTCTCGCCAAGCGCCTTTCGCAGCCGAAGGTTGTACTCACGCAGGGCATCCATTTCCTTCGAGATCGCCAGCACCTGCTTCTGGATGTCAAGAATCTGGTTGCCGTATCGCTTCTCCTTTTCCTTGTCCCTTATCGGCAGATAGGTACCCACGGGAGTATAAACGATTCCGGCGAGCGTCAGTAGAATCAGTACGAGAATTGCGGATAAGAGGCTGATAGCGAGGCCCTTCCGGGAAAAGGAGAACGTCCGGGTCGATCCGGTTGCCCCCTCTTTGAAGACAACGACCGTGTACCGGGGCTTCTCAGTCTGATCGGGCTGATCGGGCACATTTTCCTGGGGCATGAATCGTCTTCAGACGTCAGAGTCATAAAAATCGGGCTTAATATATATAAAATCCGTTAGAATGTCAAAGAATCGCCAGATAGACTATAGTAAAAATGCGACAACAGTGGGTGGCGGCAGCGTAGCTGAAAAGCGAGGGGCGGTGTTACTCCTTATAGAGAAGATATTTTGCGCGGCGCTCCTTGAACTCGTCGAGTTGCGATTTGAATGGCTCGAGGATCTCTTTTTCCACTTTCCCCCGCATCAGTCTCTCTCCGATATTTGTGTCGCCTGTGAGCCGGTCGAGCCGTCCCTGCAGGACCTGGATCTTGCGGGGATAGAGATCGTGTAATATTGAAAGCATCATCAGTCCCGTAAGTACGGGACGATACTTCTTCCGGTCGACGACCCGAACATACACCCCCCGGCACTGTTTATCCTTGAATTTTGGATCGGGCGCAGCGATGGAGTCTGCCCTTGGAGTGAAAATGACCGGCGAGAATCGGGCCCCCGGCAGGTGGAGGCGGTTGAGCAATGAAACCGCTTTTTCGCTATTGAGGTTCGGCGCGCCGATGTACTCGAACGGCTTCGGGGTTCCGCGCCCCTCGGAAATGTTGGTTGCCTCGAAAAAGCAGGTGCCCGGATAGACTGTTGCGGTGGCCAGTGTCTTCATATTCGGCGAGGGGGAGATCCACGGCAACCCGGTACTATCATACCACATCGAGCGCCTCCACC
>DASQAZ010000074.1:0-9531 GCA_035635475.1 Bacteroidota bacterium | reverse complement strand
AACTTTGTTATTGCGTTGCAGGGGATCTTCCCATCGCAGAACTAAGAAAAGGAGAATAAGATGGCCAATCCGTTTGTAGCTGAAATCAGAATATTCCCCTTTAACTTCGCGCCGAAGGGCTGGGCATTCTGCGACGGCCAGCTAATGCCGATCAGCCAGAATACGGCGCTCTTTTCACTCCTTGGGACTACCTATGGCGGCGATGGACGAAGCACTTTCGCTCTTCCTGATTTGCAGGGCTGTGCGCCGCTCCACTTCGGACAGGGACCTGGGTTAAGTCTCCGCGATCTCGGAGAAAGAGCCGGATCCGACACGGTAACGCTTCTTCAAACTGAAATACCGGCTCACACTCATGGAGTCAGCGGCCGCAACAGCGTCGGCCAGGACGTCAGCCCTCAAGGCGATGTCTGGGCTACACCGGGGGCTGCGAGGGGATTGAATATGTATAACCAAAGCGCCGGGGGTGCGCCACAGATGAGTCCTGCCGCATTCTCCACGGCGGGCAGCAGCCTGCCGCATAATAATCTGCCGCCATACCTGACACTGAATTTCTGTATTTCGCTTCAGGGAGTGTTTCCGCCGAGGCAATAGGCCGACGGCGGGTAAAGACGGCGAGAACCGCGCCGCGTGATTCTCAAATCGAAATTGTAAGGAGGAGGGTTGCGTATGATACGCCTTGGTAGCATCCGGACGGAAGAATCTTATCTGAAAGCGAGGACCATGGTCATAGTCCTCCTCCTCCTGTTTGTAGGTTCGGTCCAATCCCCGGCAGGAATATTCACGGTAAACACGACGAACGATACACACGCCGCGAACTTCTTAACGGGAGCCGATGGCAGCGGAAACATCTCTCTCCGTTCCGCGATCGAGGCCGCAAACAGCCAGCTGAGCCTCCCGCTTCTTCCTCACATAATCAATGTTCCCCCGGGCACATACAATCTTACACTCGGAAGCGACATCATCATTGGAAGCGCGACCGCTCACGGATTTACGATACACGGACAGGGGACACCGCTCAATACCAACATTGCGCAAACCATCGCCGCGAATGGTTGCTTTGAGAATTTCTATCCCGATACCGGCCAAACGATCACGATAGAAAACGTCAAGATCACCGGAGGGAACGCGGGTGGTTTCGGAGGCGGTGCGATTCTGGCCGGGGGACCGTCAAACGTTTTTAACGTCACCAATTGCGATCTGAGCGGCAATTCCACACAGTCCACGGATAACGGGGGGGCGATATCCTTCAGCGGCGGCGGCGACCTCAACTGCACGAACTCCACTTTCAGCAACGACACAGCCAGGTCAGCCGTCGGGGGCGCTATCGCGTACAACAACGGCACCAACCCCGGCAACCTGAAAATCGATTCCTGTATTTTTACCATGAATCTGGCGACCGCCGGCGCGGGCGCCGGGCAGGGCGGCGCGATTATGATCGTTCTCGCTTCGGGCAATCGGGCCGATATTACCAACTGCACATTCGTTAAGAATGCCGCCGGAACCCCGATCAGTGAGGGCGGCGCCGTCTACGTTTCCAGCGGTATCGTGAACATCAGTTTGTGCCGGTTCTCGGAGAATATCGCGGCGGCTGCCGGGAGCGCCCTCTATAATAACAGCGGAACGGTGACAGCGAAGAATAATTGGTGGGGCTGCGACGCCCCGCCCGGTTCTGCGGGGTGCCAGACCACCTCGGGCACAGTCGATGCGGATCCGCGGATCGATTTACAGTTATCGGCGGCCCCGTCGCTCATCCTCCCCGGGGGGAGCTCCTTGCTCACGGCGAGTTTCGCGAAGAACAGCAATAACACCCCGATCAATCCCACGGTGATGAACGGGTTAACAATCACGTTCAACGGCGGCGCCCACGGGAGCGTTAGTCCCACTACCGCCACGATCACCAACCTCACGGCCAACTCAACCTATACAAACGCAACGTGTCCCGGAGATACCCCGACGGCAGTCTCGGGGAAGGTGGACAATGGGACGCAGACAGCCGGGATCACCGTCCACGAACCTCCGCGGCTCGGTCCGTGTCCGGCTAACATTTCGAAAGACAATGATTCAGGCCATTGCTCGGCCGTTGTTGCGTTCACGCCGCCGACGGCGATCAAGGGATGTCCGCCGCCTGCAATAGTCTGCACTCCGCCGTCGGGGACCGCGTTCTCCAAAGGTACAACGCTGGTTAACTGCGTCGCCTCCAACGGGGTGGCGCCGAACGACACGTGCAGGTTCACCGTCTCGGTTGCAGATACGGAGCATCCGGTGATGCATTGCCCGGGCACGATCACACAAGCAAACGACCCGGGTAAGTGTACCGCAGTAGTCGTATTGGATACGAATATCGCCACGGACAATTGTCCGGGGGTTCGCCTACTTTGTAAGCCGCCGTCGGGTTCGACCTTCCAGAAAGGCGCAACGCAAGTAACGTGCACGGCGACGGACGCAGGCGGGCTCTCATCGGCCTGCTCATTCACGGTGACGGTCCAGGATACGGAGCGTCCGGTTGTTACGTGTCCGGCAAATATTGCTATGGATAACGATCGCGGCCTGTGCTCCGCGATCGTAAACTATCAAACTCCTACGGCAACCGACAATTGTCCGGGCACCATCGCCATTTCATGCAAGCCCACGTCGGGGTCGCCCTTTCCGGTCGGAAGCACGACGGTGAACTGCATGGCGACCGATTCTGCCGGGAAGGTCGGGACATGTTCATTTACCGTCACGGTTGCCGATACCGAGAAGCCGAAAGGAGCCTGTCCACATGACACGACCGTTGCAGAAAACCCGCCTCAATCGGGGCATGCGACGGTGAACTATCCAGATCCGACGGTTCACGATAACTGCCCCAATCCGACCTTTGCGTGCACCCCGCCGTCCGGTTCCAGCTTTTCGAGCGGGACGACGGAAGTAAAATGCCTATTCACCGACGCTCACCTGAACAAAGACTCCTGCTCGTTTAAGGTGACCGTGACGCAGACGTGCCAGATCACCTGCCGGCGCGACACGACTGTGTCGAACGATCATGGTCAGTGCGGTGCAATTGTAAGTTATGCCGATCCGGCGACGACAGGCGCCTGCGGCACGGTGACGTGCTCGCCGGCTTCGGGAAGCTCCTTCCCGGTCGGGACGACGACCGTCCGTTGTACAAGCCTGACGACGGGCTCGTTTTGCGAATTCAAAGTCACGGTACAGGACACGGCAAAGCCCGTCGTTGCCTGTCCGCAGAATATCACGGTGGACAACATTCGGGGCCAGTGCGCGGCCGTCGTAAATTACACAGCGCCGGCGGCCGCCGATAACTGCCCCGGAGCGACCGTGGTCTGTACCCCGCCCTCCGGAGCAACATTCGCGAAGGGATCGACAACCGTCAAGTGCGTCGCTACCGATGCTCATGCAAACAAGGATAGCTGCATGTTCACCGTTACCGTGCGGGATACGGAGAAACCGGTTCTCGCCTGCCCTGCCGACATCGTGCAGCAGACAGATCCGCATCAATGCAGCGCGGCCGTGATTTTCAAGGTTCATGCGACGGACAACTGTCCCGGCGTCACCCTAGTATCGACGCCTTCATCCGGGTCCACATTTAACAAGGGAAAGACGACGGTCAAATCCATCGCCACGGATGCATCCGGGAATAAAGATAGCTGCACGTTTACCGTGACTGTTGCAGACATCGAGAATCCCGCCATTGCTTGCCAGCCGGATACGACCGTCAAGACCGATTCCGGGAGCTGCGCCGCCGTGGTGAGCTTCCCACTGCCGCATGTGAGCGATAACTGTCCCGGTGTCGGAACAGCGGCGTGCGTGCCTCCGTCGGGTTCCACATTTCCCAAGGGGACGACCGTCGTGACCTGCAAGGTCAGCGATGCGTTGGGGAACAAAGACAGCTGCAAGTTTCAGATCACGGTGGAAGACCACGAGGTGCCGAAAATCGCCTGCCAATCGGACACAAGTGTGGTTGGACAGACATGCACCCTCGTGAATTATCCGACTCCAACCGCAACGGATAACTGCGGGACGATATCCAGCATTGTCTGCAATCCTCCGTCCGGCACCTGTTTCCCGGTCGGTAAAACAACGGTGACCTGCACGGCCTACGATGGATCCGGCAACAAGGATAGCTGCAAGTTCCACGTCACAGTGGTCCCGTGTACGATCACATGTCCCAAAGACACGTCCCTCGCAAATGAGCAGGGTCTTTGCGGAGCGCACGTTACCTTCGCGCCAACGACAACTGCCGGATGCGGAACTGTGAGTTGCACTCCGGCCTCAGGGTCACTTTTCCCGGTGGGTGCGACACCGGTGGTTTGCAGCGCTGAAGCAGGACCCCAATGCCGCTTCACGGTGACTGTGGCCGATACACAGAAACCCGGGATCACCTGCCCGCCGAACGTTACTGTCTCATCAGATCCGGGGGTGTGCCAGGCCGTTGTAAACTATGTTGCTCAGGCCAGCGACAATTGTCCCGGAGTTACCGTCATCTGCACGCCCCCATCGGGTTCAGCATTTCCCGTCGGCACGACTCCCGTGAAGTGCAAAGCCATCGATGCTTCGGGTAACAAAGATAGCTGCTCCTTCTCGGTGACAGTGACCCAGTACGCCGCAGCGGCATTGCGGGACGACTTCAACCGGCCGAACGGCCCCTTGGCGGGCTCGAACCAGTGGGCGAACATCCTCAACCATCCGTCCAATGGATCGATGGCGATCGTCGGCGCAGACATCCAGGCGACGAGCAGCGCGGGCAACTTCAACTTCGGCGGAGTGGTCTGGGATAGCCTCGTCAATTCGGGCTCGGAAGCGTGTCTCACGCTCGAACGGAAGAGCGGTAATGGGGGTTACACAACGCTTTTCATCTACGCGAAGATGAACAATAAGGACTACAATACAGGAACCGGATACCGTCTGCGCTATCAGGAACTATCCGGCACCGATCTCCTGGAGATCCATCGGGTGGGTCCCGGTTACGCCACATTCGCGCTCCTCGCGTCGGCAAATATCGAACTGCACCCCAAGGATATCATTTGCTTCAGAATCTTGTGCGACAACAAGACAATGATCGGATTGGTAAACGGTGCGCCGGTCATTCAGGCAGTGGACGCCACCTATATGCCAGCACCGTGGTACTACGCACTCCGAGGGTGTGTCTTCCCGACAACAGCCTTGTTCGACAGCTTCCAGATCACTCCGAAGCCGCCTGCCGTTCCGGGTTGCCCCGCCATCAGCATCGCTCCTTCGACACTTCCGGCCGGAGTGACAGGCGTGCCGTACGATCAGTCAGTCGTAGCGAGCGGCGGTACATCGCCCTACACCTACGCGGTGACATCCGGCTCGCTCCCCGCGGGGCTGACTTTGAAAGCCGATTCCGGAAAGATCAGGGGAACTCCGACAACCCCGGGAAGTTCGAACTTCGTTATAACTGCGACGGACGCGCAGGGATGCAAGGGAAGTCAGAGCTATACCATCGCTGTCACCTGTCCGACGATATCACTGTTGCCAACATCGCTTCCCGCCGGTTCGACAGGCACGCCGTATAGTCAGACAATCGTTGCGAGCGGCGGCGCTGCTCCATATGTTTATAAAGTCACAACCGGAACTCTTCCCCCCGGGCTATCCCTGGATTCATTATCTGGTGCGCTGACCGGGGGACCGACTCAGGGAGGGAGTTTCACGTTCACGATCACGGCGAGAGACACAAACCGATGTACCGGACAGAGGTCGTACACGATCGTCATCACCTGCCCCGTAATTGCCGGAGTGCTGCGTGACAACTTCAACAGGGCGAATAGTCCCCTATCGGGCACTCAGAAATGGACAAACATCCTGAATCAACCGGGAAGCGGCTCAATGGCCGTAGTCGGGAACGCCATTCAATCCACGAACACCGGGGGCAACTTCCAATTCGGCGGAGTGGTCTGGGACAGTCTTGTCGGGGGCGGCACGGAAGCGAGCGTCACCCTTGTGCAGAAGAGCGGAAACTTCAGCTTCACGTCGCTCTTTATCTATGCACGGATGAACAGTAAGGATTATAACACCGGCACGGGATACCGGCTGCGATACTTCGAGCAGTCGGGCACGGATATTCTCGAGATCCACCGGGTCGGTCCGGGCTACCCGAACTCGGCGCTTCTGGCGAGCGCGGCAAAGGAGGTAAGCGTTGGAGACGTCATTACCTTCAGGATATTGTGCGACAACAAGACGATGATCGGATTGGTGAACGGTGTCCAAATCCTGCAGGCAACCGATGCCACGTATCTACCGGCTCAGTGGATGTTCGCATTGAGAAGCTGCGTATTTCCGACTCCGGCCCGCTTCGACGATTTCAAAATCAGTCCGCCGCCGGGCCCCGCCGCCCTTTCGCAGACGCCGATCGAAGATGTCCGGAATCTGACGGTAAAGGAGTATGATCTGAGCCAGAATTATCCGAACCCCTTCAATCCGACGACGCAAATCGGGTACGCGCTGCCCGCGGTATCGCGAGTCGTTTTGAAGATCTATAACGTACTCGGAGAAGCGATAGCAGTCCCCGTCAACGGTCTCCAGCCGGCAGGACACAATGCCGTTGATTGGAACGCGAGCGGATTTGCAAGCGGCATCTATTTCTACAGGCTCGAAGCGACGAGCGCGGCGGATCCGGGAAAGACCTATATCCGGATACGCAAGATGCTTTTCCTCAAGTAATTTTTGCTCCCGCGCGCAGCGAAGACACCGCTCCGCAGGTTAGGAATTCTTCTGGTTGTTTAATCCCCCGAAGCCCCGGTCCCGCGCAGGCGGGAGCCGGGGCTTTTGTCTTTCTCCGCCCCGCGACGTTCGACAGCCCCCCGGAAAACTTGACACTCGGTAATACCTTGGGTAAATTCTAAGGTATGATTAAGTTATCGCACGCCGTTCGTGCACCCCGGAAACGGCGACAGTACGCGAGATCGTATCTAGTTGCGGCACTCTTTGGCCTCGCAATCGGGACAAACACATCTCCTGCACAGGTTGACACGATGCGCGCAGGGGAAGCGGTCATGGTGACGGTGGAATTGGATTATGGCCCGAAAATTCCAAGGATTCCTGAAGCACTGAATCAAATTGAACGCCGATACGTACCAGACGATGGCAAGGGACGGACGTTCGCGATCCTGGATGCCTATGGCGAACCGACGGCGGACCGCAAGCTGCATATTTCGATGCACGTCAGCGCCGAGAAGCCGGGCATGGCGTCCTTCGTTTTCCGGCGCACCGGAGAAGTGATCTGGAACTGCAGGATCGTTCCCGGATCGCGCAATGTGCCCGCTGCCATGAATCTTGGAGTCTTCGTTGACGATGGAAAAGGGAAGATGCTTGTGGTTGACGGCTCCGGCAATCCGAAGTCAATACTTCAGGCCAAGATTCAGGACATCGGGAGGCCCGTCAGGGATCTATGGCCAAATGGGGCGGTCCGGGAAGTAACATTCATGTACAGCGCCTGCGGTTGCCCGGTAAAGGTGATGGTCAAGCGCGTCGGCGATCGGACCGTACGCGCCAAAGCGTCGCCGGTAATTTTCCCCGATGACCCCGCCGTGGTCTCCGTCATCAATCGACTGATGATGTGGTAATCGAAACTATGAGCACCGTATCACCAAACTGTTATTTCCGATCGCCCGCCACTGCCATCGTCTGTTTACTTTTTTCGGTGGCGGTACCTGCGCGGGCATCATCAGGGAGTGACACCACGATGGAGGCCTCGATCGAACGGGTCGAACCTCTCCGGCCGTTATTGATAACGACCCCGCCGGTTATCGACGGTATCCTGGATGAACCATTCTGGAAGCTGGCCCCGCACGTGTCCGGGTTCAGGACATTCATCCCCGATTTCGACATCCTCCCGAAGGAACAGACCGACGTAGCCCTTGCCTATGACCGTGAAAATCTCTACTTCGCCTTCCGTTGCTACGACGATCGGGACAAGATCAAGGCCTCGGTCTCGGCGCGAGACAAGATGGTGGGCGACGACTTCATCTGTATCAACCTCGATTCATTCAACGACCACCAGGGCCTCACCGCCTTTTACGTCAATCCGCTCGGCATCCAGGCGGATAGCCGGTTTACGGCAAACAATGAAGACTTCAGCCCCGACTTCGTCTGGTACAGCGCGGGGAGGACGGATTCGCTCGGCTATACGATCGAAGTCCGGCTCCCACTGAAGAGTCTCCGGTACAGGAATGAGGACACGACCGTCATGGAGGTGGTGCTCGAGCGCTATATCAGCCGCCGGTCGGAGCACAGTTGTTATCCACGGATGGACCCGGCCAAGGGATCGGCCTTTCTCACGCAGATGCGCCCTCTGGTGTATTCCGGGATCGATCACTACACGCTCGTCGAGGTCCTTCCAGCCTTTACCGCCACCCGGCAGGATGTCCGCAGCGGCACGACTCTGGGACGCGACAAACAGGAGGGAAGAGCAAGTCTGACCGCGAAGTATGGGATAACATCGGACTTGATTCTAGACGGCACTCTCAACCCCGACTTCAGCCAGATCGAATCAGACGCAGGACAGGTAGACATCAATCTGCGGTACAGTCTGTTCTATCCCGAGAAGCGGCCGTTCTTCCTCGAGGGGATAGACAACTTCAACCTCGCGTCGAACACAGGTAGTCTGGATCCGACGATCTACTACTCGCGGACAGTCGCCGATCCGTTCGTCGGAACGAAGCTCACCGGAAAGCTCGGGAGCGGCAACACGATCGCGGCAGTGTACGCGCTGGACAATGTCCTCGAATCCGAGCGGAGCGCGATGGGGCGGTACATTTCCATCCCGGTGGTGAGGTACAAACAGACCCTGTCGCAGGACAGCTATCTCGGGTTTCTCTACGCGGGAAGGGAACTCGAACACACGAACAACCGCGTGGTCGGATACGACGAGGTCTTCAGGGTCTCTCAGGCCGCCGTCCTGGAGAGCAACGGATTTCTCTCCTGGGCGAAGGATGACCCGACGGTGCCTGCCGTGGCTGGTAATACATTTGGCGCGCGCCTTTTCAGCGACACGCGCAGTCTCGCCTACTTCCTAGGTTTCCGCGGGGTGTCCGAGAATTTTCGCGCAGATATGGGGTACATTACGAGGCCGGGTGTCGCGAATTTCACCGAGTATTTGAATCCGAGGCTGTTCCCTGATTCGAAGTTTTTCCAGCGGATCGGATTTGAGCTTACGGCGGGACAAACAAAAGACCGCTTCAGCGACCTTTGGGAGACGTCGAACGACCTGGCTGTGAATGTATTCTTTCTGGGGAACTGGTTTTTCCGGACTCGCTTGAACTATTCGACGGAGATTTTCGACGCTCAGCAGTTCCAGACGAGCGGCGCTCACGTACAATTTCGAGCGCAGTTCACCAATCAAGTATATCTGAATATCGTCTACCATCGCACCAGGTCGATCTATTATCCTACGCCCGAACAGGGGAAGAGTAATGCTGCCAGCGCCACGCTTATCCTCCAACCATGGGAAAATTTTCAGGCGGAGGGGACTCTCACGTATTCCGATTTCTACCGGGACGCCGACGGAAGCAAACT
>DASQAZ010000073.1:0-35737 GCA_035635475.1 Bacteroidota bacterium | reverse complement strand
GAGCCGGTTATCCCGACGACAATTCTCAACGGACCACGGCTCCGGTGACGATCATCCCAAAGACGAGGAAACCGAGACCGGCATTTATATTAAAAAATGCGAGTTGGACATCTGACGCTTTGCGCTGCTCAAGCCACAGGAGTGCTCCGGTCGTCAAGAGAAACGGTGCGGCATACCATGTCCGGATGGTTGTGAAAAAAAGAAGCGACAGACAGGTGAATGCTATACCATGGAAGATTGAAGACCAGAACAGGGCTTTTTGCCTTCCGAACCGCGACACGAAGGAGTACAGGTGTTCGCGGCGATCGAACTCTTCATCGAGAGTCGCATAGATGATGTCGAAACCCGCTCCCCAGAAGAGCGTGAACAGGCACAGGAGTGCGGCCGGCAGGAGATTGTCGAATGAAGGGGATGCCGCAAACCATCCTCCAAGAGGCGCCATCGCCATACCGAGCCCGACGCCGAAATGGGCGAGAGCTGTGAAGCGTTTCATGTATGGATAAAGTGCGAAGATGATCAGGGGAACCGGTGAAAGAAGCAGGCAAAACGTCGAAATCATGGCTGCCGAAGTCAAATAGATTGCAGTACCGAGGATGAGAACTCCAATCGCTTCTCCCAGCTTAACCCTGCCTGTCGGCAGCTCGCGGGAAGCAGTGCGAGGGTTGCGCTTGTCGATGTGCCGGTCTATGATCCGGTTGAGGGCAAACGCAGATGTCCGCGCGCCGACCGCACTTATAAGAACTAGAAGCAGGATTCTGACAGACGGAGCACCATGGAGCCCGAGCACCAACCCGCCGTAGACAAGCGGGAGTGTGAAGAGGGTGTGTTCGATCTTGACCAGGCTCAGGTAGCGATTCTTTTGGAAGAAGGATTGCTTCAAAGCGAAAGTATCCTCTCTTGCGACGCGGTGAAAAGCGCTGAAAATATAGGCAAAATTTGATCTCGAATCAAGAATTCGCGCCCGGAGCGCGCGCGATGCAGGGTCCGTGAACGGGTAACCTCGCACGGTCCATACGCGGGCCGGTGATATTCTTGAAACTTTCCTAAATATTGGTTATACTGTGACTTCCATAACCGCAAGCTCCAACCTCTTTATTCGCAAACGAAAGGAAGTTCGTCGATGAAAGCAATGCGCGGGACGCTCGCAGCCCTCGTGGTATCCATATTTGTACTGGCGGGGTGTGCTCCCAAATACGATGATCAGATTGTTCTCGAAGTCGGCCCCAATAAGCTCACGTTGCGCGATTTCGAGAATTTCTATATGCGCAATAGCACAAGCCTCGAGGCTGCACGCCAGAGCACGCCGGAGGAGCGTGAAAAGTTCCTGGACCTTCTGACAAATTACAAATTGAAGCTTCAGGATGCCTACGACCGGAATCTCCTCAATGACCCGGACATCGTGAGCGAGCTTAGGGATTACCGCGTGACGCTCGCGTCTACATTTATAATCGAGAGGGAAATTACTGAGCCTGGAATCAAGCGTCTTTACGATCATCGCCAAAAACAGATCCTGGCACAGCATATCCTTTTCTCAATGAAGCCGGACGCAACCCTCGAGGAAACCCTGAAGGTCTTTAATAAAGCCATGGATGTCCTCAATCGTGCGAGAAGGGGAGAGAATTTCGATTCGCTTGCCCTCAAATTCTCCGACGATCCATCGGTGAAGGTGAACCACGGAGTTGTCTACTATTTCACAGGCGGAGTGATGGTGGGCACGAATTCTTTTGAAGATGCCGCCTACGGGGTGAAGAAGGGCGACCTTTGCCAGAGGCCGGTCCGTTCGACCTTCGGCTACCAAATTTTCCGGGTCCTCGATAGCGAACCGACAAGGTTGCTCCGGGTCCGGCACATCATGGCGCGGTTCCAAACCAACAATCCGGATTCTGCGGACGTGGCCTCGGCACTCGGGCGGATAAAAGCAGTTCAGGACAGCTTGAAGAAAGGGCGGGACTTCGGCAGCCTCGCGATGAAACTCTCGGAGGATGGCGGTAGCACCGCTCAGGGCGGGGATCTAGGCTGGTTCGAGCGGCGCCGGTGGGTGCAGCCATTCGATGAAGCGGCATTCAAGCTCAAGACCGGGGAGGTCTCCGGGATCGTCAGAACGCCCTTCGGATTTCACCTTCTGCGATTGGACAGCGTGAAGTCCCTGGCGCCTTATTCCGTGATGTATCCCGACCTCAAGAAAACCTACCAGCAGACGAGATACGGCGAAGACTATACCCGGTACATTGATACCCTGAAAAAGCAATTTAAATATTCTTTTAATGAAAGTGCGTTCACGGAGTTTCTCTCGCATGTGGATTCGGCCAAGACGACCGACGACAGCAGCTGGGATGCAGCGTTGACCCCGGCCATCCGCTCGATGGCTCTTATGACAGTCAACGGGCGAGCCATCCCCGTCGATTCGATCGTCTCCCTCCTCCGAAAAAAGCAGGAATTCCGAAGCGCCTCTCTGCGCCGGAGCGATCTCAAACCCCACCTTGACCGTATAGCGGACTCCTATCTCCTGGAAGAGAAGGCGGTGGGACTTGAAGCACGGTACCCCGATTTCGCCGCCTTAATGAAAGAATACACCGACGGAATCGTTCTGTACAAGGCCGAACAAACGGAGGTCTGGAATAAAACGAGCGTCACAGATTCTTCGCTCCGAAGGTATTTTTCAGAAAACAGAGATAAGTTTGCGTTTCCGGAACGGGTCAAGATCGGCGAAATCGAGGTCGAGTCGGATACGACCGCGCTGATGCTCTATGATTCCCTGAAACACGGCGCCGATTTTGCGAGCCTTGCAACGAGGTGGAACGAGGATCCCGATCTTAGATCAAAAGGCGGACTGAGAGGATTCCAGACCGTTGATACGAATGAGGTGATCAAGCAGGCGGCGGCGCTCGAACCCGGCGAAGTATCCGACCCGATCGAGCTTGACAACGGCGGCTATGCGATTGTGAAATTGTACGCGAAAGAACCTGCACGGCGGAAAACGTTTGAAGAAGCGGGAGCGGAAGTCTCGAACGACTATCAGGAACACATCTCCAAGGCGCTTGAAAAGCAGTGGGTCGATCGTATCAAGCAGAAATATTTCGTCCGGCAGGACACAGCCTTGCTGAGAAACGCCTTCACCTCCCCGCAGGCCTCACGCCCACGGTGAGATGCGATTTGCCGGGCTCGTTCTCCCCATCCTCACAACGCTCCTCATCGGTTGCAGCGGGCGGCGCGCCGGCGAAGTCATCGCGCGGGTCGGAAATTCTGAATTGACGCTGGAGGACGCACGGTCCCATATCGATACAACCCACAGCGCGTTCGATCTCGCGCTCAATGATTATGTGGCATATTGGGTCAATACGGAGCTTCTGTATCAGGAGGCAAAGCGTCAGGGCGTGGAGAGTTCGGAACCGTTCGTTCACCAGCTCGAAGACGTCCGCCGTCAGCTCGCGAACCAGTCTTACCTTGAGCGCACCATCTACTCCGATACCGGCGGCGTCACTCTCGAACGGATGAAGGAATATTTCAGGCAGCACGCCTCGGAATTTCTCGTCCACGAGAACACGCTGAAACTCAACGTCATCGCTCTCAATAGCCGCGACAGCGCCACGGCATTTGCGGCCGCGGTCAGCAAGGGGGCGCCGTGGAAAACGGCCGCCGATAGTTTCAGGTCGGAGTCCGCGGCGTCGTCAAGCGTAGTATCGGTTTCATCGGGCGAATACTACACCTCCCAGACGCTGTTTCCCCCCGAACTGTGGAAAGTTGCCTCCGCCCTTTCGGTGAATGAAGTATCGTTCCCTGTGAAAACGACGGGCGCGTACTTTGTTCTCCAATTACTTTCGAAGGTGCAGCAGGGAGCTCCCGCCGATTTCGACATGGCACGGCCGGAAGCGCGCCAGCGACTTTTGATCGACGGCCGCCGGCACCGCTATGACGACCTCCTCGGAACCCTTCGAAGGAAGTATGGTGTTCAAGTAATGTTGGGATCCCATCGGTTGACAGACACCTCGCATGTTCACGAATAGGCCCCGCCCCCTTTGTTTCCTTGCCTTTTCGCTCCTTTGGGCGCCGGCAGTCGCGGACAGTCAGCCTGCGGTGATCGACAGAATCGTTGCGGTGGTCGGCAAGGAGCCGATCCTTCTCTCCGATCTCAACGCCCAGGCCGAGTTTTACGCGCTGAACAATCACATCGACCCCAACACGCCGGCCCTCAAACAACAGGTGCTCGATGCGATGGTCAACGAAAAACTCATTCTTGCGAAAGCTCTTGAAGATACGACGATCACCGTTCGAGAGGACGAAGTGACGAGTCAGCTCGATGCGCTCATCGCGCAGCGGATTCAGCAGGTGGGCTCCGAAAAAAAACTTGAGGAGCTGTACGGCATGCCGATCAGCAGAATGAAGCGCGAGTTCCGGGATGAAACCCGCAAACAACTTCTCATCCAGTACCTGCAAGAGGCGAAATTCGGGAGTATCCAGCCATCGCGGCGCGAAGTAGAGGAGTTCTACAAGACATTCAAAGACAGCCTGCCCACGGTGCCTGAACACGCGGAGGTTTATCATATACTCAAAATCCCGCGGGCGAGCGAAGCGGCAAAGGCCTCAGTGAAGGCGAAGGCGGCCCGGATTCTCGACTCCATAAAGGCGGGGGGAGACTTTGCGGACTTCGCGCGCCGGTACTCCGAGGACCCGGCAACGGCATCATCGGGGGGCGATCTCGGCTCCTGGCGCCGGGGGCAGTTCGTCAAGGATTTTGAAGAAGCCGTCTTTTCACTGAAGGAAAAACAGATCTCAGATATCGTCGAAACGTCCAGAGGATTCCATATTATCCAGCTTCTCGAGCGCCACGGCGAATTGGCTCACGCGCGGCATATTCTATTTAAAATCGGCGTGGACAGCAGCTCGGCGGCGGCGGCGGTTGCGTTTCTTAGAGCATTGAAGGACAGCATCCTTCACGGCGCTGATTTTTCAGAACTCGCGAAGAAATACTCCGACGACAAGGAATCCGGACCGCTCGGCGGGGCCCTCGGCTTCCTGCCGATCACTCAGTTCGACAAGTCTCTTCAAGACCTCCTTCGAAACATGCGCGGAGGGGAAGTGAGTGATCCGGTGCCGGTGGCGTCGGGAAGTATTTCCGGATACCAGATCCTTTATCTGAAAAGACGCGTACCGGAACACACGATGAACCTGAAGGACGACTGGAAACAGGTGGAGCAGCTTGCAGCGTCGTACAAGAGGAACTTTGAATACCAGAAGTGGCTCAAGCAATTGCGCCAGGAAATCTATTGGGAAGTCCGTCTATAACAATCTTGAAGAGAACACGGTGAACCGGGATCGATCGGTACGCGAATTAAACGATGTCGAGGCAGTCGGAGCGCTCCGGGAGAGCTTCGAGGCGATCAAGCGCGAAATCGCCAAGGTGATCATCGGTCAGGAGGAAATCGTGGAGCAACTGCTGATATCCCTTCTTGCGCGCGGGCACTGCCTGCTTGTCGGGGTTCCCGGTCTGGCGAAGACGCTCCTGATCAAGACGCTTGCCGAAGTGATGGATCTGAAATTCAGCCGGATCCAATTCACCCCCGATCTCATGCCCAGCGACATCACCGGTACGGAAATTATCGAGGATAACCGTTCGACCGGAACAAAGTCGTTCAAATTCGTCAAGGGCCCCGTCTTTGCCAACATCCTTCTCGCGGACGAAATTAACCGCACTCCTCCGAAAACTCAGGCGGCTCTTCTCGAAGCGATGCAGGAGCACCATGTTACGGCCGCGGGGCAAAAGTACACGCTTGAAGAACCCTTCTTCGTGCTGGCGACGCAGAACCCGATCGAGCAGGAAGGCACCTACCCTCTTCCCGAAGCGCAGCTCGATCGATTCATGTTCAATTTGTGGCTGGAGTACCCTTCCGAAAAGGAGGAGCTCGAGATCGTCAAGTCCACGACCAGTATGTATGCTCCGAAACTCGATCACATTCTCGGGACGGAGGAGATTCTGTTTTTTCAGGATCTGGTCCGGCGCGTCCCGGTGGCCGACCATGTCATCGCCTACGCCGTGAATATCGTGACCAGAACGAGGCCGAAATCGTCCGGCGCGCCTCAATTCATTAAGGACTGGCTGAGCTGGGGAGCGGGCCCGAGAGCCTCGCAATACCTGATCCTCGGTGCGAAGACCCGCTCCGTTCTCGAGGGCAGGCATTCCCCCGACGTCGATGACGTCCGCAGGGTTGTCGGCCCGGTGCTGCGGCATCGGATCGTACCGAATTTTAATGCCGAGGCGGATGCCGTAACGGCAATTCAGATTGTCGAGAAGCTGCTGGAGAACGATTGACGCTTCCCGCATGCCGAACGTTCGATCGGCTTTTTCTCCTTCAACTCTCATATTGAACCTGGTTCTTCTCGTTTCGCTTTCCTCGGCATCCCGGCCGCAATCCTCGAAGAAATACTGGGTCTACTTCACCGACAAGGGTCCGGCGCTCCACGCAACCCGTGAGAAAGCGCCGGAGTATGTGAATCCCCGCGCGCTGCGGCGCCGGGCAAAAGTCCTACCCGCCGGCAGCCTTATCGACGATCAGGATTTGCCCTTATCGAAGCCGTATCTTCAATCGGTACAGGAGCTCGGCGGATTTCTTGTGCATGAGAGCCGCTGGCTGAATGCCGCAAGCTTTTTCCTGACCCCCGGGATAATCGGCGCTGTTTCGCGCCTCGGCTTCGTGAAGAGCGTCGAGCCGGTCGTTGCATATCGCCGCCGCAAGCAACCCGTTTCGAGCGCGGGAGAACCGGCCCCGCTTTTCCCTCAGCCGGTATCGTCCCGCCCGTCGCGCGTTGCGGGTCAAGCGACACCCACGATCGACTATGGGCAGTCCGCGACTCAGCTCCGGGTCATCAATGTTCCCCAGCTGCACGATCTTGGAATTACGGGATCCGGCGTTCTTATTGGCATGCTCGACAGCGGGTTTCGGTGGAGGGTCCACGAGGCGCTCCGGACCCGGCACGTCATCGCCGAACACGATTTTGTTTTCAACGACGATACCACGTCCGATCAGGGTCCCGCGGATGCGGGCCAGGATCTTCACGGAACACTCACAATGTCGGTTCTGGGCGGATATATGCCAGGCCGGCTCGTCGGCCCGGCGTTCGACGCCGACTTTATCCTCGGCAAAACCGAGAATATCCACAGCGAGACTCCGGTGGAAGAAGACAACTGGGCGGCGGGGATCGAATGGATGGAGGGGCATGGAGCCGATCTTGTCAGCAGCTCGCTCGGATACAACATTTTCGACGATGGAAGCGGATACCTGTGGTCCCGCGGAGACTTCAACGGTAAAACATCGGTGACGGCCCTCGCGGCCGTCCGGGCTGCCCGGCTCGGCGTCGTCGTGTGCGATGCAATGGGGAATGAAGGGAATGGCGACGGAAGTATGGGTACGATGCTCACCCCCGCAGACGCCGACAGCATCATCTCCGTCGGCGCGGTCACATTTTCGAAACAGCTAGCCGGTTTCAGCTCGACCGGTCCCACGAACGACGGCCGCACGAAACCCGATATTGTCACTCCGGGCGTGTCGGTATTCTGCGCGATCGTTCCCAACTCTTACGGCACCCAGCAGGGCACTTCCCTTGCGACGCCCCTTGCAGCGGGCTCCGCGGCGCTCGTGCTTTCCGTAAGGCCGGAGCTATCACCCGTTCAGGTGCGGGACGCGATGCGCACCACGGCAGAGCCTATAATAGACAGCGCAAGGTTTCCGCTGAGCCCGAATAACTTCACGGGTTGGGGCCTCGTGAATGCGTTTGAAGCGGCCCTGAGCTTTGGGCCTGTATTCAGCAACGTGCCGCGTATTACAGCCGGCGACTCGGGCAGCTTCGTCTCCACCGGAATCGCATCCCGCAACGGCATCCGCCCGGATGGAGTTGTTCTGCACTACCTCGCCGGCGGCAACGGAGGGTATTCCGCGATTTCGATGTCATTCGATTCGGCGATGTTTTATCCGACCTCAGGCAGGTATCGAGCGGCGATTCCGCGTCAACCCTACGGCACGCTGGTTCAGTTTTACATTGATGCGTCCGATAGCGGGGGTCATTCCTACCGGAGTCCGGCAGCTTCGACGGGAACGGTATGGAACCTGCGGTATGGCGAAACCGGCGGGGGCAGGAATCCCTCGATACCCGGTGTTTTTGCTCTTGCACAGAATTACCCTAATCCGTTTAACAATGAGACGGTCATTGAGTACGACCTGCCGGCCGATGAATTTGTCGACATACGGGTCTTCGATCTCACGGGAAGAGAGGTGGAAGTGCTCGTCCATCGCTCTCAGAAAGCGGGATACGCTCACTCCGTCGGTTTCGGTGCCGGCAGCCTCGCAAGCGGGGTTTATTTTTACCGGATGAGCACGCCTGCATTCACGGTGACAAAAAAAATGATGGTTCTCCGTTAGCGGCATGGCCATCCCGAAGGTCTCTCTCTCCCTCGGCGGGAACTGGGGAATCGCAGTTGCCCTGATCGCCGCTCTTCTTGCCGCGGCGTTCCTGTTTTACCGCTATACGCTTCCTCCTCTTCCCCCGGCCCGGAGA
The DNA here is from genome assembly GCA_035635475.1 of Bacteroidota bacterium. Classification (GTDB taxonomy): domain Bacteria; phylum Bacteroidota; class Ignavibacteria; order UBA10030; family SZUA-254; genus VBOC01. Next base: position 27,190 of record DASQAZ010000073.1, on the reverse strand, counting down.
ACGGTTCTCACGGCGATACGGGCGCTCGCGCTCACCCTGCTGGTTCTCATTTTTTTCGAGCCGGTGTTCAGGCTGGTGCTGAGCGATGAACAGCCTCCTGCCATCGCCGTGCTCGTCGACAATTCGCAGAGCATGACCGTTCCCTCGGCGCACAATCGTTCCTCGGAAATCGAACGGCTCCTCAAAGGGGGTGAATTCAATCGCCTCCCATCGGGAGCGGTTATGAAAGGTTACCTTTTTGCATCCAGACTGCAGCCGCTGGAGTCGCGTGCTCCTGATTCCCTCACGTTCAACGGCGAGATCACCGACCTCTCCGGCGCGATGGCCGAATTGAAAAGCCGGCTGTCAAAGGATAACATCCGTGCGGTCGCCCTGATTTCCGACGGAAATTACACCGCCGGCAGAAATCCGCTCTATGACGCGGAAGCGCTTGGGGTCCCCGTCTTTACGGTCGGCATCGGCGATACGAACGAGCAGAAGGATATTCTGGTCCAGAAGGTAGTTTCCAACAGCATCGCCTATTCGGAGACTCGCGTCCCCGTCGATGTCACCATTAAATCCTCGGGGTACAACGGCGAAAATGTCGAGGTGACCGTCGCCGAAGGATCCTCGCTCATCGATCGTGCGACGGTGAAGCTGAAAGAAGGCGTGCACGAATATTCGTTGAGACTGTTTGTCGAGCCGAAAGAAGAGGGGACGAAAAAATATACCGTGAAGGTCTCGGGCCTGCCCGGTGAGCTTACCGGGAAAAACAACGCGCGGTCCTTCTTCATCAAGGTCCTCAGGAGCAAGCTCAAGATTCTTCTGCTTGCCGGAGCGCCGAGCCCGGACGTCTCCGCCGTGCGGCAGGCGCTGACGGAAGACGGCCGCTTCCGCGTGACGGCATTAATTCAAAAAAGCGCCGACGAATTCTACGAGCTCGCCTTCTCGCGGGCTCTTCTGGACACCGCCGATTGTCTCGTTCTCGTCGGCTATCCCTCCGCGGCATCGAGCGGCGCGCTTCTCGAGCAGGTCAGGGACGCGGTCGACAGGGAGAAAAAACCGCTGCTATTTATAAACAGTAAGTCAACCGACTATACAAAACTCCGGCAGCTCGAAATGGTCCTTCCCTTCAACTGGTCGGGGGCAAATCAGAACGAAATGCTTGTCGGCGCAACGGTCCTCCCCGCCCGCAAGAACCACCCTCTCATAACGCTCGAAGGAAACGCGACGGATCAAACCTGGCAGCAGCTCCCGCCAATCTACAAGACGCAGACCTCATTCCGGGCGAAGCCCGAGTCGGATGTGCTCGTTTCGCTGACATTCCAGAACGTGCCCCTCGGCGAACCCCTTATGCTCACCCGAAATCTCAACGGCCAAAAATCGTGTGCCATCACGGGCCACGGTATCTGGCGCTGGCGGCTGCTGGTTCAGGATAACACAGAGACCGGCAAGTTCTTTCCAATACTGATGGGAAACGCGGTGCGATGGCTGACGACGAAGGAAGATCAGAAACGAGTCCGCATCGCGCCGCTGAAGGAAGTTTTTACCACGGCCGAAGCCGCGGATTTCACGGGGCAGGTGTACGATGAACAGCTCAGGCCGGTGGAGAATGCCGAGGTGGTTGTCGAGCTCGAGAGAGAAAAGGAACGGAGCCGGTTCTCACTCAACGCCGTGGGAAACGGGCGCTATGAGGGAGCGATCGAGGGACTGGCAGAAGGCGATTATACGTACACAGGAAGCGCGACAGCCGGGGGGACATCGCTCGGAGAGGATCGGGGCAAGTTCTCGGTCGGTCAGGTGAACGTGGAATTCCTCCAGACAAGAATGAACAAACCGCTGCTCGAGCAAATCGCCTATCAAACGGGGGGAAAATATTACGATATCGATGGAGCGGAAGGGCTCGCCCGGGACCTGGCGGCAGGTGCGAAACTCGGGCCGAAAGAAACGGTAACGACGAGTGAAATCGAATTATGGAACTGGCACTATCTCGCCGCGGTCGTCATCGCTCTCTTCGCCGTTGAATGGTTTCTCCGGAAAAGGAGCGGGATGCTGTAAAGCAGCCTTGCTTTTCCAGTCCAAAAGAGCTAATTTCAACGGCGGTGAAACATCGGCAATCCCAGGCCGTTAACTGTATCAGTTAGTTGGAATTACCTCGCCTCATCACCCTTCACAGGAGTCTCTATGCCCCGCTGTTCTGGATTGCGAATAACTCGATCATTGGCCTTTCTTGCGGCTGTCTTGATGTCTGCCGGGATCGGTCTGGGTCAGATCAAACCGGCCACGGGAATCCGGCAGAACACACCCAACGTTCATGCATTCATCAATGCAAGAATCGTCGTCGGTCCGGGCAGAGTGATCGGGAAAGGCACGCTTGTTATAAGAAATGGGACGATCTCTGCCATCGGCGCCGGAATCGCGGTTCCGGCCGATGCCCGCGTTTGGGATCTCGCAGGAATGACGATCTATCCGGGCTTTATCGACGCCTATTCGGATATCGGCGTGCCCAAAAAGCCTCAACCCGGGACGGGCCAGGAGCAACAACCCCCGCCAAAGCCGGCGGAGGCCCGCGGACCGAAACACTGGAATGATAATGTACTTTCCTCGCAAAACGCCGACGAGCTCTTCGTACCGGATGCAAAGGCCGCCGAGAAGTTGCGCGGGATCGGATTTACGAGCGCGCTGGTCGTGCCGCAGAAGGGGATCTTTCGCGGGACGAGCGCTGTATTCCAGCTCGGCGATGGGACGCCAAATCAGCTTCTTCTGAAACCGCACGTCGCACAGCACGTGACGTTCGAGACATCCGCAGGCGACGGCTTTCCAAACTCACTGATGGGCACGATCGCTCTCCTCCGCCAGACGTTTCTCGATGCGCAGTGGTATCGCAGCGCCATGCAGGCGTCGGCGAAATACCCGGATGAGCCCCGTCCTGAATTCGTGGCAGACCTTGCCTCGCTCGATGATGCGGTCACCGGAAGACAATCGGTCGTCTTTGAGTCCACCGATGAGATAAGCTTGCTTCGAGCTGTAAAAATCGCCAAGGAGTTTTCCCTTCATCTCTGGGTGCGGGGCAGCGGTTACGAATACCGGCGGATCGATGCCATAAAGCAAACGGGCGTGCCGATTATTCTTCCCCTTAATTTCCCCGACGCTCCGCCTGTACAATCGCCCGAAGAAGCTCTCAACACAGGCCTGGAGGAACTGCGCTACTGGGACGAGGCGCCCGACAATCCCAAAAAGCTTCTGGATGCCGGCATGACGTTCGCGCTCACGACGGCAACGCTCAAGGATCCCGCAACGTTTCTCGATAAAGTCCGGAAGGCGATCGAAAGGGGACTTCCCCGCGAGGCCGCCCTTGCCGCACTGACCACCGTTCCTGCGAAGCTCTGCGGAATCGATCAGAAAGCCGGGACATTGGACGCCGGAAAACTGGCTAATTTTGTCGTCGCGGACAGCGACATTTTCAGCGAGAAATCCAAGATACGCGAGACCTGGGTTGACGGCAAGCGATACGAGGTCAAGCCGAAGCCCGAAGTGGACCCGCGCGGAACATGGCAGGCGGCGCTCTCCGGCGCGCCGGTCGACTCGATCACCATCGTCCTGAAAGGCGATATCGATGCCCTTCAGGGAACGGTGAAGAGAAGAGGGAAAGAGACGAAATTGAGCACAGCCTCGTTTTCAGATCTCTTGATCAAACTCTCTTTTAACGGGGATACCGTCGGCCTCGAAAAAGTCATCCGCATGTCCGGCACCGCTTTCGGGGAGAAGCTTGTGGGAACAGGCGAGCTCTCGGACGGACGGATTTTTAACTGGGTTTCGATACGTTCGGATCGATTCCGTCCCGAACCCGACACCGTAAAACCAAAGGCGACGCTTCCGGCATCGTTCAGTTCCGTCTATCCGCCGGGCGCCTTCGGAAGGGCGAAAGGGCCCGAACAACCGCAGCATTTGCTGATTAGAGATGCAACGATCTGGACGAGCGGTCCCCAGGGGAAGCTGGAACATGCCGACCTGCTGGTGGAATCGGGCAAGATCGCAAAGGTGGGGCGCCACCTGGCTGCGCCCGCGAGTGCGGTCATCGTGGACGGAAGCGGGAAACACCTTTCAGCCGGGCTTGTCGACTGCCATTCGCATACGGCGATCGCCGGGAGCGTCAATGAATCCGGGGCCGCAGTGACGGCGATGGTGCGGATCGGCGATGTTGTCGACGCCGACGACATTGCTATTTATCGTGAGCTCGCCGGGGGACTCACCTCGGCTAACCTTCTCCACGGCTCTGCGAACCCGATCGGAGGCCAGAATCAGGTTGTCAAACTCCGGTGGGGAGTTCTCCCGGAAGCAATGAAATTTGAAGGAGCAATGCCCGGGATCAAGTTTGCCCTGGGTGAGAATGTCAAACAGAGCAACTGGGGCGACCATTATACGACCCGCTATCCGCAGACCCGCCAGGGAGTCGAAGAAATTATCCGGGATGAGTTCCGCGCAGCGCTTGATTATGAGCGCGCGTGGAAGGATTATGAGGGAGGAAAGCATAAAATCCCCCCCCGGCGCGACCTGCAGCCGGAGGCGATTCTGGAAATCTTGAAGGGAAAACGACTGGTCCATGCACACTCGTATCGTCAGGACGAGATTGAGATGCTGATGAGGGTGGCAGAGAGTTTCGGATTCCGGGTTGCAACCTTCCAGCACGTGCTCGAAGGGTACAAGGTTGCCGATCAGCTCGCCAAACATGGAGCGGGAGCTTCGTCGTTCAGCGATTGGTGGGCCTACAAGTTCGAGGTGTACGATGCCATACCTTATAACGGCGCCCTGATGCACGACGAGGGAGTGGTGGTTTCCTTCAATTCCGACAGCGATGAGATGGCAAGACGGTTGAACACCGAGGCGGCAAAGGCCGTCAAGTACGGCGGCCTTTCGGAGGAGGAGGCCCTGAAATTTGTCACGATCAATCCCGCGAAGCAGCTATGGATCGATAAGCGCACCGGCTCGCTCGAAGCGGGGAAGGACGCCGACTTCGTGCTCTGGAGCGGCGATCCCCTCTCGACCTATTCGATCTGCGAGCAGACATGGATCGACGGCAGGAAGTATTTCGACCGGGATGAGGACAGGAAGATGGGCGACGAAGTGATGCGGGAGCGAGCAGTACTCATTCAGAAGGCCCTGCAATCTAAGAAAGGGCCGCCCGCGGAGTCAAAACCCACCGCCTCAATGGAGGTCAAGCAGCCATACTCCTGTCACGAAGAAGAGACCGGAAAGGAGCAGCAGTAACATGCGGACACTATCATTATTGATCGTTTTCATCTCGGCCCGGTTCGGCCTTCTGGAAGCCGGTGAAATTCCGGCAAAGCCCCAGGATCATCCGATCGCCCTGACCGGCGGAACCGTTCACACCGTCAGCAGGGGGGAGTTCAAGAACGCAACGGTGATTTTCGATAAGGGCAAAATCACCGCGATCGGTTCGGATATCGAGATTCCGCCCTCTGCCGAGAAAATTGACGTGCGCGGAAAGCACATTTATCCGGGGATGATCGACGCAAGATCGAATATCGGGCTGATTGAGATTGAAGCCGTTCGTGCGACGCGCGACGTGTCAGAGACCGGCAGCATCAACCCCGATGTACGCGCGGAGGTCGCGGTCAATCCGGAAAGCGAAGTCATTCCCGTTACCCGGGCGAACGGCGTTACCGTCGCCCTCACCATGCCTTCGGGCGGCACGATCAGCGGCTCTGCGGCCGCCATCGAGCTTGAGGGGTGGACATGGGACGAGATGACGTTGAAGGCGCCGGTCGGACTCTTAGTGAGTTGGCCTTCGATGCGAATTAATAAGGCGTGGTGGGAACAGCGCTCCGAAGAGGATCAGAAAAAGGCGCGGGAAAAGAGTCTCGCTGAGCTCCGAAATGCATTTCGGGACGCACGGGCTTATCTGCAAGCGAAGCGGTCAGAATCCCGGCAGAACACCCCTCATCACAAGACCGATTCGCGCTGGGAAGCGATGGCTCCCGTACTGGATCGGACCATTCCCGTGATGATGGATGCGGGGGATCTCGAGCAGATCGAGGCAGCCGTCGCGTGGGCCGAGCAGGAGAATGTAAAACTTGTCATCATCGGCGGTTATGATTCGTGGAGGGCGGCGAATCTCCTAAAGGAAAAAGGAATTCCCGTTATAATCAATCCGATTCATCGCACCCCCGAACGGCGTTGGGAATCGTATGATGAGCCGTTCACGCTGCCGAAGAAATTATACGATGCGGGCGTTCGATTCTGCATTGCGGGAGAGGGGGGCGCTTCCAACGAGCGCAACGTTCCCTACCACGCCGCCACGGCGGCGGCGTACGGGTTACCGAAGGACGAAGCCCTTAAATCGGTGACCCTCTACCCCGCCGAAATCCTCGGGATCGCCGACCGCGTCGGATCTCTTGACGCGGGAAAGGACGCCACGATAATCGTGACCGACGGGGACCCGCTGGAAATCATGACGCACGTGGAGATGGAATTCATCCGCGGGAAAAAGATCAGCCTCGACAGCCGGCATACGCATCTTTATGAAAAGTACAGGGAGCGATACCGGCGCTTGGGCAGCCATTGAAATGTGATTCACGTGATTCTGGGGCGGGAAGGACTCTGAACGGCTGTGTTCGCCGGCGACAGAGCCATGACTCACCGATCTGAACGGATTGCTTTTGGGGGTGCTTAAAGCGGGGCGATAAGCGGGGGAACGGGATGCACCACCCCGCCGGTTCTGACCGAACAACCGGTTGCGCCGGATCGGCTAATATTCCGTTACGACGATATAGGTATTGATGACGCCGAGGGCCAAATACAGCGTGATCCCCAGCGAGATACCCCACTCCAGCAAGAGTAGGATCCTTTCCTGCAGTACTTCAGTCATTCATCTCTCCTGAACGGTTAACATCCCTCCCCAAAATATACTTTTGTCAATGACAAATAGCAACACAAAAGCACGGCGGGGGACGATTTAATCGGAGAATCCAGGCAGGTAAACGGCGAAAAGGCCCTTTGAGGGGCGCTTTTCACGCTTCCGTCTGCAGAACCACGCTTCGGATTGTTTGATGAATTTCGTGCATATCGACGCGACCCTTGCGAAGATAGGGTATGCCGTGCATTTTCAGGATGGCGATATCCTTAACGTCGAGATCACGGCCGGTGATCACGATGACGGGGACGGTCTTATGCCTCGAATGTTCCTTAAGTTCACGGATGAGATCGAAACCGCTTAACCGGTTGAGGGCGAGGTCCATGATAATCGCGGATGGCTTCTCCCGATCCACCCATTGAAGGAAGTTCTCTTCCAGGGGGAAGAGGACCCCCTTGAATCCCTCGTCCTCCACGACGAATTTCATCAGCTCAGAAAACCCCGGGCTGTCCTCGACGATGAGAACCGTTTTCTTCTTCATGGACTGTTGCGGCGCGCTGTTTTTTTCATGAGCCGGAGGCATCGAACTGTCGTTGTGAAAATCCAGATGATGGTGGAGAAGGAATGTACCGGAACATAGATAAAATTGAACTAAAAGTCAATGGGCGCTCATTGACTGCCGCCAATGCGCACCTGGGGCTGCTCAGACTGGCGGGGGCGCCAGCAATAAAGCAGCGTTCCAACGTGCCTCCGCTCGTTGACTTTGAGCCGGGATTTTGTTAAATTATCCCCTCAGTTTTCCGCAAGAATAAGCAAATCCAGGTGCGATAATCATGTTTGCAATTGTTGATGTCAGGGGTCAGCAGCTAAAGGTGAGCCCCTCCGAGCGGGTGTTTGTGCCCAGCCTCCCGAGCGAGGTCGGCGCCACCGTGAAATTTGACCGGGTGCTGCTCGTCTCCGATGATAGCGGCGTCAAAATCGGAAACCCCTTCGTGAAAAGCATGGCCGTTCAGGCCAAGGTACTCGGCCATGTGAAGGATGATAAAGTGATTGTGTTCAAGAAAAAGAAGCGCAAGGGATACCGCGTCCGCCGCGGTCACAGGCAGCACTACACAGAAGTCGAAATCACCGGAATCGGATAAGGAGTAACGTCGGATGGCTCATAAAAAAGGCGGCGGAAGTTCCCGCAATGGCCGTGACAGCAACGCGCAGCGTCTCGGCGTGAAACGATTCGGCGGTCAGAAGGTCTCGGCCGGAAGCATACTCGTGCGACAGAGGGGAACCCGCTTTGCCCCGGGTTTGAATGTAGGAATCGGAAGCGACGACACGCTCTTCGCATTACAGGAAGGCTTCGTGAAGTTCCGGCGTTTCGGCAAATCCAAAAAAATCGTCAGTATCATCCCGGCATAAGCGCCGGAGGAACATAACCAGTATCCGGTGCCCGCTTTGGCGGGCATTCTTTTATGCCGGATGACTTCTCGACAATCCCAATGAAAATTACCGTTGTCGGAGCCGGAAATGTCGGCGCCACCGCTGCGCAGCGCATCGTCGATAAAGAGCTCGCCAATGAAGTGGTTCTCGTCGACATCATCGAGGGCCTGCCCCAGGGTAAAGGACTCGATATGTACGAATCGACGCCCATCGAGGGCACCGATACCCGGGTTCGCGGGTCGAATTCCTACGACGACACGGCGGGCTCGAACATTGTCGTCATAACCGCGGGGATCGCGCGAAAGCCCGGTATGACGCGCGAGCAGCTTCAGGACACCAACGCTCAGATTGTGAAGGGGGTGACCGAGGCGGTTGTGGCAAAATCGCCGCAGGCGATCCTGATCGTGGTCTCGAACCCGCTCGATGTCATGACGTACGTTGCGTATAAAGTCAGCGGCTTCGAGCGGCACCGGGTGATCGGCATGGCGGGGATTCTTGACACCGCACGGTACCGGACGTTCATCGCGATGGAGCTCGGGGTATCCGTCAGAGACATCCAGGCGCTCGTTCTCGGCGGGCACGGCGATTCGATGGTGCCGCTCGTGCGTTACACGACGATCGCAGGCGTTCCCCTCTCGGAATTTATGGACCGCCCCACGATCGACAAGATTGTCCAGCGGACGAGGGACGGAGGGATCGAAATCGTGAACTACTTAAAGACCGGAAGTGCATACTACGCGCCCTCTGCCGCCGCCGTCGAAATGGTCGAGGCGATCGTGAAAGACAAGAAGAGAATCCTCCCCTGCGCCGCCTATCTGCAGGGGGAATACGGCTTGCGCGACACCTATATCGGCGTGCCGGTCAAGCTCGGCAGGAAGGGAATTGAACAGGTTATCGAGGTCCCGTTGACGCCGGAGGAAAAGACGGCATTGACAAAATCTGCCGATGAAGTGAAATCGAATATCGGAAAGCTCAAGCTGTAGCCCGCCTCGCCGCCGGCCGGGTGTCACTCCCCGGTCCGGTCGTCAGTCCTTCAAATCCATTTTCATTACAACCTCCGCACCGCCGGGGATCCGGTCGAATTCCACGCTGTCCATCAGGGAGCGCATCAGGAAGACACCCCGTCCATTCTCCCGCATCAGGTTTTCCTCCGCGAGGGGGTTGGGCAGATTCTTGGGGTCGACACCGCTCCCTTCATCCTGAACGTGCACGGTCAGGAATCCGTTGTTCACCTCGAACGTGAGAGTAACCTTTTTCAGCGGATTACGTTTGTTGCCGTGGATGATTCCGTTATTGACGGCCTCGGTGGTTGCGACCAGCAGCTTATTATAGTGCGATTCTCCGAGCCCTAAGCGCTCGTTGATCTTTTCGAGGAACTCCTCCACCCTCACGATTTCCTTGGGTATACTGACCAGGACAAGTCTGAATCTCATTTTCCCTTGCTTCGACATCGGACTTTCGGATTACATGTGAACGATGAGCGACATGGTCATGTTGGCGAATGACCGGCTCTGCGATTCCGTTTGAGTTTGATTCTCGAACCAGCCCTTCGTGGAGAATTCCGTGCGCTCGCTGACGTTCCAGACGATACTTGTCACCGGGCCTATGCTGCGCAGATATCCGTTGAGTGTCCTCTCCTGACCGGTGAAGACATACCGTCGCTGACTAAAATAACGAATACCGGCGGAAAAAAGCAAACCCCGGCCGAGAAGGTATTGAACGGTCCCGAGATACGTTCGATCCTCCGAATAGGTCGAGGGGCGCTCCGAGAAGTCATCCCATCGAAGCTCTCCCTGCTCGTACAGCTTGATATGACTGTACCACCCAAAGCTCAGGCGCTGTGTGATGTTGACCCCGGTCGAGTCGATGAATGCGAACTGCCGGAAGGCAAAGCTCCGGATCGGCGATGATGGATATTCAAAATCGTACACCGAGTAATTCGCGAGCACTTCAAACGTGTTCACGGAAGTAAAATCGCCGGAGGGCGTATATAAAAGCCGCGGGGCCAGCCTTAAGACGCGATTCCATGAGTTGTCGGCGCTCCGGCTCGAAAAGAGATACACAAGGTGGCTCAGGTTGACGTTGCCTTGCAGCCAGAGACTGAAGTGCTGGTTCAGGCGATGGAGCGATGTCAGGCTGAGAATGTACCAGAGTTCGTCCCGGTCATCGTCATTCAGCGCGCTCGGCGTGTCGTACCTCAGAATGCTGCCCGAACCCGAGAGCCAGACCGTATCCGACGGCGAATATCCGAGGGAGATGTTTGTAGCGATCGATGTGCGTTTAGAGTGGTTGTTTTTCCTTTCCTCAAACCCCGCCGCCGAGTTGGGGTTTGAGAGCGATCCCGCCGTTGCCCCCTCCACGGTGTGATCTTCTTCCCGTTCCTGATATGAAATCCTCGCCATTCCGTGAAGAGCATTCCAGGGGGTATAATCGATTTGCAGGGCGCTTTCCAATCTCAATTCGCTGATTTGCGTATTCGGCGAGAGCTGTTGGCTCGACGCGGTTCTTAAGCGGTCTTCCCGCCCGACGCTTCGTGTAAATATGTTTCCCTCAAATGCCATGGACAGGTTCTTCGCGAGCCCATAGCCTAACGAGTCGAAGACCGTCAGCGCATCATCCGTGCGCGTTTCGATATTATGGGAGGTGTTATATTGACGCTGGACACCGGAATCGGCGGGGAAATAGAAATCGCGGCGGTTTCTATTATAACCGACCCGGAGCATGTTCCTGGTTTCCTCGAAAAATACCTTCTCAACCGAGAGAATGGTGTTGCGCGTCTCGAGGATGCGGGGGGCGAGATTATCGTACTGCCACTCGCCGGTCAGGAATGTCCTGTAACCGTTGTACTCCAGCCCCCTGGCGCCAAAATCCACCAGATACGACGGGCCGTGATCGCGCTGATCGATCTGATGGTCATAGCGGATGCCGATGAACGGATCGATATTGATGCGGCTTTCCGGTTGAATCGAAATTCCGCCGTAGAGGGCCTGCGACGACGCGTCGCTGATCCCGATGTTCTTGCTGTCAGAGAGACTGAAAAACGAGGCCCGCATCCCGGCGGCGAGGCCTTCGCTCAAGCGGTGTTGGAACGCGAGATCGAGGGCGTGCTCATCGGTGATAAGCTTGCGGTCGGTCTGAATCAACGTCGAGAGGAATTGTTCACCCAATTTGACCGACTCGGGGCCCCAGGCGTTCTGATAGGATCCAAACGCATTCCAGTGGTACGTGTTGATCGTTTTGTCGAAACTGATCGAACCGATATTTGTGTGGCGAATGGTATCCTGCCGCGCCGCCGGACGCAGCTCGCCGTATGCCTCCTGTGCCGGACATGTGCGCGGGAAGAGGCAAAGCGCCAGGGCCCCGGCGGCCGCGAGTTGGAGGCCCGGCATTAAAAAATCGGCCGGTCTCGCCGGCAACCCGTTGCGGGGAGAGGCGACGGGGGGGCTATAGACCGATTTTCTGGCCGGGTTCGGGAATTTCAACACTTGTGTATCCCCGCTGGTTGAGGTCGCGCTGAAGATCCCCGGCGCGCCCATACTCGCCATGGACGAGGAAAATTCTTGACAATTCGCTTTTCTTGAATTGGCCGATGTATGCCATCAGTTCATTTCCATCGGCATGGGCGCTGAAGGAATTATGAACGACAACTTCCGCTCTCCGCTTGTACATCTTGCCGAAGATCTTGACTTCTTCCGCCTGGTCCACAAGCCGCTTGCCCAGCGTATGGTCCGCCATGTACCCGACGATAAGAATCGTATTCCGGGAGTCTTCGATGTTGTTGGCGAGATGATGGAGGATGCGGCCCGCCTCGCACATCCCGGATGCCGAAATAATCATGCAGGGGCCTTTCAGATCGTTGAGCTTGATCGACTCTTCCACAGACCGGATGTAACGGAGCTGGCCGAGACCGAAGGGATCCCCATGCGATTGAATCATCTCGTAGGTAGCGTCGTCGAAGCATTCCGGATGTTTCCGGTAAATGTCCGTCGCGTTCACCGCCAGCGGGCTGTCGACAAAGATCGGGATGCTGGGGAGCTTCCCCGCGTCGGCGAGCTGATGGAGGGCGTAAACAAGATCCTGCGTTCGTCCGATGCTGAAAGCGGGTACGATGACTTTGCCGCCCCGCTGGATGGTGCGTGAGAGGCTCGATACGAGCGCATCTCCCATGCTCTCAGGCGGGTCGTGTACCTTGCCGCCGTATGTGCTCTCGCTGACGAGGGTTTCGACGTCTCCCATGAAGACGGGATCGCGGAGGATCGGCATGTTTCGCCGGCCGAGGTCGCCGGTGAAGCCAACCTGTTTCGTTCTTCCATTTTCTTTGACGGTGAGCCTGACGGATGCCGAACCGAGAATGTGTCCCGCATCGACAAATTCAGCCGTTACATTCGGGGTCACCTGGAACGGTGTTCCGTAGGGGACTCCGCGGAACAACTTCATTGCGGCTTCGGCGTCGCTCGCCGTGTAGAGCGGCTCAATGGGAGGCTGACCCTGTTTCAAAAGTTTCTTGTTCAGAAATTCCGCATCCTTTTCCTGGATGGAGCCGCTGTCGGCAAGCATGATTCCGCAGAGGTCCTGCGTGGCGAGCGTGGAATAAATGGGGCCGCTATACCCCTGTTTCACCAGGCCCGGAAGATTTCCGCTGTGATCGATGTGCGCGTGGGAGAGGACAACGGCCGTGATCGAGCGCGGATCGAACGGAAAGGTCCGGTTGCGCGCATTCGATTCCTCGCGCCTTCCCTGGAAGAGGCCGCAATCGAGAAGAATCGTGGTCCCGGCGAGATGCAGGATGTGCATCGAGCCCGTGACGGTGCGCGCGGCTCCCTGAAATTCAATCTCCATGGCGGTTTATTGAGAGAGAGGCAGCGTCATTGTACGCAGGAAAATCAAGCTTTACAAGTTGGCCGATTGATCCGAAGAAGTCCAGAGGTGTGACGTTCATTCTTTCCGAATGGAATAATCCAGCCGGGTAACGTCAGTTGAGAATGTGAGTGGAAAAACCGGACGGAAGATCAGTCGAGGTGGTTCTTTTTCTCGCGATACTCCATTGCTGCCCGGACGAACTCGCGGAACAAGGGGTGGGGATTCGTCGCCCGCGACTTGAGTTCGGGATGGAATTGCGAACCGATGAACCACGGGTGTCCCGGCAGCTCGATCATTTCGACGAGGTCATTCGTCGGGCAGATGCCGGAAAAAATCATTCCGTGCTTTTCAAGGATCTCCTTAAATGCATTGTTGACCTCGTAGCGGTGTCGGTGCCGCTCGTTCACCAGCTCCTTCTTGTATGCCCGGTGAGTCAACGTACCCTTGAGGATCTTGCACGGATAGCTGCCGAGCCGCATGGTGCCGCCGTAGGCGGTCACCTTCTTTTGCTCAATCATCATATCGATCACATTCTGGTCGGTTTCCTTAAACTCCATGCTGTTCGCCTTGACAAGATTGCAGACATGCCTCGCGAACTCAATCACCGCGCATTGCAGGCCGAGGCAGATCCCGAAGAACGGGATGTTGTTCTCGCGAACATACCGGATCGCCTCAATCTTTCCTTCGATGCCCCGTTCGCCGAATCCGGGTGCAACCAAAAGTCCGGAAATGCCCTGCAGATGCGGGCGGGCTCCGTCGCGCTCGATGTCTTCGGCTCGGATCCATGAGAGGTTCACCTTGACGTTGTTCGCAGCGCCGGAATGGACGAACGATTCGGCGATGCTCTTGTAGGCGTCCTGGTGCTCGGTATACTTGCCGCAAATTCCGACGGAGATTTCGCCCTGCGGATGTTTGATGCGTTCGACGAATTTCCGCCAATCATTGAGGTTCGGCTTCGGGCACGTCAGGTCGAGCTTCTCGAGAATGATCTCGTCAAGCGTCTCTTTCGCGAATAGCAGGGGGACCTCGTAGATCGTCGGTACATCATGGGCATCGACGACCGACTCCGCCTCGACGTTCGTAAACAGAGCGATTTTTTCGCGAACCTCCTTCGTCAGGGGGGCCTCCGAGCGGCAGATCAGGATATCCGGCTGAATGCCGATCTCCAGAAGCGTCTTGACGCTGTGCTGGGTCGGCTTCGTTTTGATCTCCCCGGCCGCCTTGATGTAGGGAACGAGGGTGACATGGACGCTGATGGCATTCTTCCCTCCCTTGGCGAACATGAATTGCCTCATTGCCTCGAGAAACGGGAGCCCTTCGATGTCGCCGACGGTCCCGCCGATTTCGATGATGATGACATCGTAATTATTGGTCGACGCAAGCGCTTCGAATCTTCTCTTGATCTCGTCGGTGATATGCGGAATCACCTGGACCGTCGCCCCGAGATAATCGCCGCGCCGCTCCTTGGAGATCACCTCGAAGTAGACCTGGCCGGTAGTCGCGTTATTGTCTTTCGACATGTTCACGCCGAGAAACCGCTCGTAATGTCCGAGATCGAGATCGGTCTCCGCCCCGTCTTCCGTCACGTACACCTCGCCGTGCTGGAACGGGTTCATCGTCCCGGGATCCACATTGAGGTAGGGGTCGAACTTCTGGATCGTGACGCGCAGGCCCCGCGACTTCAATAACAGCCCGATCGATGCGGCTGCGATACCTTTTCCGAGGGAAGAGATTACCCCGCCCGTGATAAAAATGTATTTAACCTTGTTTCGGGGCAAGGGTCATCCTTTTTTGTTGCGAATCGTTCCCGGTGTGACGATTCCGGCCGACAGGACGAGCTTTAGACCCTCCTCCACCGACAGATCGAGCACCACCACATTTTTTCTGGCCGTGAGGATCAACATACCGGAAGTGGGATTCGGCGGATTGAGAATGTAAATGCTGATCATCTTTCCCGGCTCGGTGTCGAGCTCGACCGATAATTCGTTCGTGACAAAACCGATGGTGCTGATCCCCGGCCGGGGGTATTCTACGAGCACGACCTCCCGGAACGACCGGCCCCGCTTGCCCCCCCCGAATGCGTTCAGGAGGTCCTTGGTGGCGCTGTAAATTGTCCGCGCGAGCGGAATTGAGAAGATGAGACGCTCAAAGAATTTAAAGATGGCCAGACCGATAAGGTTTCGGGAAAGCATTCCGACGATCAAGATGAGAATGATCATCGAGATGAAGCCGAGGCCCGGGATGTGACGGTAAAGCAATTGATCGAACACCGGAGAGATGATTCCGTCGATAGTAGTAAAGAGGAGATTGAAAAACCATATCGTGATGACTACAGGGAGGAGCACGATGACCCCCCGCCCGAACGTCCCCCGCAGCGATTGCCAGAACGTGTGAACAATCACTTCGTCATTCATTCCGCATCCACGGTTGGTTGTTCCTGAAGAATCGACCTGACGCGCGCAACGTCATCGGGAGAGTCGACCGGAATGCTGTCGTAGCCGGTGATTGTGGTCTTAATCCTGATCCCGTGTTCGATAATTCGGAGCTGCTCGAGCTGTTCAATTTCTTCGAGCGCCGCCGCCTCCCAGGATCCGAATTGCAGGAGGAAGTCCCTTCTGAACGCATAGAGGCCGATGTGCTTATAGTGCGTTCGCAGACCGGGGTTTGTCCTCACCGAGCCGTCCCTGTAGCAGGGAATCGGCGATCGCGAGAAATAGATCGCGAACTGGTTGCGGTCGAATACAACCTTGACGGTGCCCGGATTTGTGAGGTCCTCGCTCCGTTCGATTTTGCGTATGAGCGTGCCCACTGGGATCGCAGGATCGTCCAGCAACGGTTGAACCGCCTCATCAATCATGTGCGGGACGATCAGGGGCTCGTCCCCCTGGACATTGACGATGATCTCGTAATCTGTCAGATCCTTTGCGACGAGAGCCGCCCGGTCGCTGCCGGAACGGACGTCCTGCGGCGTCATCACGACTTCCCCCCCGAAAGATTTTACCGCTGCAACTATTCGCGAATCGTCGGTGGCCACAATCACCTTGCTGACCGTTCTCGCGAGTTTTGCCCGCTCGTAGACATGCTGGACCATGGGTTTACCCGACAGCATGATCAACGGCTTCGCAGGCAGGCGTGTGGAGCCGTACCGGGAAGGAATGATGACGGCGACTCGAGAGGAGGCGGTCATTCAGGACTCTCCTCTCCTCGATGCATCCCCGGGGATGACCTTCGGAACCTTGAAAAACTTTTCTGTTTTATCCGGGGCGTTCTTGAGAAGTTCTTCCCTCGGTAAGGACGGCCGGACCTTGTCGTCCCGAAAGACGTTCTCGAGCTCGATGACCTGGGAAAGCGGCTCCACGTTCGCGGTATCGATCTCGTTGAGCTTCTCTATATAAGAAAGAATTTGATTCAGCTGATGGGTCAACTTTTCCTTCTCCGCCCGGGTGAATTCCAGGCGCGCCAGTGCGGCGACGCGCTCAACCTCTTTGATTGTGACCGGCATTCGTTTTAGTCAATATTCTCTGTAGTTTCGTTCGATCGTCTCGCGAACCTGTTCGAGCAAATGGAGCTCTGCATCTTTTCCGTTGGCGCCCGGCGGTATGATCGGATTGTCGACCACGAGAGAAATGCTTCCGGGACGCGGGCTCAGCGATCCCTTGGGTAAAATTCTGTAACTGCCGTTAATAGTCAGGGGAACGACGGGAATCCCGGCCTGGACTGCAAGCCTGAAGGCTCCGCGCTTGAAGGGTTGCAACTTGCCGTCGGTCGTTCTTGTGCCTTCCCCGAATACGAGAACGGAGGCGCCTCGGGCGATTGTTCTGGCTGCTTCCTCCATGCTGCGCATTGCCTCTTGCCCCTGACTGCGATTGATTGCAATATAGGTCCTTCCCATGTACAGTGCCCAGCCGATAAAAGGAACCCGCTCAAGTTCCTTCTTATAGATAAGCCTCACGTTGGATGGGATGCCGGCAATGACTGCAGGAATATCGAATAAACTGCCGTGGTTTGCAACGAAAACATAGTTTTGCGATAAGTTTATCCGTTCCGCCCCCAGCACCTCGACCCTGATACCACAAACGGCGAGGATGAGCCGGAAGTACGATTTGACCAGGGAAAAATAGACTCTCTCCGAGTGGTTAACTGCGAACACCAGCACCATTACGCTCGAAGCCAGGACCGTAATAAGGACAACGAAAAAAACTCTGAGGGCGGATATGATCATCGGATGGGACAGGGGCATTTCCCCCGGTAAGGGTCGGTGGCGAGGTAACGGAGCTGCGTCGGGTATCGGAGAATTCTGAGAAGAGGCGCTGTGCGGAAGGCAGATTCGATCACTTTTTGTGGCACCGTCGTACCTTACTGACGAGTGAACGACATCGTGGTTTGTACAAGTTACGAAAAGCCGCCCCGAAAATCAAGGAATGAGATTCGGGGGATCGCAAGCGATGCATTGATTTTGTCGGTCACGCTTCGTACAATTCCGCAGCGGAAATCTCCAACAACCACTATGATGCCAACGGGGATCACAGCTCTCCGGCGATCTGACCTCTGGCTGATAGGCGCAGCCTCGGCGGTCATGATCTATGTGTACGCAGGATTCTATTTTCCCGATTCGTACCTGCTCTCATACGGGGCTATTCCGGCGCGCATCTTGTGGTTCATACGCATTGCGCTGCCGGCCGCGTATGCAGGTCTTGTCGCGCTGTACGTGAACCTGCGGCGGCAAAAGATCGAGCCAGGCGCCCTCGCTCTCTTGACGGCAGCCGCCTCACTCTCTCTGTACATTGCGTACGGCGTAGGGGATCTTTTTTATCAGCGGTGGTTTGACAGCCATCGGGAGGAGTACCATCCCTATTTGCAGCTCATGCCGCCGGAACACCGCGCCGCCTGGACCTCGAATTCCGTCAAAATCTTCTGTGTTGGCGGGTCGACGACTGAATTGCCCGACAGTTCCGGCCACGACTGGCCGTCCCGCGTCGAAGGCATCCTTCGCACGACGTATGGGATGAAACAAGTAGAAGTCTCGAATTTTGGAAGACAATGGTACACCTCATTCCACTCTCTGATCAATTACGAAGCTAATCTCCGCCCGCAAAAACCGAACGTCATCCTGTTCATGGAATCCGTCAACGACTTGTTGCAGAACGCCGATTTTTCCTACTTCAGCCACGGCGTTTTTCGGGAAGACTACGGCCATTTTTACGGACCGGTCAACCGGATCATCGACCGGAGGAGTCTCTGGCGGTATCTCCGTGATGTGGTCTCGGGACTCTGGTATGCCAAGTCCCGGCGCGTGATAAATACCGATACGTTTCCAGGCCTGGCTGCTTACAGACGAAACATCAATACGATTATCGAATTGGCCGGGCATGATAGCGCCGGGGTAGTATTGATGACCGAGCCGTACCTGAACAAGAGGGTCATGTCCCCGGAAGAGCTCTCGGCAGTGGGAATGCTCAGAGCCGAGGCGATCAATGACTCGCTGGTCTGGAGCAGTGAGACGATGCTCAATGGATTGGAACAATACAATGACGCTCTCAGGTCGCTCGTGGATCACGATCACGTGTTGTTGATCGATCTCGAGAAGGAGGTGCCGAAGTCTCTGACATACTTTCGTGATGAAGTCCACTATCGCGATACAACCTATGGCATCATTGCATCATTCGTTGCGAAAAAGCTGCATGAATATCTTGCGAATAATGGAAACTCCCGTGATACCGTGGACCATCGGCCATGAAAATTCTGGCGCTGACGGACATTCACGGGTCCTACAAGCGGGCGGGGGAGATCATCGCAAAACATCCCTCCGATGTTGTCATTATCGGGGGCGATTTGACCACGGTTGGCACGGTCAAGGAAGCCGAAGAGGCGCTCAAGGAAATGCAAGCGCTTTCCAGCCGGCTCCTCTGCGTCGCGGGTAACATGGATCTGCCGGCGCACGACGACCTGTTTGCGCGGCTGGGCATTTCTCTCAACGGCCGCGGCGTGAAGATTGAGGGGATTGGGTTTTTCGGGGTGTCCGCAGCTCCCATCTCGCCGCTCCATACGCCGTATGAGATTTCAGAGTCGGAAATCGCAAAACGAAGTTTATCCGGCTATTCCCAGGTGAAGGATTGCCCGGTGACGATTTTTGTGCCCCACGCTCCGCCGTATGGAACCAAAGTCGATATCCTCCACTCGGGGATACACGTCGGGAGCACGGCAGTACGCGATTTCATTGAATATGCGCAACCCAGCGTTGCCATTTGCGGTCATATCCATGAGGCACGCGGTCAGGATTCTCTGGAACTCACGAAAATCGTGAACTGCGGTCCTGCCTTCACCGGGTGCTACGCGACGATTGAAATTGGCGACTCGATCTCGATCGAAAACCGCCAGCTCGGCCACTAGATGGTTCACAGACAACCTGATGTCCCACCGTCACCACCTTCTTACCTAAAAAGCTACTAAGCACGCTTCCTGGAGCGCCTCGGGCCGCCGCTTTGCCACAGATTCCCGGCGGGCGTCCCCAGTCAGACCCACCAGCGCTCCACCTCCCAGCCCCCCCGATGTCCAGAAATGAGCTGGTTTCGGCAATGAAATGGGGCCAGACACAGCCCGATTATTAAAAATATCTAGGATTGTGATTCTTGCATAATTTCCCTTGACTTTCAAGCGGAATTACCTAAATTGGTAGCTCACGGTGGGGAAAAGTGGGGAATAATGGAGTGGAATTCTTTTTGTTTTGGAGGATTGACAAGGAAAGAGATGAAACACTAGTATGTCATCATTCAAGGGATCATATATGTATTCTGTGGACGAGAAGGGGCGAGTAAACCTGCCCGCCAAGCTCCGGAAATACGTCTCCCCGGATACGAATGACACGTTCGTCCTCACGCGAGGGTTTGAAAAGTGCCTCTTTGTCTACCCCATCGATGAATGGAACAAGCTGGAAGAAAATCTGCGAAATCTGTCGGGGTACGATCCGGAGCATCGCCGGTTTATCAGAGCGCTCCTGGAGCTTGCGTCGGAAAGCCAGTTGGACGCACAGTCGCGCCTATCCATCCCGCAGGAGCTGAGAGAATATGCCAACATTGAGAGCGAAGTTCGCATAATCGGCACGCTCGACAAAATCGAACTCTGGAATCCTCAGATCTATGACGAGTACAAGACTTCGCAGCCTGAAACGTATGAAAGTATTGCTGCGAAAGTGATGAAGTGAATAATAATTCTTGATGATAGATGAATACCACACGCCGGTCCTTGTTGACGCCGTCCTTCATTACCTGCAGCCGAAGCCGGGCGGTGTCTACGTCGACGGAACCCTTGGCGGCGGCGGTCACAGCGAAAAAATTCTGATGAATAGCTCTCCCTCTTCACGTGTGATCGGATTCGACATGGACCCGGACGCGATTGCATCCGCCCGCAGCCGGCTTAAACAATTCGGCGAACGTGTCCGGTTCATTCGTGACAATGTCGCGAACCTGCGGAAAAGACTCCCGGAACTTTCCGTCGCCCGTCTCGACGGTTTGCTGCTCGATCTCGGAATCTCATCCCATCAGATCGGGACGGGGGAGCGGGGTTTCAGCTTTCAAGAACCCGGCCGACTGGATATGCGCATGGACCCCGCGAGCGGGATCGACGCGTGGAGCGTGATCAATACCTACGACGAGGTTCGGCTTTCGGAAATTCTTTGGAATTTCGGCGAGGAACGCGCCTCACGCCGGATCGCAAGGCGCATCATCGATAGACGAAAACAGGGCCCGATCGACACGACGATCGACCTCTCCGAAATCGTGAAATCTGCGGTCGGAGAAAGGTATCTGCCGCAGACTCTGGCCCGTGTTTTTCAGGCGATCCGGATTGAAGTGAACGGAGAACTGGAGAATCTTAAGGCTTCTCTGGAGAGCGCCATGGAGTTTGTCGCTCCCGGGGGAAGGATCGTGGTGATTTCCTACCATTCCCTCGAAGACCGGACCGTCAAGGAGTTTTTCAAAGAAGAATCGAAAGAATTCACGAAATCAGCCACCAAACTTCTTCCCGACCGGCCGTCGGAGCCGAGGCTCAAAGTTCTCACGAAGAAGCCGGTTGTTCCTTCGGCCGCCGAGATCGCCGGTAATGCGCGATCGCGGAGTGCGAAATTGAGATCAGCAGAGCGCATATGAATTCAGCAAATACATCCGAGCAGGAAACCGGGCAGGCGGTCGCACAACACCAGCCGGAGCGCCGGTACGTTTACAACGGCGAGGCATCGGGCCCCCGGGCGAATGATATTCTTCCGAGAAGCAACAGGCCGGTCAGGCGGCGCAAGCGCTCGCCTTTCAATATAATAGCCGCGCTCGTTGCAATATCTCTGCTGATTGTTTTCTACGTCTGGAATAAGATTACCGTAGATCGTGTCGCGGTCGAAGTCAACGCGGCGCAGGCACAGTACCAGAAAATCATGAATGCAAACGATCTTCTGAGAGCCGAGATTAACAAGAAATCCAACCTTGAGCGCATCGGCAAGATCGCCGCTCAACTCGGCCTTACCTACCCGAAGGAACAGCCAGCCTCGTTCCCGGTCGATGGGGAGAAGCTCGAGAGTCTCGAAACTGAATAAGGGTTAACGCAGGTCATCACAGCAAGCGCGGTCCGATGAGTCACCAGGAAAACAACATCGTGCGCCAAAGGGATTCGAGTCCGGCGGGCTCGACGACAGCACGCGTGAGGCTGCTGCTGACGGTAATCCTTGCGTCGTTTGCGGTCGTCGCGGTGCGGCTCGCCGAGGTCCAGGTGGTGCAGTACCAGAAATACCGGCAGCTTGCGCAGAGACAGTATCAGGCAAAGGTACCTCTTCCGGCGGCGAGGGGAAGCCTCTATGACCGCAACGGATCGGTCATCGCCTCGAACAGCGTGTTCGTTTCGTATGCCGCCGATCCCAAGGTCGCCGTGGAAGACGCGCGCCTGATCGCGAAAAAGTTTTCGAAGGTGTTCGGAAAACCTCCGGGGGAATACCTCCAGAGGCTGCGATCAGATTCGCGTTTCGTCTGGCTGGAACGCATCGTCGATGTCGGCAATCTTAAGAAAATCGACGCGAAGGACTTTAGCGGGCTCGTCGTCCGCTCCGAGCCCAAGCGCCTCTATCACGATCAGGTCGCCGGCCAGTTGATCGGCTCGACGGATCTCGATAACAAAGGAATCGCCGGGATCGAGGCGGAGTTCGATAACGAGCTGCGCGGGGCCGACGGCTACGTCGTGTTCCAGCGCGATGGGCTCGGGCACGCCCGCCCGTCGGTCGACTACCCCCGCGTCGAGCCCGTCAACGGTTCGGACATCTTCCTGACGATCGACATGCAAATGCAGGCGATTGCCGAGCAGGAACTGAAGAAGGGGATCGAACAGTGCAATGCCGACGCCGGTGTTGCCATCATCCTGCGCCCGAAGACCGGAGAAATACTCGCGCTTGCCCAGTGTCCGAACCTCGACCCGAATAATTTCAGGAATTGTTCGCCTCAGGCACAGAGACTGAGAGCGGTCACGGACATGTTCGAACCCGGATCGATTTTTAAGATCGTCACCGCATCGTCGGCATTGGAAAGCGGACTCGTGGCTCCGGAAACGCCCTTCTATGCCGAGAACGGCACCTACGTGGTTTCCGTGGTGAACGGAAAAACCCGGACGATCACCGACACGCACAAGGAGGGCTGGATCAGTTTCCGGGAAGCGATCGAGTATTCAAGCAATATTGTCATGGCAAAGATAAGCAATATCATCGGGAGCGAACGCCTCTATACGATGGCAAGAGATTACGGATTCGGAATTGCCACGAACCTGGAGCTCCCCGGTGAAGTCAGCGGAGTGCTGAAAAAGCCGTCCGAGTGGTCCGCGACGACGTTGAATACGATTGCGTTCGGCTATGAAGTCGGCGTGACCCCGATCCAGATCGCCGCCGCGTACGCCGCGGTTGCAAACGGGGGGATCCTGATGAAGCCGTATTTATTTATGAAGGAACAGGACCAGACCGGGCAGGTCGTCCGGTCCGGCCATCCCCAACAAATCCGGCGTGTGATCTCGGCGGGCTCCGCGCGGACGATGACGGATTTTTTTGAAGGTGTTGTGGAACATGGCACGGGAAAAAGCGCCGCACTGCCCGGGCTGAAAATCGCCGGTAAGACCGGGACCTCGAAAAAGTATGCCGAAGGCCATTACGAGAAGTCGAGCTATACCGCTTCCTTTGTCGGGTTTTTCCCCAGCGACGATCCGCAGATTGTGTGTCTCGTCATGATGGACAACCCGCGGGGAGGGAGCTATACCGGCGGGTTGACAAGCGCCCCGGTGTTCCGGGCGATCGCTCAACGCCTGATTGCAACGTCGGATATCTTCGCGCCTCCGGCCCGGAATGACGACACGAACGCGAAAAACGCGTTGCTTATTGATTCAGAAGCGGGCGCCCTTGCCGCCCGGATCGGGAAGGATGTGCCCGACACCGCAGCGACCGGGGTTGTGCCGGACGTGAAAGGATGCAGCCTTCGCAGGGCCGTCAATCTTCTATCGTTGGGGAAGTTTCTGCCCGTTGTCAATGGATCGGGGACCGTTGTCAGCCAGTCTCCCCCCGCCGGATCGATTGCCCGCCCGGGGATGAGAGTCGTTCTGACCTGTCAGTCCCGCCCGGCGGCGTTGCTGGAAAATTGAAGAGCCCGCTAATCGTAGTCATGGTCTGATTCGTGATGGCGACCGTTCTTGAGGATTTCGACGTTATAAGTGATGTACAATCTATGACGCTATCAAAGCTGCTCGAACGGGTCACGGTCGCCAAGATGTTTCAGACCGTTTACGGACAGATGGTTGTGACTCACGAGATCGAAGTGCACGCAATCCAGAATGATTCAAGGAAAGTCACGCGAGGAGACCTTTTTGTAGCCGTGAGCGGAAATGAGCTGGATGGCCACAAATTCATTGCCGATGCGGTGAATAACGGCGCAAAGGTGGTGGTTCTCGAGGACGATGCCGCGATGCCCGATTCGTACTTTATGCATGCCGGCGTCGTGAAGGTTGTCGTGAGAGATTCGAGGATCGCGCTTGCCGAGATCTCTTCGGCCTTTTTTCGCAACCCCTCCGGCAGACTGAAGCTCGTCGGTGTCACCGGCACCAACGGGAAAACGACGACAACGTACCTCCTCAAGAGCATTCTCGAATCACAGGGGATGAAAACGGGCTTGATCGGAACTATCGAATACTCGTTCGGCGGCCGTATGGTTCCGGCGGAGAAAACGACGCCCGACTCTCTGGAGCTCAACCGCCTGCTTTCGGACATGGTCGAGAACGGATGTACTGCAGCCGTTATGGAGGTCTCGTCGCACGCGCTCGACCAGCATCGGGTGCATGCGCTCACTTTCGGCGCCGCGGTCTTCACCAATTTGACGCAGGATCATCTCGACTACCACGGCACGATGCAGGCGTACTTCGATGCGAAGAAAATTCTCTTTCAAACGCTCCCTCCGGAATCCTGGGGGATTGTGAACCTGGACGATGAATGGGGAATGAAGATATTGGAATTGACGGCCGGCAAGAAGCTCACCTACGCCATTAGCGCGCCGGCGGACGTGAGTGCCAAACAAATCTCGCTCTCGATGCAGGGGACCAGGTTCACGATCGTGCATCGCGCGGAAGAAACGCCCATCGAATCTCCGCTGATCGGAAAGTTTAACGTGAGCAATCTTCTCGCCGCGTTCAGCGCCGGGGTCGCGCTTGGCGTTCCCAAAAAGGCCATGCAAGAGGCGATTTTAACCATAAAGTCCGTTCGCGGCAGGTTCGAATCGGTACGTTCGCCCAAGGGCTGGACTGCGGTGATAGATTACGCCCACACACCCGACGCGCTTCAAAAGGCGTTGGCGGCGGTGCGCGACGTGTTCGGAGCCGGCGGCGGTGGCAGGATCATCACGGTATTCGGCTGCGGCGGGAATCGGGACCGCACGAAGCGTCCGAAGATGGCTCGGATTGCCACCGAACTGAGCGACGTGACGGTCGTGACATCCGACAATCCGCGCCACGAAAATCCGGATCGTATCATCGATGAAATTATGACCGGCGTCCGCGAAGGCGCCGTGGTCTACCGGGAACCGGATCGAAAGACGGCGATTGATAAAGCCCTCGGCCTGGCCCGAAGAGGAGACGTAGTCCTGATTGCAGGGAAAGGCCATGAGCAGTATCAGGTTATCGACAGTGAGAAAATTCATTTCAGCGACTATGAAGTTGTCGATGAATTCCTGCGCACGCAGTCGTGAAGCTCACCATCTCCGACCTGCTCGGCATCGAACACACGGCGACGTGGAACTTCGGCGCGCTGCCGCAAAAATCATTCCGGGGAGTCTCGACGGATTCCCGGTCGGTCAGCGAGGGGGAAGTGTTCTTCGCGATCCGCGGAGAAAATCTTGACGGACACGAGTACGTCGAGGCTGCGTTCCGGCGCGGAGCGTCGTGCGCGGTCATCGCCTGCGGGGCCGATGTGCGCGCGTACCGGGAGCGGCCCTTTCTGGTCGTTCGGGATACAACGGCGGCCCTGGGAAGTCTCGCGAATGTCTACCGGAAGAAATTCAGTATTCCGATCCTCGCAGTCGCGGGGAGCAACGGCAAAACGACGACGAAGGAAATGATTGCAACAGTCCTGAAAACCAGGTATTCGGTGCTGAGCACCGAGGGAAACCTCAATAATCAAATCGGCGTCCCGAAGACACTCTTCCGGCTGCACGGGGGACACGAGATTGCGGTTGTCGAAATCGGCACCAACCATTTCGGGGAGCTGGCGTACCTGTGCGGCATTCTCGAGCCCACCCATGGGTTGATCACGACCATCGGCAGGGAACACCTCGAATTCTTCAGGAATATAACAGGGGTCGCGCGGGCCGAAGGGGAATTGTTCGATGCGCTGAAGTCTTCGGGAGTCGGGTTTGTCAATGCCGACGATCCGCGCGTCGTATCGCAGGCCCGAAAACTGCGGCGAAAGGTATCGTACGGCTTCGCCGGCGGCCGGATCCGGGGGAAGCGACTCCGCATCGGCAATGACGGCTGCGCCGCATTTTTTGTGGAAATGCGAGACCGGGGCTCGTTTATGGTAGGGCTCAGGACGCCCGGCTTGCACGCGGCGACCAATGCGCTGGCGGCGTCGGCCGTCGGTGTGTCGTTCGGCGTCTCGGGCGCACGAATCGGGCGCGCGCTCGGGAATTTCGCCGGAGTGGGGAAACGAATGGAGGTCGTGCGCGCCGGCGGGGTAACGATCCTGAACGACACGTACAACGCCAATCCCGACTCGGTGGTGTCGGCGATGAAAACGCTTTTTCAGATGAAGACGGGAGGAAAGAAAATCGTCGTCCTGGGCGACATGCTCGAACTTGGCCCCGCTTCACGGCGCGAGCACGAAAAGATCGGAGAGGCCTTCGGCAAAATGGGGTTTGAACACTTGCTGACATACGGTCCGCAGGCGCGGTTCATTTATGATCGCGCGCGTGCGCCTGTCAAGCACCATTACAGCCGGAAGGACGTTCTCTCGAGGAAGCTTCTTGAGCTCGCATCCCCCCCGGACATCGTGCTCGTCAAGGGATCCCGGGGCATGAAAATGGAAGAGGTCGTTCAATACATGCAGGACGCTTTCAAACGAAAAAAGGCATGAAGAAGGGCGTGATGATCATACTACTCATCGTCGTTTCGTTCGGATTCGGGGAGCGGCACGCGGACTTTTCCGGTAAATGGAGTTTGAACCTCCGCAAGAGCAAGAACCTCCCGGCGTCCTTCAAGAATGTGAAGTCGTATTCCATGGACGTCGAACAGGCGGGAGATTCGGTCGTCGTTGCGATTGTTTTCGAAGGAGGCGGACAGCGCGTCGAGCTTCCGCCCACGATTTATGCGTTCGACGGGAAGGAACGATACCGGGAGGATACAGTCCGGTTGTCGCAGCGGTGGATCACATCTTCATGGACGACGACGGGGCAGAAGCTCATCGTGACGAGCCGGGTGATTCAACGGCAGGGGGGCGAACGCCGGTACAGGCAAACGGATATCTGGGAATTGACGAACAGGAACACGCTCCGG
>DASQAZ010000072.1:0-4526 GCA_035635475.1 Bacteroidota bacterium | reverse complement strand
GAAGGATTGTCGGCGCTACTAGCCTCCAGCCGGTAGAAGTATACACCGCTCGCCTGGAGTGGCTGCCATCGTATTTCGTGATAACCCGCCGATCGCAAACCGTCTTCAAGTGTCGACACGGCGGTGCCGAGGAGATTGTAGACAATGAGGCTGACGTGGCTCGCAACAGGAAGATCGTATTCAATCGAGGTTGTCGGATTGAATGGGTTGGGATAATTCTGATGAAGGGCGAACGCCGTCGGGATTGACGGAGTCTGCGTGCCCTTGACTTCCAGGACAATAGTTCTTGTCTCCGAAGGAAGCATCAGCGATCCCGCGGCGGGCAGGGTCATCGCGTTCTTCCCCTCGATGAGTCGAAAGATCCTGCCTGGAGTACTCGCAGTCTGCCATGAAAATTTAACCGCTTGCCCTCCACTCTGGAGCATGATGGTAAACTGACGAGAGATCCCGGGATCTTCCGGGATAGATTCCTCGGACCGCTGTGACTGAAAACGGACATCGAAAGCTTCGGAGGGTGGAAGTGGAGGGAGTTCGCGTGCTGCGTTCGCCGGTTCACCCGGCGTAATCTCGGCAATGAAAAGAGCCTGCCTATGCCCCGACAGATCCTCGAATGCAAATGAGTTGCGCGAGTCAGATACCCTGGCGGTTGATTTGCCGACCATCGGGGTCTGGCCTCCGGCCGGAGAAGAAAGTGTGAGTTTGCCGGCAGTCTTGGCCTTCACCCAGTATCCTCTCACCGGTTGGAGAGAATCGGCGATCATATAGGCCCCATCGAACCCAAAAAATGGTGAGATCAGCACATCCGTGGGCGCCTTCTGGATGGAAGCGACATCGAGCGAAGTGGAAATCGATCCGACAAGGTTCCAGCCGGTCACCAGCGAGATAGAATCCCGGAGCAAGGGATCACCGGAAAACGTGAGCGCTTCACTCGTGTCAAATTTGAGCCAGTAACCGACAGCATCGCGCAATGAATCATGCCGAACGTAGCCGCCTTCATATGAGAACGCCTTCGATAACGCCGACGGGAAAATGGTTGAGGTCCTCGGGTTCTTCATATCAAGCGGAAGTGAAACCATGTTCCAACCAGGCGCAGTCGTCCTCGCTGCCGAGAAACACGGAAGCACCTGGGTCCCCTGAGATCCCGCCGCCGTCGAAACACTGTCACCATTTCTGCCGAGCACGGTAAATCCATACTCATGGCAGCTGTGCAGCCCGCTCATTCTGATCCCGGAGCTTGCGCCCCAGGACGAATATGTCTGCCAGAAGGGCGTCGAACCAAATGAGCCATCCTGTCCGACGTAGAATTGCGAGGAATCCATCGATGCCATGATCGAGAATTGTGTCGACCCCGGATTTGGCCCCGGATCGATTGTCAGCGTCAACGACCGGTAAGAAGCGTTTGACGCTACGGGCTGCCCGGGGGGTGATGCCAGCGTTGCCCGGTTGAACCCTGCGAAATTTCCCTCGCCCTGGTCGTTGAATGGGGTGATCCGATAGAAGTAGCGCTGATTAACCTGCAGACCCGTATCGGCAAATGATACAGAATTGGCCGGGAGATCGCTGCCGGCCTGTGCGAACGGACCGCCCGCTGAGAGAGATCGATAAATCCGATATCCGTTTTCATCGGATGCATTGTCGGTCCACGTAAATTGGAGGCTATTCGATGTGATGGTCGCAGGAACCGCGTCTGAGGGAGGCAGCGGAACGTTCGCAGTCGTGAAATTGCTGACGGTGTTCGATGCGGCCCCGTACGGATTCTTCGCTACCACTTTCCAATGATAGGTCGACCCTGGCGAAAGCCCGTGATAGGAGTACGATGTATCTGTCACGTTCGAGTCGACGCGGACAACTGGTGGATTCACCAGATCGAGATAAACATCATAGTTGACTGCATTCGGGGATAGACTCCAGGAAAACATTCCGGAGAGTGGTCTCCCCGTCGCGCCGTCCGGAGGCGATAGCATCGAAAAGACGCCGGGCGGCGGGCCGTGTGTGATAAAACTCCACGGCGCGCTGGAAGCCGTCACCTGACCATTCGAGTTTTTGGCTACCACTTTCCAGTGGTAGGTCGTATTGTACGCCTCACCCGAGTAAGCATACGATGTCGGAGTTTGATCCGCGCTGACCGGAGTCGCGAACGTTGTATCGGTGCCGAGATAAACGTCGTACTGATCAGCGTCCACGGACGCTTGCCATGAGAGCGTCCCGTTGGTCTCCTGAGCGGCAGAGCCATCAACTGGGGAAAGCTGAGAGAAAACACTCGGCGGGCTGTTGGTCGAGATGGTAATCCACATGGGAGCGCTCCAAGCCTGTCTGCCGTTCACCTCGCGCACATACGCATAGTAGTAATATGTGGAGCCCCTCGGTTGGGGCTGCGAGATAACAAGTGAGTCCGAACCGCCCACCGAAGTAAGAGTCGTGGGAGCGCTGCCCGACCCGGGGATACCGTACCGCAATTCAATCGTGCTCATCGCGTCGCCGTCCGGTTCCACGACTTTCACGCGGAACGGGATCGAGCCGCTAAGCGAAAAAATCTCTCCCATTTGATGAGAACCCACTTCAAAACGCAATTGAAGATTGTGGTCCTCAGTCGCGTAAGTTCTGCGCTTTCGCAGCGCATCGACAACATTGGCGCGGGTCAGCGAGGTTGCAAGTACGGCAGTGCGCTGCTGATTCGTATTACCGAAAGTAGTATAATGATTATCCTGATTGGCGCAGGGAGCCACGTGGTAACCCAGCCTGAGTAGATCGTGATACCGTGCGGTGTAATCGCCACTTGATGGGTCGCTCTCCGAGATCACCGTGCTCATGGCGGGACCATTCTTCATGGCAGTGCCGACGACGACACTGTCCCAGGAGGCGTTGAACGGATTCGTGAAGATTCCACTATAGTCTGTCCCCTGAGGATGTGCAAAGTAGCAAAATCCGCCGTACTTCTTCACCGAGTCAAATAACATTCCGTAATTCGACTTCGCCACGAACACATCATAGTTTCCGGCCTCCCATCCGAACAGCTTGTCCGTCCCGTACACGAGAACATGCCCACCGCCGCTGATCACACCCCACTCCTGGCCGCGCATCCCGACGAAGACACCGTCCTGATTCATCGAGTCTGCCTCAGCGTTTCCGGCGCGCCAGTAACCGGGATTCATGTGAAGATCCGAACTCCCATGATGGTTGTGATCGCTCACTCCCAGGAAGTTCATGTTCGTGGCAACATCCCGCGCATACGTAATCGCCTGGGCTACCGGTTTTCTGTAGGTGTTGGTATCCTTTTCTTTGTTGCCGTCCGAATACCAGGTCTGAGAATGGATGTCGCCAAAATAGATGTTGAATGGACTCTGTGCAGAAGCGACAGAGAGTCCACCCCACACAAGTGTGAGGAAGAGGGGGAGGCGGTTCTTTATCAAGCGCTTAGATTAGTCTAAAGGAAATGCAAATTACCCAAAATTGGCCGTAAAGTCAATGAAAATTCCCCGATGTGCGTGAATTTCCGGAGGCCTGACCCGGAATTTGAGCTGTTGGAGTTGCCGGAATAGCGGCTTTTGGCTATACTGTCAATCTGAAAGATAGTTTGACCCGAGGAAACGAATCGTGACGACTGACAAGCGGCAACACACATATTGGATGGAATTGGCACTCCGCGAGGCTGAGATTGCTCTCAAACGAAGAGAGGTCCCGATAGGGGCCGTGATCATGAAAAACGGTCTCGTGATCGGAAAGGGTTCGAATCAGATCGAAACGCTGCAGGATCCGACTGCTCATGCCGAAATGATCGCGCTGACCGCGGCAGCCTCATATGTCGGGAATCGCAGGTTGGAAGGATGCACCATCTATGTCACGCTCGAGCCATGCCCTATGTGCGCGGGCGCCATCGTTCTGGCGAGAATCCCAAGGCTCGTGTTCGGCGCATACGATCCGAAGGCCGGAGCCTGCACATCACTCTATACTATAACGAATGACACCCGCCTCAACCATCGTGTTCATACTGAGGGAGGGGTGTTGGAGGAAAAGTGCGGGGCGATTCTCAAAGAATTCTTTTTCGCCCAGAGGAAGGTGACAAAATAAGGGGAGTCTTAAAAATCCACGGGGAGGATCCGGCAGTCGAGCTGCCCGACGGAGGTTAACCGGCGCTCGACTGGAGTTTTTCAGCCCGATCGGCCAGCTTCAACTGCTCGATGAGGTCATCCAGCTTCCCGTCCAGTATCTCGGTGAGGTTATACAGCGTCAACCCGATCCGGTGGTCCGTGAGACGATTTTGGGGATAATTGTATGTGCGTATCTTGTCGCTCCTGTCGCCGCTCTTGACCATTAATCGGCGCTGTGCCGTGATCGATGCTGTCTGTTCCATGGTTTTCATCTCATAGAGCTTCGCGCGAAGCATCTTCATCGCACGCTCCCGATTCTGAAACTGTGAGCGTTCCTGCTGGCACGCCACGACAATGCCGCTAGGTTTGTGAACGATGCGGACGGCGGTCTCGACCTTATTCACATTCTGCCCCCCTTTTCCGCCGGCACGATACGTC
>DASQAZ010000071.1:0-14463 GCA_035635475.1 Bacteroidota bacterium | reverse complement strand
CCGATCAGGTTGTGGTCGCGGGCCGCCCGGTGGCACATCGCTTCGATCCCGACGCGCTGCTGGATCTGAAACGAAATTGCGATCGAGCTCATGCGCAGCCGCGCGCGCGCGCCCTCGGTGATATTGACGGCGTCGATTTTTCGCTCGTAGCAGAATTGCGCCCCCTCGTACACGCTCGTCATGTCCAGCCCCCGCGGAATGTCGAGCTCGACGGTGGTCATGAATTTCTTCCCGACGTTCCGGGAGAACCTCGACCAGCGGGATGCCTCGACATAGTATTTCGGCTCGGGATCGGCGTGAATCTTCTCCCTCGATTTCGCCTCCACCCTCGGGGATGAATGGCCGACCTTCAGCCCTTTGACCGTCTCCGCGATCGCCCGGATGTGCTCGGGCGTCGAGCCGCAGCACGCGCCGATCAGCGTCACGCCGGATTCGACGAGCTCGCTCGCATACGAGGCGAGGTATTCCGGCGTCGTGTGGTAAATCGAGCGTCCGTTGAGAAGCGTGGGAATCCCCGCCGCCGGCTGGGCGGA
Organism: Bacteroidota bacterium; assembly: GCA_035635475.1. GTDB lineage: Bacteria > Bacteroidota > Ignavibacteria > UBA10030 > SZUA-254 > VBOC01. Next base: position 13,930 of record DASQAZ010000071.1, on the reverse strand, counting down.
AAGGATGACCCCGTCCTTGTGGACGTTCCGGATGATCGAGAACATCCGCTGGGGGCCGACCGTGCAATTGGCCCCCACCACGTCGGCTCCCTGATCGATCAGATGGTTGATGACGTCGATCGGGAACGAGCCGCTGAGGATCGCGCCGTCCTCGGCAAAGGCTTTCTGCGCGACGATCGGAAGATCGGTCAGGCCCTTCGCGACTTCCAGCGCGTCGTCGAGTTCCTGAAGGCTGACGAATGTTTCGAGCATGATCAAATCGACGCCCGCCTGCACCAGGAGCTCGATCTGCTCTTTGAACGCGTCTTTCGCCTTCTGGCGTTTGATCTTGCCGATGGGTTCGAGGAGCATTCCGGTCGGGCCCACCGCGCCTGCGACATAGACATTTTCGCCGGCCGCCTGCCGGGCGATCTCGACTCCCCGGAGATTGATGTCCCGGAGGCTGTTCTGGAGGTGGAACTGGGTAAGGCGGAGGCGGTTTGCGGAAAACGTGTTGGTTTCGATTATTTCGGAGCCCGCGGCAATGTACTCGCGGTGCACCCGCTCGACGACGTCGGGGTTTTTGATGTTTCGGAGCTCATGGGGCAGCTCTACGAACCCGTAGAGATCGAGCAGCGTTCCCATGGCGCCATCGCCGACGATGGGCCCTTCTTTAACGCGGTCGCGAAACGGTTTTTTCATGCGCTCCGGGTGATTAAAAAAATCCCGTCACCCAGGTGAGGGATGGCGGGATGACTTTTTTATTATACCAATTGGGCCCTTGATTTCCAAACAGACTACCGGCCCATCAGTTCTCCAGCAATTTCGTCACCTCGTCTTCGAACTGGCGGTAAGTCCGTTCTCCGACCAGCGTCGCCTTCAGCTTGCCGGTCCGGTCGTAGAGGAAGGACGTCGGCAGCGCGCCGTTCCACTCGCTGCTCATCCCGGAGATGAACGCCTGGTCGCTCTTGTCGTTCATCAGGTATGACTGGAAATCCACCTTGAACTTCTTCAGCATCGGACGCACCTTCTTATTGAGATCGTCGGCGTCGTCGGCTGAAAGAAGTATCAGACGAAAGGGCTTCCCCCGAAACGCCTTCCTCAGCCTGAGAATGCCCGGGATTTCGTCCTGGCAGGGTTTGCACCACGTCGCCCACGCGTTGACGAGGATGACCTTTCCCGAGTCTTTGCGAAGAATCTCCTTCAGATCGGCGACCCGGATTTTGTCCACCCTCGGAAGATCGCGGCGCCCCGCCCGGCTTCCACCCGGATCCGGCTCTGCGGGAGCCGCTCGGATTCCCCAAGCCGGGGCAGCGACCATCATCAGCACAAATATCAGAAATCCGAACCCGCGCCGAGTCCTGCCGGTTATAGTATCCTTGAACCGGAATCCCGCCTTGCGCACGTCTTTAGTCAGTGACGATTCTTTTAATGGTGCATCCGAATGCCTTTGCCTCGGTTACCGTCACTTCCTTACCGGCGAGCAGCTTGTCGAGCGCATCGGCGAGATCATGGGACTGCACTTTCGCCGGATTTCTGCTGTCATCGATACGGCCGTGATAGACCAGCTTGCCCGCCGGGTTCAGCACGTACGTTTCCGGGGTTACCTGCGCGCCGTATTGATCGGCCACCTTGTTTCGCTCGTCCTTGAGGATCGGAAACTCGAAGCCGTGCTTCTTCGCGTGCTCGGCGATGGCTTTCACATCCTCAGCTTTGTTCGCATTGATGCCGATGACGGCGACCCCTTTCTTGGAGTACGTCGCATACAACTGCTCCATCCGCTCGTTGTAGCCGTTGGAGACGGGGCATTCCGTCGAGATAAACATGAGGACGGTGAGTTTGTTTTCTTTCAATACCTTCGGGAGGCTGAGTTCCTTTCCGTCGTAGTTCTTCAGGGCGAAAGGCGGGACGCTCTCCCCCACCTTCAAACTTTTCATATCGTGTGCGACTGCCAGCGTCGAAAAGAGAAGGGCGCAAGCCATGAGCTGCTTCATTGTTGGTACTCCTTTGAATTGAGTGATAGTGGTTCGTGGTTTAATGTCGGTTTTTCAGCCATGCTTCGGCGATCTGGACGGCGTTGGTGGCCGCTCCTTTGCGCAAATTGTCCGATACGATCCAGAGATTGAGACCGTTCGGAATGCTCTCGTCGCGGCGGAGGCGCCCGACGAATATTTCATCCTTTTCATGCGACCAGATCGGCATCGGATAGACCGACTGGCCGACGTCGTCCTGTATGCAAACGCCGGGGGTTTGCCCGAGGACGCTCCGGACTTCGTCGAGATCGTAGGGCCGCTCGAACTCGACGTTGACGGCCTCGCTGTGCCCACCGACGACCGGGACCCGGACGCAGGTCGCGGTGATCCGTATCGAACCGTCGCCCAGAATCTTTCTCGTTTCATCCTTCATCTTGCGCTCCTCGCGCGAATAGCCGTCCTCGAAGAAGACGTCGATCTGCGGCATCACATTGTACGCGATCGCATGCGGAAACTTTCTCTCCGGGTTCGGTTCCTTCGCAAGTTCCGATTCAAGCTGGCTCAGGGCACGCTTCCCGGCGCCGGTCACAGACTGATACGTCGCGATCACAAGCCGTTTGATCTTCCATCGATCGTGCAGGGGCTTCAGCGGGACGACCATCTGTATAGTAGAGCAGTTCGGATTGGCGATGATCCCCTTGTGCTTCGCGATCTCCTCGGGATTCACTTCGGGAACCACAAGAGGCACGCCCTCATCCATTCGGAACGCGCTGCTGTTATCAATGACAAGCGCGCCCGATCTGACCGCCGCCGGGGCAAATTCCTTGCTCACGGCCGCTCCCGCGGAAAATAGCGCCAGCTTGACCCCCTCGAAACTCCCGGGCTCGAGCTTCCGGACGGTATATTCCTTCCCGTTGAACTTCATCGAGCGGCCTGCAGAGCGCGCCGAGGCAAGAAGGCGGAGCTCGGCGACCGGAAATCGGCGTTCTTCCAGCACCTGCAGCATCTTTCTGCCGACAAGTCCGGTGGCGCCCACGACGGCGACGTTCAGCGAGCTCATACGCTCCTCTTCGCAAACAATTTTTCCAGCGGCTCGCGGTCGGAAATTAATTCGCTCCGGTCGGCGTCCACCAGGACTTCCGCGGGCCTGGGCCTCCCGTTGTAATTCGACGAAAGCACATAACCGTACGCTCCTGTACACAACACCGCCAGGTACTCGCCGCGTTCCACGGAGGGCATTGCGCGATCCAGGGCGAAGAAATCGCCGGTCTCGCACAGCGGACCGACGACATCCACGACTTCATGGCCATCCCGTTCTGCGGGACGGACATTCAACGGCACGATCTGGTGGTAGGATTGATACAGGCTCGGCCTGATCAGGTCGTTCATGCCCGCGTCGACGATAATAAAGGTTTTCCCGCCGCTTCGTTTCTTGTACAATACTTTCGTGACCAAAATGCCGGCGTGGGCGACCATCGACCGGCCGGGCTGAATCAGGATCTTGCACCCGGCGCTGCGGAGAATGGGCAGAATCTCTTTCAGCATGCTCACCGTCGTCAGGTTCGATTCCGGGTTTTCGGGCTCCACGGGCAGCCGCGGGTGCGCCACATAATCCCGGTACCGGACCCCGAACCCTCCCCCGAAGTTCAGGTGGCTGAGTTTGACCCCATGGCGCCGCAGCCGGTCTATCAATTCGACGATGGCCCGCGCCGCCGCGGCAAATGTCTCGCCGCTGGTGATCTGCGAACCGATATGGCTGTGGACGCCGAGCAACTCGATGCCTGGCAAATTCGAGGCCTCCCGGAACACCTCTTCTGCACGGGATAACTCGACGCCGAACTTGTTGTGCTTGCGGCCCGTTGTCAAATATGAATGCGTGTCCGATTGGATGTCGAAGTTTACCCTTACCGAGACCCTCGCCCTCTTATGAAGCTCTTGCGCGATGCCGCTGATAACCTTCAGTTCTTCCTCAGACTCGGCGTTGATCGATAGAATATCCTGCCGGATCGCCCCCGCAAGCTCGTCGTCCCGTTTCCCGACGCCGCTGAACGTGATCTGGCCGGCGGGGAAACCCGCGTCCAGGGCCAGGCCGAGCTCGCCGGCCGATCCGACGTCCGCGCCGATGCGTTCGCCGGCCAGGATCCGGAGAATAGACGGATTTGAATTTGCCTTGAGGGCGTAGCACGAGAGGTGATCCTCGCTGCCGAAGGCGCTCTCGATCCACCGGCAATGATCGATCACCGACTGCCTGCTGTACACGTAAAGCGGCGTGCCGAACTGCACCGCGCACTCCTCGAGGTCGGTGCGCTCGCACCACAACCGGTCGGCTTTATATCGAAACTGCTCCAATCTAATCCTTCCCCGTAAAAAACTCTTCATGCAGGACCCTGACCGCCCTCTCGACATCTTTTTCGTCGACGACAAGGGTGAGGTTTATTTCCGACGCCCCTTCCGAGACCATTTCAATATTGACCCGCGCACCGGCCAGGGCGCCGAAAATCCGGGCTGCGATCCCCGGCGTATGTTTCATCCCCTCGCCGACGACACAGATGATCGCTTTATTCCGGGCGGAGCGCGTGTCGCCGATCTTCTCGAGATCCCTGATAATTTCCGGCAGCCGGTCCTCGCTGTCGACGGTAAGCGAAACGCTCACCTCCGAGGTGGCGACGACATCGACGCTCTTTTCATAATTGGCAAAAATCGAAAAGAGCCTGGCCAAAAAACCGTGCGCCATGAGCATGCGGGAGGAACCGACATTGATCACGACGATTCCCCGCTTGCAGGCGATCGACTTGATCACCCCGTCATCCCGCTGTGCGGGATCATCCCTGCCGTGTCCCGCCGAGTCCCGCTCGTCCCGCTTGCGGGGCAGGCGGGACTCGGGACCGGATTTATGCTCGACGATCAGCGTGCCGGTAAACTCCGGACGCCGGGAATTCAGAACCCGGACCGGGATATTCTTCCGGACCGCCGGCAGGATGGTCCTCGGATGAAGCACTTTCGCCCCGAAATATGCCAGCTCCGACGCCTCGTCGAAGCTCAAGACGTCGATGGGTCGGGCTTCGCGGATGATCCTCGGGTCGGCGGTCATCATCCCGTCGACGTCTGTCCAGATCTGAATCTCTTCGGCGTCGAGCGCCGACCCGAATATCGACGCGCTCAGGTCGGAACCGCCCCTGCCGATCGTCGTGGGGGTTCCGTCTTCCGCCGCGCCGATAAACCCCTGCGTCACAACCGCCATTCCTCTCTTAAGCGGCGGCAGAAAGAGTTCCCTGGCACTTGCACCGACCTTCCCGACCTCCGGCACCGCAGTGCCGAACGACCGATCGGTCGCCATCACCCGGCGCGCATCGACGATAGCGGCCGGTACGCCCGATGCCTCCGTTGCCGCATGGATGATCAGCGAAGAAAGCAGTTCGCCGCAGCCGGTGATCGCGTCGAGGGAGCGGTTCGTCAACTCGCCCAGCAGGTAGACGCCATGGATTAGATTCCGCAGGTCGTCAAATAGTTTGTCCACCACATTGAGAAGTCCGTCTTTTTTCTCCAGAAGCTCGTCGATGAGTTTCCGGTGGCGATCCCGAACTGCGGTCAATATCGAAAGAGCTCGCGTTTCGTCGCCGTCGCGCACCGCCTGCGCCGCGTGGACGAGGTCGTTCGTCACTCCCGAGCATGCGGAAACGACGACGAGCGGGGCCCGGCTTAGGTCCCGCCGAACGATCTCGATCACCCTCCGGATTGCGGCCGCGTCTTCAACCGACGTGCCGCCGAACTTCATGACAATCATGGGCTTATAGATAGTATCGCGCGGTTCACCTCCGGATGTCCTCGCGAACAGCTTCCCGTTCGAGATAGCGTTCGAGGGCATCGGCGAGCATGGCCGGACCGTCCGTCAGGACATCGGCGGCGGGCAGGCCCGTTTGATCCTCCAGCATTCGCTTCGCGGCGGCGATCTCCTGCGCGTTCATGCCGACCGTGTTGACGGCAATGCCCACGACCTTCGAGCGCTTGAACGGCTCGAGAATGATTTCGTGCAGCTCAATCAGGCGTTTGAGGTCGTCGATCCGGAAGCCATAGTCGTCGGTGTGCCGGGCGGGATGGTGCACCATGACCATCGCATCCGGCATCACGCCGTGCATCAGTCCGAGTGTGACACCCGAGTATCCCTGATGCGTCAGCGAACCCTGCCCTTCAATGTGAATAAACTCGCTGCCGGCGGCGGCCGATTTGTCAACCGCGAGCTCGATCGCTCCGGCGACGTAATCGCTGATGACCGAGTCGACGGCGACGCCCCTGCCCGACAGGAGAATTCCGGTCTGCCCGGTCGCGACAAAGTCCGACTTCAATCCCCGGCGGCAAAATTCACGGTGCAATTCGAGCGATGCGGTCATCTTCCCGACATTGCAATCGCTGCCGACCGTCAAAATAGTTCTCGCCTGCCGTTGCTTCCAGTGCCCCTGCGCCACGACCTCATATTCCGGAGGTATTCCCCGCAGCTCGATCAGCCGGACGCCGTTTCGCCTTGCCAGGCCGGCGATTTCTTCATCGTCCCTGAGACGCGTGTGCAGTCCGCTCATCACCTCCAGCTTCGAGGCGATCGCATCAATTATAATTGACCGCCACGCCTCAGGCAGCATCCCGCCCGTGGGCGCGATGCCGATAAGCAGCGTGTCCGGACCGAGCGGCAGCGACGATTTCAGGTCGGCGAAGATCGGTATCGCTCCTCCAAAGCCGAGCACGTCCTGCGCGCTCTGGCCGGCCTTGCGGCTGTCGATCACGCCGAGCACCTGATCCGGCAGGTACCGGATCGCCTGATTCGCCGTCTTCGATTCGAGCGGCCCGAATTTTCCTTCAGCGAGAATGACGATCCGCCTGGAGCGAGACATGGTGAGCTTAGAGGAAGAGCTCGATGAGCAACTCGAACGGGTAAGCGAGCGCCCCGATGACCTCCCTGAAGAGCAGGGCGAACGGGGCCCAGCGCATGAGCATCAGGATGATAAAAATCCCGAAGAATCCGAGGCTTCTGTACTTTGCGCTCATTTCGTCGGGCAGGAGCGACGCCACGACGTGCGATCCGTCGAGCGGGGGTATCGGTATCATGTTGAATACAGCGAGCATGATGTTCAGCGAGATTCCCCCCAGGAACATCTTCAAGAAAAAGCCCAATGCTTCGTTCAGGACGGGAATTGAATCCGGAAGGAGCGGTTCGATCTTCTTAAGAATGATGAAGATGATCGTACACGCGAACGAAAGCACGAAGTTCGACAGCGGCCCCACCACCGAGACGAGAATGTCGTCCCGCCGCATATTGGAGAAGTTGAGAGGGTTGACCGGCACGGGCTTCGCCCACGCGATCATCACGCGCCCGGCCACGAAGAGCGAGAAGAGCGGCACGAGCACCGATCCGATCGGGTCGATATGCGGAATCGGGTTCAAGGTCAGCCGCCCCATGTCTCTGGCGGTCGTGTCCCCCAGCCGCAAGGCCATCCATCCGTGCGAGATCTCGTGAATCACGACGGAAAACAGGAGAATGGGCAGTATGTACAGTTGGTCCTGCATCTCTTAATCCGGCGCTTATGCGATCTCCTCGCCTTTCCCCTGGACATGGAACGCGTTGAAATACCGGAAGTGCCTGCCGGCGTCGATCTCAAATCCCCGGGCCGAATAGACCCCCGTTTCCGGATCGATCGAGTACGCCCCCTTCTGTTCGTTACGCACGATGCGACCCAGCATGTCGATGAAGATATCGACATCCTCTTGATTATTATAACAGCCGAAGCTGGCGCGCACCATGCCCGGCAGGGTGGGATTGTCGCAGCGGGATGCCCGCTTCGACTTCTCTTCCTCCGGAGATACGTTCAGCAATTTTCTCATGTACGGCTGTGCGCAAAAATTGCCGTTGCGCACGCCGATGCCGCCCTCGGCGCTCAAGATCGTCGCCACAAGCGAGTGGTCCATCCCGTCGACATTGAACGGTATGACGCCGACCTTCCTCTTCAGGTCGGTCAGCGGGCCATACATTCGAACGCGCGGCAGCTTTGTCATGCGCCCGAGCGTATACTCCAGGAGCTCGCGCTCGTGCTCCGCGATCGCCTCCATCCCGACGCTTCGGAGGAGGGAGATTGCCTCCGCCAGCGCGACCGCCCCGACGACGTTCGGGCTTCCCGCCTCTTCCTTCTGCGGAGGGCTGCCCCACTCGACATCGTCAGTCCCGACGTACGACACTGTCCCGCCCCCGACCAGGTCGGGAGAACCGGCATTGAAAAACTCGAGCGGCCCCACCAGCACCCCGATGCCGAACGGCGCGTAGATCTTGTGGGCGGAGTAGGCGATAAAATCGATGTGCCCCGGATCGTCGTCCGGAAGGATGTCGATGGCTCTGTGAGGAGCGAGCTGAGCCGCATCGACGAATATTTTCGCCCCGGCGGCGTGAGCCCATTCGGCAATTTCATGGATGGGGTTGCAGATTCCCGTGACGTTCGAGGCGCCGCTGACCGCCACGAGCCGGACGGAGCCGCGGCGGGCGGCGATTTCCTTCCGGAGCGCAATGAGGTCGACGCCGCCTTCTGAATCGATGCCGATGTGCAGGGTGCGGCAATATTTTCGCCACGGCAGATCGTTCGAATGGTGCTCCATGCCCGTCGTGATCAGCACATCGTCCGGTTTGAACCCGAACCGGTTGGCGAGCTTGTTGATCGATTCCGTCGTGTTCTTGGAGAACAGCACCGCGTTGGTATCCAGATCGGCGCCGACGAATGCACCTGCAATCCTGTGTGTCTCGTCGTACACGTTCGTCGCGACGATCGCCTTGAATCCCATGCCGCGGTGGACGCCGGAGTACCAGGGCATGAAATCCTCGATACACCGGAGGACGCTCGCGAACGTCGGCGTGCTAGCGGCATTGTCGAGAAAAACGTATCGCCGCTCCGATCCGTCCAGAAGGGGGATCCTCGTCTCGAGCCCGACCACTTCCTTCCGGAGGTCGGCCACCGTCATTGTTTTCGCCGTTCCGAGGTGCATGAAGTTATTCCGAAATCAACCGCGCGGGTGAAATGTCTTGTGGACTTCCTTCAGGTATTCCCGGTCGATGTGCGTATAGACCTGGGTCGTCGCGATGTCCGAGTGACCGAGCATTTCCTGCACGGCCCTCAAATCCGCTCCCCCCTCGAGCAGGTGCGTCGCGAAGGAATGGCGGAGCGTGTGCGGATGGACATGTTTCCGGAGGCCGGATTTGACCGCGTAGCGGCTCACGATATTCCAGATCGACATCCGGGACATCGGTTTCCCGCGCGCGTTGAGGAAGAGGATCTCCTCCCCGCTCCCGTTTTTTGAAAGCTTCGGACGGACATCCCTGAGATAGCGGTCGATCCAGCGGAGGGCAGACCCGCCGATCGGCACGATCCTTTCCTTCGACCCTTTTCCGAATATCCGCACGAATCCCCCGCGTTTATCCACGTTCGATTTTCTCAGCCCGAGGATCTCCGATACGCGCATGCCCGTGGCATAGAGCGTCTCGAGAATCGCGCGGTCGCGCTTCCCCAGATCTTCCCGCGTCGGCGGTTCTTTCAGGATCGCCTCGACCTCGTCGGGGTTCAGGACGTCGGGCAGCGCCCGGGAGAGTTTGGGAGAATCGATCATCCGGGCGGGATCCCGCGCCGATACCTTTTCGCCTGTCAGGAACTTGTGAAACATCTTGACGGCGGAAAGATTCCGCGAGACGCTGCGCGGCGAGAGCCCGTTCTTCCTCAGCCGGGCGACGAACTTTTCAACGTCAGGTTCCCGCACGCGGCCGATCTCACGCACCCCCAGTTCTTCGAGAAAGCGCAAGTACCGCGAGAGGTCGAACGTGTAGGAAGCGACGGTGTTCGCGGCGGCGTTCTTTTCGAGCGTCAGAAAATGAAGGTAGGAACGAAGGTGTTCTCTCATTCCGGCTTATCGGGGTTTGGGGGTTCAGTTGATTCCCCGGCTTCGTCATCGGGAATCCCTGCCGTGTCCCGCAAAGCGGGACCGTCCGGAATCGCCTCGAGCTCGCCGGGATCCGCCGGCGTGGAATCGGCCCGGCCCGTTCCGGCCTGTCCCGCCTCGTCCCGCAGAACGGGACCGGGTCTCGACGGAGCGGACACAAATGCGGGGGGTGCATCCCGCCGTGCGGGATCGGCCTTGCGAAGCCCCGCTTCCTCGCGCTGCTCGGGATACTGAATCCGCTGGTGGTGGATCCCGAACAGGATTTTCAGAAATGCATCCTTGATCCTCGTCAGGTCCCTCAGCGTGAGCTCGCAGTAATCGAGCTGACCCTCGGCGAATCGTTGTTTGATCATGTTCTGAATTGCGGATTCGAGCGACTGAGGCGTCACCTCCGTCAGCGCCCGCGTCGACGCTTCAACAGAGTCCGCGAGCATGACGATGCCGGCCTCTTTCGATTGCGGCTTGGGTCCCGGATAGCGGTAATCCTGCTCCGCCACCGTTTCCTTTGCGTTCTTTCGGGCCGCCTGATGGAGCGCCTTGTCGTAGAAGTACGAGATCAGCGTCGTTCCGTGATGCTGGGGAATGAAGTCCAGAATCTTCGCGGGCAGGCCCCACTCTCTTCCCAGCTCGACTCCTTCTGTGACGTGCGATGCGATGATCCGGGCGCTCATCCGCGGTTTCAGCCGGTTGTGCCGGTTCACCGGGCCGACCTGGTTCTCGACAAAGTACTCGGGCTTCAGCATCTTGCCGATGTCGTGGTAGTAGGCGCCTACCCGGGCGAGAATCGAATTCGCGCCGATGGAGTCTGCCGCCGCCTCTGCGAGCGTCCCCAGAAGCATGCTGTGGTGAAACGTGCCGGGCGCCTTCTCGGCGAGTTGCCGCAGAAGCGGCTGGTTGAAATCCGAGAGCTCCAGAAGCGTGAGGTCTGTCGTGACCCTGAAAACGCGCTCGAAGAAAATCAGAAGGCCGTACGTGAGCACGGGAGAGAAAATAGAATTTGCCATCGCGTAGGTGAGCGAGGTGAGGATCGCGTTGAAGTTTTCGTTTCTTTCAAAAGAAAGGGCCACGATGGACAACGAATATCCGAGAAAGATGAACATGAGGGACCGGAAGATCTGCGTCCTGTTGCGGATGTCTCTTACGGTGTACGCTCCGAGCGCGCCGGCGAAGAGCGAGGTCAGCGCTACGGCGTAATCGTTCCCCTTGATGCCCGCGATGAGGAAGGCGATCGTCACCGTGCCGTAAAACGCCACCCGCGAGTCGAAAATGATGGCGAAGAGCATCGAGGCGGCAGGCACGAAAATGAGATAATCGACCGGCTCCGATAGATTGGCCGCGGAGGTGAGGTAGGCGAAGAACGTTTCCATCAGGATGATCAGGCCGATCAGGGTCAGCTTTGCGTTATCCTCGTAGATCCGCTTGCGGAAAAGGTACAGATAGATGCCGAACAACCCGACGACGAGGACGACATGCAGGAAAATGCCCACCCAGTGTTTCCAGTCGGTGGCCTCCGCGCCCCGCTCGATTTTCGCCTTCTCGAACGAATCGAGCTTCTGCTTGTTTTCCTCCGTGATCCGGTCATGCCTGCCGATAATCCGCTCATTCTCCTGCACGAACCCGATGCTCCGCGGCACGTTGTCCTGGGCTTCGTCGATTTCACGGTTTGTCTCGAGGGAATTGTAAACCAGATTGGGGCGAAGGGCGGCCCGCATAATCTTCGATGCGATTGAAGGGAACCCCTTCGCGCCGGGGGGCAAATCCGACTTCGCGATCGCGGCGGCCGCGGCGTCGGCCGGGTCGTAGACCCGCTCGTAGGGAAGAACCTCTTCCATGACCCCTTTCCGGACCGACACGTAACTGCGCAGCCGATGGGTCTTCTGCTGGTCAAGGATTCCGATGCGAAGAGCCTCCGCGGCGCTTTTCATGAGGATGCGTCCGAGGTTGGAACTTGCTTCGGCCGGGCCTCCTTTTTCAGCGAGGGACCACTGAATCAAGTCCCTCCACTCATTCTCGGAAAGCGGGAACGGGAGGCGCGCGGCGGCTGACTCGAAATCGAGAGAATCCTGCTGCGAGCGGGTTTTCCGCCACCGGATGCGGGCGGTCACGGCGTTACCCAGGTTCCGGGCGATCGCCGGCAATGAATCGAGATCCGCCCGCTCGATCTCTTCGTGCCGGTCGAATACGGGGTACACACCGCGGGCCGCCTCCTGCCTCTCACGTTCATACTGCTGGACGTCCTTGAGAATCGGAAAGGAAAACGGGGCGATCATATCCTTGTCGGCCCAGATTCCGCCGAGGCTGTAGTTGTACTCGATCGATTCGGGGTGCGGAAACATCAGGACGACCAGGATCACCAGCGCCGCAGCGATGAGAATCTGTACGATCGGGCTGCTCTTCAACCGATCGATCCGCAAACCCGGCGCGAGCCGTTCCAGCAGCGAAATATTTTCGGTTTCCGCTTTCATCGATGCGTCACAAATATGATAAGAAGTTGACAGAGAAGCAAGGTATGGCGTGACCGTTGAAGGCCCACCGGGGGCCAGGAAGTAATAGAACTCATAATTGACATTCGGAGGCCATCCTTGTATATTGGCGAATCTCACCGCGGCATCTTCCGCTCGCCATCAACCACTTTCGAGGAGTTCATCATGCTATTTGTCGTGTGTTTGCTTCTTGCAGGAATCGCATTCTTCATATGGCAGAATGCCCGCCGGAAAGTCACCGTGGAACGCAACCAATCGTATCGCCCGGCGGCGAACGCGGCCGGGGCGGTTTTCGCCATCGCGCTTCTCATAGCCCTCTCGCAGTCGTTCACGACCATCCCGGCGGGAAATGTCGGGGTTGTCAACTTTTTCGGGACGGTGTATGACAATACCCTCAAGTCGGGGATCAATTTCGTCAACCCTCTCGCGAACGTCGTCAAGATGAGTGTCCAAACGCAGGAGTTGAAAGAGGTCATGGACGTGCCGTCTAAAGAAGGACTGACCGTCCAGCTCGAGGCCAGCATTCTCTACCATTTGAACCCGGAAAAGGCCGCGGATGTCTATAAGACTGTCGGAGAACGGTACGAACCGGTCATCGTGGAACCCCAATTCCGATCCGTTACGCGGGGCGTTACGGCCGGATACGAAGCCAAGGCGCTCTATACCTCCGAACGCGAACATCTTTCGCTGCTTATTCTAAAAGAAATCCGGGATGCCACCGAAGCCCGCGGCGTCAGCGTCGAATCGGTGCCGCTGCGAAGGGTGGGCCTGCCGGCGGGTTTAACCCAGTCGATCGAGTCGAAATTGCAGGCGGAGCAGGAGAGCCAGAGGATGGAGTTCGTCCTGACGAAAGAGCGCCAGGAAGCGGACCGGAAGCGGATTGAAGCTCAGGGGATCTCTGATTTCCAGAAGATCGTCGTGCAGGGGATCAGCGATCAGCTCCTGCGGTGGAAGGGAATCGAGGCGACGGAAAAGCTTGCGAGTTCCCCGAACGCGAAGGTCGTCGTGATCGGAGCCGGCAAGGACGGACTGCCCCTGATTCTGGACACGAAGTGATATTGAGGGGCCTGTTACGCCCGGTCACGCGGCGCGCGACAAGGCGGGACCGGGCCGGTACAAACGCGACGGAACTACTCCGCGACCGTCTCCCATCCCCTCCGGTTGAGATCGAAATAAATGATCCCGCCGAAGACCAATCCGAGGAGGAGGAACCCGATCCCGATGGTGGTATCTCCCAGGATGACCTGGCCTGTTCCGAAGAGGAACGAGTAGACCATCGCGACCCCGCTCAGCCAGTCGACCAGGTTGAAGAACCCGTCCCGCTGCGGGACAACGTCTGTCGCCTTCTCCGCAATCCTCCCCCACAGCCCCGCGTTCGGCCGGACGCGGCGATAAAATGAAAGCAGTTTCTCGTCGGACTCCGGTTTCGTCAGGAACGTGACCGAGAGCCAGACCGTGCTCGTGATCGCCACCGTGATCAGAAGGATGTACGCGAAGTCGGACGGATTTGACTGGTCGAGGTGAAAGACATAC
>DASQAZ010000070.1:0-30883 GCA_035635475.1 Bacteroidota bacterium | reverse complement strand
GTGGGCGGCGGAAAATCCGGCCGACCCGAAGACCTGGAAATGGTCGGCGGCGGATTCGCTGTTTCTGAGGCTCCTCAAGGAAGCGCACCGGCGTGGTATGAAAGTGGTGCTCGATGGGGTCTTCAATCATGTCGGAATGACTTTCTGGGCATTCGAAGACGTCAAGAAAAACCAGCGGAAGTCGCTTTATAAAAACTGGTTTACCGTTACCAGGTGGGATGACCCGTCAACGCCAAAGGATGAATTCGAGTATAAAGGATGGTACGGCGTTCACGAACTGCCGGAGCTCAGGAAAGAGGGAAATACCATCGCGCCGGGTCCCCGGGAACACATTCATGCAATTGTGAGGCGATGGATGGATCCCGACGGAAACGGCGACCCTTCGGACGGGATCGACGGCTGGCGGCTTGATGCGGCGGATATGGTGGGGCTCGGTTTCTGGAAAGAATTCCGGAAGTGGGTGCGGGCGCTCAATCCTCAGGCCTATATCACCGGCGAGCTGTGGTGGGAGGACTGGAGGAACGACAAGATGTACAACGCGGCCCCGTGGCTGAAGGGGGATGCGTTCGACGACGTTATGAATTACCGCTGGGCCCGGGAGGTCTGCCGCTATTTTACCGACCGGAAAAACAAGCTTCGCCCTTCAGAATTTGACCGCCGGCTCGCCGGACTGCGGAACGACTATCCGCCGGAGGTGAATGAGGTTCTTATGAACCTCCTTGACAGCCACGATACGGACAGACTCGAATCAAGGATCGTGAACCCCGATATTCCATATGATCACAATGTGGGGCTGCACGACAACAAGGCCTACGATATCCGCAAACCGCATGCCGATGAGATCCGGGTGCAGGAACTCATGGCATTATTCCAGTTGACATATCCCGGCGCTCCCATGATTTACTATGGCGACGAATCGGGGATGTGGGGCGGGGATGATCCCGACGACCGCAAGCCCATGCTGTGGGGTGACTTGACCTACGAAGACGAAACGGCTCATCCTTTCGGAGAGACACGTCCTCGCGACAAAAACGCGGTCAATCCCGATTTAATCACTTACTACCGGAAGCTGATCAATATTCGAAAAAGCAGCGAGGCGCTCAGCGTGGGGGATTTCCGGACGCTGCTTGCCGACGATGCGAACGACACGTACGTATTTTCCCGCACAGCGGGGGGGAGCCGCGCCGTTGTCTTGATTAACAATTCGGAATCTCCCCGGACGCTGAAGGTTTCCGTTCCGGATGGCATCTCGAACCCCGAATGGGTCAATGTGATCGATTCGCTGCAGATTGAAAACGTTCGCGGTACGTTGAGTGTCGAACTTGCACCGAAAACCGGAGCGATCCTTGAGCCTGCCAGGTAGTGCGTTCGAGACGAGTCATAGCCGGATTGGCGGGATTTCTGTCGGCAGTTCTTCTCGCCGGATGTCACCGCCAAACGAACGCTATCGTAGCGGAAGTGGGGGATCGATTCATCACAGCCGACCAGTTCAGGATCCGGTATGCGGCGTACCTCTCGGTGATCTCCTCCCGCGACAATATTTTGCTGCGGAAAAAGGTGCTTGACAATATGATCAATGAAACACTGATCTTCGAGGACCTGCACCGGAGCGGGATGGATGCCGACAGCGCGGCAATCAGCCGAATGACACAAGTCAGGAATGAAGCGCTTGTCATGGGTTACGCCCGGCAAATCTCGCTCGATACGATGACGATCGGGGAGGCGGAGCTCGGCGAGGAATTCAGGAGATTCAAGACCAAGGTAAAGGCGCGCTACCTTTATGGAAAGTCGGAAGAGGAGGCATGGAAGCTGAAGGACCGCATCGAGCGGGGAGCGACATTCGAGTCGCTGGCGCGCGAGGTTTTCGAAGATCCCGGTCTGGCGAACAACGGAGGCGACCTGGGGCTTTTTGGGTGGGGGGAGATGGAGCCGGGACTCGAGGAGGCCGCTTACTCACTGCGGATCGGTCAGGTTTCCGAACCTATAAAATTGAAAATCGGTTATGGGATCGTGCGGGTTGACGACCGCATCGAGCAGCCGATCACGTCGGAATTCGATTATTCCCAGGCAAAAGAGAAACTGGAGCAGGCGGTACGAAAGCGGAAGGTGCTGCGGTTGCTGACCGATGCAACGAGTGCGATCGGCTCCGAGTTATCGCCCACATTCAACGAGCCGGCGGTGACCGCAGTGTTTGCCCGCTGGTGGCAATCGGTTGTGGCGGACGATCCGCCGAAGTATCCGGAGGAAGCACAAGTTCATCCGGAAGTCAGTCTCGCTGCGATGCCCTTCATGAAGTTCTCCCGCGGCTCGTGGACGGTCGGCGACTTTCTCGGGAGATTAGCACAGACGACAACGCGGGAGCGGAAGAGAGTAAAGACAGCCGATGATCTCAAGACGGTCGCCACCGGACTGGCGACACGCGAGGTTTTGCTCGAGCGTGCGCACGCGGCCGGACTCGAAGAGGATTCTGACGTGGTCAATCAGGTGAAGCGGGTAGGAGATGAGTATTACCTTCGGCGTTGGGCTTCGTCGATTCAGGATACGGTGGGCCGGGCGGGATGGGACGAGGGAGAACTGATGAAGTACTTTGAAGAGCACCGGGCAGAGCACGTTCTTCCGCCTGAAGTCAATATCGGTGAGATTCTGGTCCGAACGGAATCAGAAGCGCGCGTCACCAGGAAACGGATTGACGAAGAGGGGGGCTTTTCCGATCTTGCTCGGAAGAAATCGATCCGGCTTTGGGCGGCGAAGCGCGGAGGAGAACTCGGATTCGGTACGAAGGCGACATTCGGGGTGCTCGGGGATACGTTCCTGAACGCAAAGATCGGAGAAGTGATCGGGCCGCAACGAGTGGACCCTTATTACGGCATCTTCAAGATCCTGGCCAAACGGGACGGGAGACTCAAAACATTTGGGGAATCGCGCGACGAGATCATCAGGTCGCTCGCGTTTCTCCGAAAACAGGAAGCGTTCAAGCGGGCAGTCGATCAACTCAGAAGCCGGACTGACATCAGGATCCACGAGAATGTCCTGGCCGATATTATGATCAACTGAGAAACACACGACTAAGGACGAATCTTCATGAAGCTGAAAGTTTTACCGATTGTTCTCGGTCTCATGTGCGGGCCCGCCGTGGCGATTGCCGGCACAACCGGCAAGATAGCCGGACATGTCACCGACGGCCAGACAAAAGAGGCGCTCGCCGGAGTCAACGTTGTCATTGAGGGCACATCGCTCGGGGCGGCGACCGACGTGGAGGGATACTATGCGATTCTCAATGTCCCGCCCGGCAGATACACCGTCACCGCATCGGCGATCGGATACACAAAAAAGGGGGTCACGGACGTCGGCGTCTCGATCGACCTGACCACGGCCCTCGACATCCAGATGGCATCGACGGTTGTGGAAGTTTCCCCCGAGATCGTTATCACCGCGGAGCGGCCCGCGATCAGGAAGGATCTCACCTCCTCCGACGCCCATATTGACGCGGCACAGATCCACACTCTTCCGGTTTCGGAAGTGAGCCAGATTCTCACCTTGCAGTCGGGGGTCACCGTCGATGCCGTGGGCGGGATCCATATCCGGGGCGGTAGAACGAGCGAGATCGCCTACTGGGTCGATGGTGTGTCAGTGTCGGACGCCTACGACGGTGGGCAGTCGGTCCAGGTCGACCACAACGCCGTGCAGGAGCTTCAGGTTATCAGCGGCACGTTTAACGCCGAATACGGTCAGGCGATGTCAGGCATCGTCAATATCGTCACGAAGGACGGAGGTAGGCAGTATCACGGGAGCCTCTCGGCCTACACCGGTTCGTACTCCGCGTCCGACGGCTGGAACTACGGCGGCGGTACATTCTATTACGACCCGGCGCTCTATTCCGCATCAAGAAACAGCGATCAGCTGTTCTACAATCTTAACAAGATCCGGCCATTTGACATCTATGATATCGAAGGGAGCCTGAGCGGACCGGTTCCGGGCCTCGACCACCTGACATTTTACGCCTCCGGGCGTTACCTCAGGAGCAATGGATGGCTGTACGGTGATCGGGTTTACACTACAGACGGGACTCCGGTTACCGACTTGAGCAGCCGTTACGTGTACGACCAGTCCGGGCGGCGGATCGGAGTGCGGCTGCCGGATAATCCTGTGCCGATGAACGACCGGAAGCGCGCCTCAGGACAGGCGAAACTGACGTATCAATTGACGAGTACCATAAAGTTAAGCGCGAGCGGATTGGCCAGCGGCATCGACTACCGGGACTATGGACACGATTGGATCTTCGTTCCCGACGGGGACGTTCGAAAATACGATCGCGGCTATGAGGGTTCGGCCCTGTGGACTCATACGCTCGGCTCCACGTCGTTTTACACGGTGAATTTTGCGTACGTTCAGAAGGGGTACAAGGAATACCTGTACGAGAATCCACTCGATCCGCGCTATCTCGTCGACCCGACACTGGGGGCGAAAGCTCTCTACGAGTTCAACCACCTGGGAACGAACCTCCACCATTTTAAACGAAAGACGGAGACACGCGACGCGAAGATCGATTACACGAACCAGGTCAGCCAGCTCCACCTGATCAAGGCCGGGATTGAAGGAAAATTCTATCGGCTCTATCTGGAGGATTACTCGGTTGCACCGGGGCAGGATGCGGCGGGCAGGTTTGTCCCAACGATCCCAGACCCCACCACCCCGCTCTATCTGGAGTACACGGAGAAGCCGCTTGAATTCTCGGGATACATCCAGGACAAATTGGAGTACGAGCGGATGATCGTGAACGTTGGAGTCAGGTACGACTACTTCAATTCCCGCGGAAAAATACTCACTGATCCCGCCGATCCCTATGTCTACCTTCCTCAGAAACCTGAAAACAAGGGACTGACACTCGACCAGCGCCTCCAGAAATGGTACAAGAATCCTTCCGCAAAGTCGCATGTGAGTCCGCGCTTTGGGATCTCCTACCCGATCACCGATCGCGGTGTTCTGCATTTTTCGTACGGTCATTTTCTGCAGATCCCGTCCTTCCAATATCTGTATCAGAATCCCGGCTACAAGGTCACCCAGACCTCAGGTGTTCAGGGGGTTTTTGGGAATCCCGATCTGAACGCTCAGAAAACGGTCATGTACGAGTTTGGCTTGCAGCAGCAGCTCACCGAGGCGCTGACCATCGATGTCACCGGCTTCTACCGCGACGTTCGCGATTGGGTGACGACCAGCCCTCTGATAGCTGTCAGGGATCCTGCTACGGCATCCACCTTTTATACTACGTACATCAACCGGGATTACGCTAACTCGCGCGGGGTGACGCTGACGGTGAGCAAGCGGGCGAACGATATGCTCTCGGTGAATTTTCTTTACACGTATCAGGTTGCCGAGGGGATCAATTCGACTCCGGATGCCGCACAGGCCGCGTTCAATCTGAATATGCAGCCGGCGCGGTCGTTGACGCCGCTCGATTGGGATCAGACCTATACGGCGAACCTGACGGTCGGCGTCGGCCGGCAGGGGTGGGGAGTTTTCGTGCTCGGCCGCTACGGGTCGGGACTTCCGTACTCTCCTGTCGTCAATCAGGCAGAAGCCCGCGGTCAGGACGCAGCGCGGACGGTGCAGGGCAACAGCCGGCGTCGACCCGCCGGTTACACGGTCGACCTCCGGGCATTCAAGGACGTAAACCTCGAGTCTTTAAATTTGAGTTTCTTCCTGAAAGTGTTCAACCTTTTTGACCGCCCCAACGAGGTTGGTGTATTCGGCGAGACCGGCCGCGCGAGCGCAACGCCCGCAAATATCGGCGCAGGCAGCATTACGGGGGTGGACAGATTCAATCCGGTCGCAGCGTACCTGATCCGCCCCGAGTTTTATTCTGAACCGCGGCAGGTTCAGCTGGGCGTGGAGCTGGGGTTTTGAATGGTTTGTGACAATCATCGCGACACAGCTTATGGCAGATACTCCATGACACCGCACCTCTCTACCATCCCGGAACAATCTCCGATACGTTGCTTGCTCGGTGGCATTATGTTTTTGATCCTCGCCTTTTTGGGAACCGAAACCGTCCTTGCTCAGGGGGCCCCGAGCAAGGAACGCGTCGATGCCAGTCTCAGACGGAGAACCGAGATCGATGGCAACAATGTGCGGGCGAGCGTCTTCAATTTCGTGTTTTCCGGCCGCACCGGAGTCGGACAGGGAGTTCCGTACGAATGGCCGAAGAACACCGGCAGGGATTATGTAGCGCTCCTCGCACTCTTCTTCGGCGGCGAGGTAAAAGACGACACCGGCAAGGTGATCCGGATCGTGGACTTGCCGGCGTTCAGGACAAATCAGGCGACCGGCGGGGATTGGAACATGAACCCTATCCCGGGTTATTTCAATACCACGACGGGGAAAATTGCGAAGAGCGATGAGCCGAGCACATGGCCGCCGTACTGGCCGGATAAGCTGGCGGATCCCGGCGACCGGGGGTGGAAAGGGAGCTGGAACGGTTACTTCGGCAAGAACCAGTTCAACGCCGATCAGGAATTGTACTACCGGGTTGGCGACGACAATTATAATCGCTACAACTATACGCCGGACGCCACGGATCCTACTCGGAAGGGGCTGGGTCTCGTAGTCGATGTGCGCGTCCTTGAATGGTCTCAAGTCTCCGTTTCTGACGCGGTGTTTTTCATCCAAGAGGTGAAGAATGACGGTACCAAGGACATCAACAAAGCCGCGATGACAATCTGGCTGGCGGATCTTGTGGGCGGCGACGGCGATTCACAGGATGACGCTCCCGACTTCGACCTGATTCTCGATATCGCCTTTTCTCTGGATGCCGACGGCGTCAGCTCTAATCCCGCGTTTCAGGGTGTGTTCGTCGGATGTGCGGCCACACTTTATCTCGAGACACCCGGGAATGCGGAGGACCGGATCGACAACGACGGCGACAGTCCGGAAAATCCTCAAACAGGGGGAGGTCCCCCGGTGACATACCAGATGCTCGACGGAGAGATACCCGGCGACGGGATTGACAATAACCACAATGGGCTGGTCGACGAAGATTCCACGTATATAGCATTCGGCCATCAGAGTGCGGTGACGTTTGCCGACGGAATCGACAATAACGGCAACGGAGAAGCGGGGAGCCCGGTCGTCACCCAGCAGATGATCGACGAGGCCTCCACGGATCAGTGGATCGATTCGTCGCAGGCTCCGCCTAAGGTTTACCACTGGCGCCGCTGGCCCCCGAACCCTGAATCAGATCCGATGCAGCGCGCACTGGATGGCCAGCCGATTATTCATCTGATCGATCTGGGGCCAGAAGACCTGGGAAAGAAATTCAAGGACAATGTCGATAACGACGGAAACTCGTATGGAAACCTTCCCGTCGTGACGCAGGGTATGATCGATACCGCCGCCGCCGATGTTCGCCACCGATTCCGGGTTCCGGGTACAAACATCATTCTCTATAACCTCACGGCAGCCGATCTCGGAAGGAAATACCTGAACATAGACCGGCTGCGGGATGCCGGCGTGGATGAAGGGATCGACGAAATGGTCGATGAGTCGCGGAACGACGGGATCGATAACGACGGCGACTGGAATCCGCTCAGCGACGATGTCGGCCTCGACGGGGTTCCGAATACGCACGACTTCGGGGAAGGCGACGGCAGACCGACATCAGGCGCGGGAACACCGTTCCCCGGTGAACCGAGCATCGACAAGACCGATATAAAGGAAGCCGATCAGATCGGACTGACCAACGTTCAGTACCTCCCTGCGGGCGCAATCAATTTCAACACGACTCCCGATATTTACTTTTGGGTCTCGTTCATGCTTCCCGGAAAATTTGTCGACCCCTCGCTGATCGGCCGGGGGGACTATGATCTGTTCGTCTCCTCGGGCCTCTTCCCTCTGCGCGCAGGCCAGATCGAGAGGATTTCATACGCGGTTGTATTTGGCAACGCGGTGCGAGGCGGCAACGCGGATGTGAGCGGGGCACGACCGGATGCTCTGCGCAAGCAAAAATTTGCCCGACTCGCTTATCAGCAGAATTACAAATTTGCTCAGGCCCCTCTTGAACCTTCTCTCACCGCTGTTCCGGGAGACCGCAGGGTAACGCTTTACTGGGATGACAAATCCGAATCCTCCTATGATCGCTTCCTTGCCGGCATCCCGGGGGCGCCGGCCCGTGACTTTGAGGGGTATCGGATTTACCGGTCGACCGATCCTGCCTTCGAAGATGCGCGAGTGATCACCGATGCCGAGGGAAATCCCGCGCCCTGGTTGAAGCCGATCGCACAATTCGATCTCAAAGACGGTATCAAAGGCTACCATCCCGTGGCATTCAACGGTGTTCAATTCTACCTGGGCGACGATTCGGGGATCCAGCATAGCTGGGTCGACACGACGGTACAGAACGGTCAGAAGTACTATTACGCTATCAGGGCGTACGACCAGGGATACGCACCGCTCAACATCACGCCGGCAGAGAGCAATCTGAAGCTTAGTATCGATAACGTGACCGGTCAGGTGAAGGAACTGGGCAGCTCGGTTGCTATCGTTATCCCAGAGGCGCCTGTCGCAGGATACCTCCCTGCGAACATCACGCCGATCACGCTGATCGCCGGAAGTACAACCGGCAAGATCGGCTACCTCGTCGTCGACCCGACGAAAGTACTCGACAAGCATACCTACCACATCACATTCGAGGACACAGTCGTTTCCGGAGGCGCGAACGCGGTCGACACGTTTAAGACCAAGAATTTTACACTCTCGGACGTCACCAATCTGGCCCGGCCGGACACATTGATTGACAGGAGCCGCGCAATTTCCGATACGATCGAGCAGCCCCTCATTGAGGGCTTCAGACTCTTGCTCCGCAATGAAAAAGTCTTCGGACTGAACGCCACTTTGTCGGGGTGGAACTCGACCGCCGTCTGGCCGTTTGAGTTCAAGCAGTGGAAGAGCGGGTTTGTCATCGGCCAGCAGAAGCCGAGCGATTATAAAATCGTTTTCGGGGCGGTGGGGATTGACACATCGACAAGCTTTGTCGTGAGAAGGTTCACCCCGCCGCTGCCCGCGATTCCCGTGAACTTCAAGATCTTTAATACGAGCGAGAACAAAAAGATCCAGTTCGCCTTCAAAGAGAACGACACGGCCGGAGGTGCGGGCGTGTTCAGCGCATCGAAGGTGGGGTTCAATAATGTGAGCGATATCATCATATTCCTCGAGCGCGATACCCGTGATTCTCTCGTCATTACGTGGAGCTTCGATGCGATCTATGATTCGCTTCATCGGCGTCCCGGGCAGGGAGATACCGCGACCATCGTGCTGTCGAAGCTCTTCCGGTCGGGAGATGTCTTCGAGTTCAAAACGAAGGGCCAAATGGTCGACTCCACAAGGGCGAAGTCCGATCTCGACCGGATCAAGGTGGTCCCGAATCCGTACATCGCCGCGGCGACGTGGGAGGAGCAGAACCCCTACTCGTCGGGACGCGGCCCTCGGTCGATGCATTTTAACCATCTGCCGCAGCGCTGCACGATCCGGATCTATACCGTGAGCGGAGAGCTGGTCGCCACAATCGAGCACGAAAGCAATCTCCTCGACGGCACTGCTGAATGGAATCTGCTGACCAAAGATAATCTTGCAGTCTCTTATGGCGTTTACATCTATCATGTCGATGCGCCGGATATCGGCCAGAAGATCGGCAAGTTCGCGGTCATCAAGTGACCCGGGACGTGCGGAACATGACGAATGCATTGGGACTGCTCCAAGCGTCGCGTATCGAATCTTGCATTGACGAGAAGGAGGGCGGTGTGACCCACATTCAGAGGATTCTCGGGATTGCAGTGCTGTGTGGGGCCGCATTGTTTACAACGGCCCGCGCACAGGAGGTGACAAAGGTGGGAACGACGGGAGCGAAATTCCTGAGCATTCCCGTCGGTGCACGGGCAGTGGGGATGGGGGGAGCCTTTGTCGCCGTCGCAAATGATGCCTCGGCGATGTACTGGAACCCTGCAGGCATCGCGCAGCTTGGGCAATCCGAAGCACTTTTCACACATTCCTCGTGGATCGCCGGACTTGAATTCAATTACGGGGGCGTAGTCGTTCCCGTTTCCGGCCTTGGGAGTCTCGGCGTCAATTTTACATCGCTGACGATGACAGATATGGAGCGAACGACGGAAGAACAACCCGAAGGGACAGGCGAGTTCTTCTCAGCAGGAAGCTTTGCGGTCGGCGTCTCCTACGCCCGCAATCTTACAGAGTGGTTTTCCATCGGAACGAACGTCAAGTACATCAACGAACACATCTGGAACTCGAGCGCCACTGACTTTGCCATCGACGTCGGGACGCTGTTCACGACCCCATTCCCCGGTCTCAAATTCGGCGCAGGCATTTCAAATTTCGGATCGAAGCTGGTGATTCGCGGTGATGACCTGCTGGTCTTGAAAGATCTTTCACCGAACCATGGCAACAACTCGAGCGTCAACGCGAATCTCGGCACGGATCCCTTTGATCTGCCGCTGGTTCTGCGGATCGGTTTCGCATACGAACCGATTGTTTCGGAGGACCGGCATTTGACCTTTGTCGTGGACGCCGTTCACCCGAACGATAACTCCGAGAGTGTCAGCCTCGGCACTGAATTTAGCGGCATGGGGAACATCGTTTCGATTCGGGGGGGCTATATGGCCCTTGGGCAGCGCGATAGCGAGGAGCGCTATACGCTCGGAGGGGGCGTTAAAGTCAATGCGGATAATAGTTTATCGTTTAGGTTCGATTACGCTTTCGAGAGGTTCAACCGGCTCGATAATGTGCACAAATTTGCAGTTGGCATATTATTTTGATATCATTCCGCAGACTTTTTGAGACTTATCGGGAGAGACACCCATCGCATCCTCAACGAGAAAACTAACCTATCCTTATCAAAACTACAGTCAGGGGCGTGCCTACATGAAGAAAGAGTTTCTACCAATTTTTGCAACACTTTCATTCCTCGTGCTCTTGGGACTTCTCTCGACCGAGGCGTTTGGTGGCACCTTTGTAACCTTCCGGGCGAAGATGAATATCAAGATGCTGGAAGGAACGTTTCGGCCCGGGTCAGGCGACATCGTGCAGGTAAAGGGCAGTTTCAACAACTGGGCTGGGACCGATACATTGAAAGACCCGGACGGCGACAGTATCTATACAGTCACCTTGATACCCCCAAACATCGTGGGGGACACGCTTCATTACAAGTTCTTTAAGACTCTCCGGGGCGGGATCGACTGGGAAAGCGACCCAAATCGCAGCCATATCATCGCGAGCGCGAATGACACGTTGCCCGTCGAGTACTTCGACCGCGACTCCGTGTACACTCCGCCGGCTCCGGGGAACGTTACCTTCCAGGTCAACATGAAGATCAAAATGCAGGAAGGGACATTTTTGCCCGGCAGCGGCGATATCGTGCGGGTTTCGGGAAGCTTCAACAACTGGGGGAGTTCGACCGACACATTGACGGATCCAAATAATGACAGCGTCTATACGAAGACACTCTCGGTGACCGCCGGAGCCGTCCAGTACAAGTTTTTGAAAACGCTCCGGGGAGGGCTTGACTGGGAGGGGGGAAACAACCGGGGGTACGATGTCGTGCCGGGAGACCAGTCGGTCCCCGTGGTCTATTTCGACAATGATTCGATCTACACGCCCCCTGTGCCTGTGCCGGTGACGTTTCAGGTGAATATGAGGGTCAAGATCCTCGAGAAAACATTCCTCCCGGACAGCGGAGATATCGTGCGCCTTGCAGGAAGCATGAATAACTGGGGGAGTTCGACAGATACGTTGAAGGATCCGGATCACGACAGCATTTATACCAAGACAATCTCGCTCCTGGAGGCGCAGGCAGTTCAGTACAAGTTCTTAAAAACTCTGCGCAGCGGCCTGGATTGGGAGAGCGGTAATAACAGGGGTTATACGGTCCCAACTGGCGGCGGCTCGGTCCCCGTAGCATACTACGATTATGACACAGTCGTGAACACGCCGATCAGCGCCAATATCCTCTGGCAGGTGGATATGAATACCTACGAACAACTCGGCTGGTTCCGTCCGGATCTCAAAGACACCATGCAAGTGCGCGGTCCGTTTAACGGATGGGGAGGCCAGAAGATGGCCCTGAACGGCTTCACACCAGGAGTCTATGAATTGCTGGCGAGTTACTCCGGAACGTCGTTTGATCAACTTCCGTTCAAGTTTTACATGCAACTCGATTCGGTGACCGCGGCCTCCCGATTCCCCGGCTTTTCCACCGATATGGACGGCGTACGGTACGACCATCCGGCGGAAACAGGCGATGGAAACAGGACATTCAACGTCCAGAACGGGGGGGACATCGCGACTCCGCTCTTTTACTTCAGCAGCATCAATCCGAAGGGCATTATCCCTGCAGGTGACACCGTCACGGTGACATTGCACGCAAACATGGGCCCTGCGACGCGCTATATCATTCCGTTTAATCCCGCCACCGATACCGTGACGATCGTCTTTCACGATGCGTTATCGAGGTTTGCTCAGGCGAAGCTCCAGGGTTCGTTCCCCGATTTGAGGATGTCTCGCGTTTCCCCGAGCGATTCCGTCTTCTGGGTTTCGTTTAACCTCATCGGTCCGGCGCACTACAACATGTTGTACACGATTCGATACTCGCAGGCGGGCGGGACGACTGTGGACCAGGGCGGCGGCCTGGGCGGAGCGAATCCATTTATCTCCCGGTATATCCAGCCGCTCTCGTTTGGTAAAACGAGGATGACGGCTGCGACTACAACTACCTGGCCGCGATCTTATTCCACGCCTGCGGATAATTGGCAGAAAGACAAGCCTCTGTTTGCCGAGACTCCTCCGTTTCCGATCGTCAATGGTGTGACTGAGGAAGTCGGACTTGGAATTCCGTCAGCGTATCGGCTCTTGCAGAACTATCCCAACCCGTTCAACCCTGCGACGAGGATCCGTTACACGATCCCGGAGCGTTCGCACGTTTCGCTGACCGTGTACAATCTATTGGGCCAGGAAATCGCGACGGTCGTGAGCCAGGATCAAGCTGCGGGGAATTACGTGGCCCTTTTCGAGGCGAACCGACTGGCTACCGGGGTATATTTCTACCGGTTGCAGGCGGGCAAGTTCCTGGATGTGAAAAAGATGCTGCTCGTCCGTTAAGATGGCCTGATCCCCGGGCTGGAACTCCTCACAGTCCAGGCAAGTGGCAAAAAATATGGCGCGGTGGATGCTCATAGCGAGCGCTCCCCGCGCCTTTTTTATTTCATTCGGTTGATGCGGGCGAGAAGGCCCCTCGCCAGTGAGTGCTTCGGATCGTCCTGGAGCACCTTCGTGAGCTGCTCGACCGCCTGCTCCTTCATGCCAGAGCGATAGTACGCAAGCGCCAGCACGTAACCCGATTCGCTGCGCTCCGCTACGGTGTGGCTGAGATTGACTGCTCCCTCGAGGAATGGAATCGCTTCGTTCGGCTGGTCCGCGTTGAGTCGCATTGCCCCGAGCGCCTGTTCGGCAAATCGTGTCTTCTCGACCGCGAGTGACTGTTCAAGGACGAGGCGCGCCTTCTCCGGCTCGTTTCTTCGCACGTATAATTGACCGAGAATGAGATATGCGGAGGAATTCAGCGGGAACTGATTGATCAGCGCCCGGTACTCTTTTTCCGCACGGTCCCATTGGCCGCCGGATTCGTAAACTCGGGCGGCTGCCACGTGTCCTTCCTCCCAAGTGGAAACCCCCATCACCATCCGTTCGACGATGTGTCCCATCGGATCGGACGGATTCTTCGTGTGAGGTTCTTTCGACGGGAGGCCAAACGGCCAGGATGAGGTCAGGGTTTCCATCCGCCGGGCGGCACACAGTTCGTCGAGTTCTGTCGCAGGACGCCGTTGCCAAAGCCGCTCGTCGCCGACGGTGTCTCTCGCATCCCACTCCTGCATTGAACAAAGGAGTTCGTGTTCACGGACCGAGCGGGCATATTCCTTCGCCATGAGGAAATACCCCCGCATGTTCGGGTGAAGGTGTTCGAGGATCAGGTTTGTGCCGACCATCGAATTGGGAGAGCTGCGGGCAAACGTTCCTTCAATGTCGGCAAAAAAAGCACCGGTGCCAACGCATTGACTCCGGATTGCGTCGTTGAAATCACTGCTCGCCCGGAATCTGAGTTCGTCCAGATCCCGTGAGCTGATATATTCCCTCCGAGCCTCAGCCCGCCTGCCGAGGGTGTCGAAACACTGTGCGATTCCATATCGGACGCCGGCATTCATCGAATCGATTCGGGCAGCCGATTCAAAAAGCGCTAAGGCAGAATCGGCTCTTCCGCTCCTAAGGTGCGCTTCCGCGAGCCGGATGATCCCGTTCAATTGCTCTGCTTCAGCGCCGCTCAGGTCCCCCCTCCGGCCCGAGATGAACGGAGGACGGTTCCGCAAATTGGAGACCTGGGAGCTTAAGAGAAGGGCGACCCTGTGGCCGGAACAAATGGATTTCAATTCCTGAAGATTCTCGATAAAGTTCGAAAGGCAGCTGCGGTATACCGCACCGCGATACGGTATATACTGGCCCCGGGCGAGCCGTTCCATCATCGTGCCGGTCTGATCCGGAACGATGCCCGGGCCGAAGAGCTTCGAGACTGCTCTAATGAGAGTGCGGATCAGGATGAAAGAACGGAAGTGAACCAGGCGGAGGTAGCTCTTAATGAGCCATCTGGCGCTCCCGATTGATTCGTGCGAGGCGATGCCGAGCGCCCCGTAGAATTCGTTGTGGCCGTCGTAGACAATGACGAGGTCGGGCTCATAGCCGACGATTTCACTTGCAATGTCGACCGCCGTGAAACTGTTTGTCGCTGTCAGGCCGAGATTGATGATCTCGATGTTCCGTTCCGGAAAGAGCGTCCGGAGCCTGTCGCGCAGAAAGGTGGAGAACGACGCAACGTACCCGTACGGGTAGCCGACGGTGGTCGAACCGCCGAGGCAGAAAATCCTGAAGGCTCCCTGGGGCTTCGGTGCGAGAAAATAGTCGGGCGAGGTGTTCGGACTGAACTCCACGTGCGAAAAGTACCGATTCTTAACGTCCGGATTCATGATGTGGTATGTCCGGCCGGCAATCTCCTCCGTCGTGAACAGGGAGAGGTCGGGACCGTAATGAAAAATCCTTAGAGTCGCCTCGAGCGCTGCGAAGAGGAGGAATGGAATGAGGAGCGTCGAGACGAAATAAAATGCTTTGCCGCGGGGGGGTCTCTGGGCCGTGAGGCGGGATGATTCTTTCCTACGATGAGGCTGCAATAGATCTTCCGATATGCGATAGAAGTGGCTGGGTCACCAGGATCTTGCCTCGGAATATACTCGCTTCAGCAGAAAATTCAAATCCGGCGTGTCGACCGGGCCGGTAACGCGATGAAAGGGCAGTTGCATCTCCCCCCTCTTTTCTTTAATTTACACCAGACGGATACCCGGGGAGATTTCTTACCTGACATCCATAATCGTTCACCCCACGACCTTGCTATGACCCGTTTTCTTCGATGGAGATCTTCATACCCGTTTTCCAACTTCCTAGATCGACGCGCTTGAGGACCCGGCTCATCATTGCCGCAGCAGCGGTATGCTCGATATGCTGCGCATCGGCTGTCCCTGCGGTCGCTCAGCCGGCAGTCCCGGATTGGGCGAAGGATGCGATCTGGTACCAGATTTTCCCCGAGCGGTTTGCGAACGGTGATTCCACGAACGATCCGCCCGGAGTACGGCCCTGGGGCGGGAAGCCTGAAGCGAATAATTATTTCGGGGGCGACCTTCAGGGCATCATTGACCATCTCGATTATCTTCACCGTCTCGGCGTGAACGCGCTTTACCTGAACCCCATTTTCGAATCGCCGACAAACCACAAGTACCATACCAAAGATTACCTCAAGATCGACCACAATTTCGGCGACGAGAAAATATTCAAGGGGCTGCTTGACGAGTGCCACAAGAGAGGCATGCGCCTGATCATCGACGGCGTTTTCAATCACACCGGAGTTCATTTTTTCGCGTTCGAAGACATTAAGAAAAATGAGGACAAGTCGAAATACCTCAAGTGGTACAACGTCCACAGCTTTCCCGTCGCTCCGCCCGAAAAACCGAACTACGAAGCATGGTGGGGTCTGGGCGATCTCCCGAAACTCATGACCGATAACCCGGAAGTCCGGAAGTACCTGTTCGACGCGACAACGTTCTGGACGAAGATGGGCTTGGACGGATGGCGCCTTGACGTACCCAACGAAATGTCGCACGATTTCTGGATCGAATGGCGGAAACTGGTGAAGACTGAAAATCCCAACGCCTACATCGTTGGCGAGATCTGGGACGATGCCACTCCGTGGCTCAAGGGGGACCAGTTCGATGCCGTCATGAACTACCGGTTCCGGGGGGCGTGCGTCGGGTTCATTGCGCTTGAAAATCAGACCGCCTCGCAATTCGATTCGATCCTCACAGTCCAGCGGGCGCAGTATCCCGAGGCTGTGGACTATGTTCTGCAGAACCTCACTGGCAGCCACGATACGGAACGTTTTTTGACGCTTTGCGGAGGGGATGCAGACAAGCTGAAGCTGACGGCGATCATGCAGATGACCTACGTGGGCGCGCCGATGGTCTATTACGGCGACGAGGTCGGGATGGCGGGGGGGAAGGACCCCGATTGCCGCCGCACAATGGAGTGGGATTCCACGAAATGGAACCTCGACCTGTGGAAATGGTATCAGAAGCTGATCTCAATCAGGAACGCTCACAAGGTGTTCCGGAGGGGGTCGTACAGGACAGTGCTGGTTGATAACCCCGGCAAGGTGTTCGGTTTCATTCGCGAGGACGATCGTGAAAGAGCCGTCGTGGTTCTCAATAACACGCCCCGGAGGCAGAAGGTATCCGTTTCGGGTATCCAGTTGTCGCCGGGGACATGGCACGACCTCCTGACAGGTTCCGGGTTTAAATTCACCGACGCAAAAGCCGACAGCATCAGCATCCCCGCACGCTCGGGGCTTATTCTTCTAGCCGGCAAAGGTGGTTGAATGAAGAAACTCGTATTCTTATTGTTCGTTTTCGCGGGGTCAACGAAAGCGGCTGACAGCGTCGATGTGACGTTTCGCTACAATATCGTGGGCTTTCCGAGCGGTTTATCGGTGCCGGGCGAATTCAACGGGTGGAGTAACACCGCGTGGCCGATGTCGTATATGGGCGGAACGCTCTGGATCCGGAATGCCCGGCTTGCGGTGGGCGGAAACCCGGGCGGCGGCCTTCCGGGTGCGTGGCAGTACAAGTTCTATTACACGGGTGCGGCCCCCTGGCCCAACGATCCGCTCAACCATCACGTAAATGCGGCCGACAACAACAATTCGTTTATCTACGTCAAAGATCCGACGATTTATCAATTCATTCCCAATCAGCGGGCGCCAGTAGTTCCCACGGCGAGTCCCATAATTTCCGCCTATATCTTTCCAAAGGTGGGATCCGTTGTCGACACCGCGAGTCTTCAGATCATCATCGACGGTACGACCTACGCGGGGCTCGGCGCATATTATAATTTCAGCACGAAACAGCTCTCCTACACCCCGCCTCCCGTGCCGAACGGAAGTCATACGGTGATCCTCCGGGCAGGGACGAATGCAGATACCGTGACCTTTGTGACGCAGGGGGGTTTCGTCAGAATACTCAACCGGTTTCCATTTTCTACCTGGAAGTCGAGCTGGACGCTCAATGGGCTTCTCGACGACACGAGCGTGACATCTGTGAAGCTCGTGAGGAATTCGACCGATACATTTACGGTTTTCTCCTCCCGCGGCTCGTTCACATATCCGATGCCGCTCGTCGACGGAGCGAATACAATCGTTGCTCTCGCCGACTCTGCGGGCGCCCAGAAGACTTCTTCCCCAATTCTGATTACTCGAAAAGTAAACCATGCACCTTCCGCCCTGATCTCGATTTCACAAGCGGGCGGGAATATAACTCTGGATGCGACCCAGAGCAGTGATCCGGATTCAGGTCAAGGCGCCGCTTTGACCTACCTGTGGTCGACAGATCCATCGAATCCGGAAGCGATCCCCGGCGTCGACGGATCATCGTTGAGCAGCTTTAGCATCATAAAGCCCACGATCCCCGGCGAATATTACCTCGGCCTCATTGCCACCGATCCGGACGGAAATCGGGACACAACTCGCAATTATTTCACACTATTGAGTAACGATACGGTCGCCGTTCCAACGCTTGCGAATAACCCATCGTGGGTGAAGCAGGGGAGGATGTACCAGCTATTTTTCAAATCGGCAACACCGCAGGGAACGATCAATGCGGCGCTCCCGCGGCTTGACTATATCGCCAGCATGGGGTACAACATCATCTGGGTCATGCCGGTGATGAAGAATGCGTACACTATTAACAACGGACCCGGGCCCGGATACGACATCGTTGATTTCTATACTGTTGCTCCCGAATACGGCACAAACGATGACTTCAAGCGTTTCGTGGCTCGTGCCCATCAGCTCGGCCTGAAAATCATTCTCGATGTGACGCCGAATCACACGAGCAAAAACCATCCGTTCGTCGCCGATGTCCTGACCTTCCGGCAGAATTCACAATACTGGGGATACTATCAGCACCAGAAGATCACGAATCCGAACTATCATCCGGAACTCATAGAGGCCTCAACGGCGGATTCCGTCTTTGTCTTTTACGCTGCGTTCAGCGACGAGATACTCAATTACAACTGGTCGGATCTCGACGCGCGAAACTACATGATCGATGTGTACAAATGGTGGGTGCGCGCGATGGGCATCGACGGTTACCGGCTCGACGTTTACTGGGGCCCGACTCGCCGCGCCAACAACGGCAACGGCGGCGAAAATGAGTTCGGCCTGCCGTTGCGTACGGCGCTCAAACACTTCAAGCCCGACATCTTCCTCCTCGCCGAAGACCATGCGACGGGCATTGGCACCGAGACGAAGTTTGGAGACAGGGGAGGAGGCGTCGACGCGGCGTACGATTGGGCACTGTACCAGGGCGGCGTGTTTTCCTTTTATAATCCAGGCCCACAAAGCTCGTCGCTCAACAATTACCTCCTGAATTTCGGGGGGTCTTCCATGGGGTTCGTACCCGGGCCGAACGCCTATTTCATGCGCTTCCTCGAGAACCACGATGAGGAGCGGATCGCCTATCGGTATGGGAACGTCACGAAGACAAAACCGGTCGCGACTGCCGTGCTGCTCTCCGTAGGAATGCCCGACGTATATTCGGGGGAGGAGGTGGGATGGGGGACGGGGATCTCGGATTACGATCAGCGCCGCCGGGGCGTCATCGACTGGAATAATCAGGGCGGCTCCGAGCTCCAGCCCCATTATCAGAAACTTGCGCAAATTAGAAAACAATTCGCCCCCTTCTGGTCCCAGGAGCAGATACAGCTGGCGACGGGAACCGGCCTCGCGCTTTGCTACACGAGGCCGTTGAACGACCTCAACGGCATCTTTCTCACGAACTTTGACAGCAGCGCTCAGTGCGTGATGGTAAACCTCCGCGGTGCCGCCTCGCCGAATGTCTATTTTACGAACGGCGTCCAGAACGGGCGCACCTATTATGCCAGCGACCTGTACAACGACACCGTCTACGCTGTTGTGTTTAATTCCGGTACGGCGCAAATCCCCATTCTCGTGCGCCCGTACGGCTCGTCCGTGCTCGTTCTTGCCGAGACAACCCACACATTAACCCTTCCAACGATCCTCGGCGTTACCGATCCTGCAACGGGAATCCCCTCGCAATTCTCTTTGTCCCAGAACTATCCTAACCCCTTCAACCCCACCACGAGCATAGAATACTCGATTTCGAAACCGGGGTTTGCCTCGCTCAAAATTTTCAATCTTCTGGGCCAGGAGGTGGCCACGCTTGCGGAGGGGTTCAGCCGGCCGGGGCATTATGTCGTCTCTTGGGACGCCGGCCACGCCCCGAGCGGGGTGTATCTGTACCGGCTGTCGACTCCCGCATTTCAAAGCGTCAAGAAGATGTTGCTGGTTCGCTGATTTCGCCCTTCGGGCATGTCACAGCCATCTATCGAGAAAGTTCGGCGTAAGCTGCGCGAATCTCTTCGACAATCCCCGACCCGGGATTCCCGGTACACCGTTCCACCGCTTTGGATAAGCGGGAGTCAGATCGAAACGCATCATGATCCCATCGACGTCAATCCGCACGAATTTTTCCTTGAAACTCTTCTCGAGATTGAGCGCAGGGACCGGAAGGGCGTAGCGCCGGGCAGCGGCGGAAGCTGGTCGCGCGACGCGGTGGTCTATAACATGTTCGTGAGATCGAGCGCGGCGTTCGATCACAACCGGAACGGAAAGCTCGACCTTCCCGCGAACAGCGGCGGTTGGAGGGAGACGGGGTCATTTCTGAAGGCAACGGCGCTGCTTCCCTACATCCAATCGCTCGGCGCGAACGTCGTCCATCTGCTCCCGATTACGTCGGTGGGTTCCGACGGAAACAAGGGTACGCTGGGCTCGCCGTACGCAATCAGAAATCCGTACGAACTCGACAAAAACCTGGCAGAGCCGAATCTTTTCTTGCAGGTTGAGGACGAGTTCCGGGCGTTCGTCGAGGCGGCACACCACCTTGGGATTCGCGTCGTCGTGGAATTTGTCTTTCGCACGGCCGCGAAAGACGCCGATTGGGTTAAGGAGAATCCCGGCTGGTTCTACTGGATCCGGGAGTCGGTGAAAGACCGGCGGCCGGGAATGATGGATGGTTCCGGATTCGGTCCCCCGATCTTCACTCCGGATGAGCTCAAAACAATACTGAAGTCGTCGGAATCCGAGAATTATGAAGGCCTGATCCCTCCGCATCAGGAGTACCGAGATTTTTTCACGCCGCCGCCCCAGCCGGGTGCGGTTAAGCTCACAAACGGACGGTACATCGCGACCGTTCGTGAAAAAACGACTGCGCGGATACCGGGAGCCTTCGCCGATTGGCCCCCTGACGATTCACAGCCGCCGTGGGGGGACGTGACCTTCTTGAGAATGTACGATCACCCAGACTTCAATTATATCGCCTACAATACGATCCGGATGTACGACGCCCGGCTGGCTCGGCCGGAAAATGCAAACAGGCCGCTCTGGGAAAAGATCTCGGAGATCATTCCATACTATCAGAAGTCATTCGGGATCGACGGCGTCATGATCGATATGGGGCATGCTCTTCCGATGGACCTCAAGAAAGAAATGATCCGCCGGGCGCGCGCCATCGATCGGGATTTCGCTTTCTGGGATGAAAACTTCTCCATCGAAGAAAAGAGCGTGAAGGAGGGGTACAATGCGGTGATCGGTTACCAGTGGAGCGATCAGCACAAGCCCGAGAAGTTCAAAAACCTGCTCAGAAGGTTCTCCCGCGGAGAGTATCCTCTCCCATTTTTTGCAACCCCCGAGAGCCACAATACGCCTCGTGCCGCGACGCGCCCCGGCGGAATGACGTATTCAAGATACGCCTGGGTGATTTCCAACTTCATTCCTGCGATCCCGTTCATTCATTCCGGGTTCGAATTGGGGGAACGCTGCCCCGTGAACACCGGGCTTGACTTCACCCGCGAAGAACTGGCGAAATATCCGTCCGAAAAACTTCCCTTGTTCAGCGAGTCTGCCTACGATTGGATCAATTCGAACGAGATCACGAATTGGATCAGAACCGTTTCCGGCGTCCGCCGGAATTATCAGGATCTTCTGGTAGATCCTTCACCGGAGTCGTTTTATTGGATCGAGGTACCGAACAAGAACATCATCGCGTTTATCCGGTCTTCCACCAAGACACACCGAAAACTCCTGGTCGTCGCGAATTCCAGCATGACGTCCGAGGAATCCTTCTCGATCGAACTGCCATTGCCGATCACGGCGATGAGGGATCTATTGTCCGATCAAACGCTTTCCCCGGCAGGGGGGAAGCTGAGCAGCAGAATGAAAGGCGGTCAGGTGGCTGCCTTCGAACTATGACGCTTTCGAGACTCTCGGGATCAGTTCTTGCACTTGCCTGTCTCTCCTGCGGCAGGGGGAGCGATCCGAACCGGATCGTGATCTGGCATCAGATGAGGGTGGATGAGAGGCTCATTTTGGAAGACCAGATGAACCGGTTCATGAGTATCCATCCCGGCGTCAGGGTGGAAGCCATTTATAAAGAAACCGAGGAGCTCCGCTCCGGGTTCATCATTGCCGCCATCGCCGGCCAGGGACCGGACCTTGTCTACGGACCGTCTGATCAAGTCGGTCCATTTCAGGTCATGGACATCATCAAGCCATTGGAAACAATGTTCGAAGCCGGGTGGTTAAGCGGATTCAATCCAAAGGCGCTCACCTGGTATAAGGGCCATCTTTACCAGATTGCCGATAAGCTCGGCAATCACCTTGCGCTCGTTTATAATAAGAAGCTTCTTCAAAGTCCTCCTCAGACCGACCGGGAGCTTATCGACCTGGGACGCGCCCTGACGCTCGACAATAATGGGGACGGCAAGATCGATCAGTACGCCCTGGTCTGGAATTACACGGAACCGTTCTTTTTCATCCCTTTTATGACCGGATTCGGCGGATGGGTGATGGACGATCAGGGAAATCCCACGCTGAATAATCAAGGAACGGTGAACGGGCTGCGGTTCATCGAGGACCTGCGCGACAAGTACCGGATGATCCCGGCCGAAGCCGATTATAATATTGCGGACGCGTTGTTCAAAGACGGTAATGCGGCGATGATTATCAACGGGGACTGGTCGTGGTCCGGCTACCGGAAGGCGGGCATCGATATCGGGGTCGCGCCTCTGCCGAAAATCACGGAGACCGGCCTCTGGTGTGCCCCGATGGTCTCGCCGAAGGGTTATTCCATCAATACGAATGTTTCCATCGAAAAACTTCCACTCGTTGTGGAGTTCATGCGCTTTATTCTGGCGCCGGAGAATCAGCTCCAGACGGCGAGCGCACTCGAAACGATGCCGACGTGGAAAGCACTCTATGACGACCCGGCTGTCAGGAACGATGAAATTCTGATGAACTCCGAACAGCAGATCGAGCGCGGCAGACCGATGCCCGTTGTGCCGGAGCTACGGGCGATCTGGGATGCCATGCGACCGAGCTACCAGGCGGTGCTCGGAGGGGCCAAGACTCCCGAACAGGCGGCCCGGGATATGCAAAAGCTCGCGCTTCAGAAAATAGCAGAGATGAACGAGTAATGACGAGCGCCCGCCGGAACCTCTTTGTTTTCGTTTTTGTGGCACCCGCCTTTCTGATTCTCCTCGGTGTCGTCTTCTATCCGTTCATTTATAACGTGGTGATTTCCTTCTCGAACATGAATTTGCGGCACATCAAGGATTGGCACCTCGTGGGGTTGAGTCAGTATGTCAAGGTCTTCACGGAGCCAACCGAGCCGAGTTTTTACAATGTCTTCCTCAAGACGATCATTTGGACCGTCTCCAACGTTTTCTTCCACGTCGTGCTTGGTGTCTTCCTTGCGCTCCTGCTGAATCAAAAAATAAGGGGGCGCTCCGCGTACCGGACGCTCTTGATCCTGCCCTGGGCGATACCGCAGTACATCGTGGCGCTGACGTGGCGAGGCATGTTCAACTACGAATACGGCTCCATCAACCTCATGATCACGAAGTACCTGCACCTGCCGGCGGTGGAATGGCTCAAGAGCCCCACAGAGGCCTTCCTGGCATGCATCCTGACGAACGTCTGGCTCGGTTTCCCATTCATGATGGTGGTGGCGCTCGGTGCGCTCCAGAGCATCCCGCATGAGCTGTATGAGGCAGCGGCAATCGACGGGGCTTCATGGTTTGACCGGCTTAGAAAAATCACGCTCCCGTTGATACGGCCCGTCATGATCCCCGCGATTACGCTGGGAGTCGTCTGGACATTCAACAATCTCAATATCGTTTGGCTCGTCAGCAACGCGGGGGAACCATCGGACCAAACGCACATCCTGGTTTCGTTCGTCTATAAGGCCGCGTTTAATCTCTACCGGTACGGCTACGCCGCTGCGCTCTCGATGATTATCTTCGTCATCCTTTTGATCTTCAGCCTGAGCTTCATGCGGCGGACAAAGGCGACCGAGGGGGCGTATTGATGACAAGCGCGCAAACGAGAAAACAGCGGATAGGAACGATCCTGACGCACCTTGTGTTGCTGATCTTCGTCTTGATTGCGGTTTATCCCATTCTTCAGATTGTGACTGTCTCCCTGAGGCCGGCGGATAAACTTCTATCAACCTCGCTTGAGATCATTCCGGCCGGCGCGACGTTCAAATGGTACATCGCGCTTTTCACCGAGCAGCCCTTCCTGAGATGGATCCGCAACAGCACAATCATTGCCCTGGCCGTGACCGCGACCGGAGTCTGCTTCGCGTCGATGGCAGGCTATGCGTTCTCCCGATTCAGTTTCGCGGGCAAGAAGTCGGGGATGCTGGCACTGCTCGTCACACAAATGTTTCCGGCGACAATGCTGCTGCTCCCTCTTTATATCATGCTGATCTACCTGAAGCTCATCAATACGTACGCCGGGGTGATCATTACGTATACCGCCACGGCGCTGCCGTTCTGTGTGTGGACGATGAAAGGGTACTATGATACGATTCCCGCGAGCCTGGAGGAAGCGGCGCGGATCGACGGGTGCACCCAGTTCGGCGCATTCCGCAGAGTGATCCTGCCTCTTGCCGCGCCCGCGCTCGTCATCACGGGGCTCTTTTCGTTCATGACCGCGTGGGCGGAATACCTCGTAGCCGCGCAGATCCTGCAGGATACCGAGCTCTGGACGCTTCCCCTTGGATTGAAGTCGTTCGAATCGAACATGTCGACGGAGTGGGGTCTCTACGGCGCCGCATCGCTCATCGTCATGATTCCCGTTGTGGGCCTGTTCCTTCTCTTGAGCCGGTGGCTCGTTTCCGGATTGACGTTGGGAAGCGTGAAAGGTTGAAGGGGTTCCGGCCGCGAGCTCTCATGGGGCTCGTCTACGAGTGCCTGGCCGGTAGAATCATTGAATTGGTCCGGAGTCCGGCGTAGGGCAGGGAGGAGGGATTCCCTTAGCGGTAGGGGAAGAAGTGAGTCAGGATCCGATCCAGGTTCGATCTCCAGGTAGTCCAGTTGTGCCCCTCGTGAAATTCTTCTAACGTCACGTGGCCGCCTTTCTCGCGAAGGAGGCGACTGACCAGCCGCGCCTCGACTTGAGTGTCGTGGATCGTGCCCGTCTGGATGTAGAAAGTGCCGCCCGTCTGCTTGATCCGGTCAAGCGTTTTGAAGACCGCAGAATCTGCCTGCCAATAGGCGGGTGATTGTGCCGCAGAATTGGCGAAGAAACCCTCCCTCTGAAGGACCGCATAGGTGGAGATGAGGCCACCCATCGATGCGCCGATGATAAGCCGATCGCGGCGGTTCGGAGAAACCCGATAGTTTTTTTGGATGAGGGGAGCGACCTCGGTTTCGAGAAACTCGAGGAAGGCATCACTTGCCGAGTAATCGATCATGCGCTGGTTACTAGAAGGGCTTTTCGGATCGGTCCGGGGGTCGAGGAAGACCGCAACGAGGGGTTGGATGCGTTTTTCGCCTATCAGATTATTGAGGATGATGTCCATCCTGCCCAGTGTAAGATAATCGCCACCATCCGTAGCATAGATCGAGGGGAGGAGCATGCCCTCTGTATAGCCCGGAGGAGTGTACACATAGATGGGATATCTCCGATGGAGAATTGCACTCTCGATCCAGAGTGTGTCGATGGCGCCTCGCGCTGTCTTCGGGTCTTCGCGATCGGCCGTCGACTCACGGTATCCGGACATCCGCAATTCCGAGTTCTCTCCGAAACCTCCCTTCGCCCTGTGCGGATTAAGGGGATCGAGGATCCAGGTACTGTCGATCCAGAGCTTATATTCGACGCGAGCATCGATCGGAAGGGTGTCGGTGCGCCAGAAAAAATTCGTCCCGTCGGCATGGAGCATAGGGGAACTGAATGGATGCCAGCCGTTCATCTCGCCGGGGACTGCCGCCGTCTTTCCACGGCCCCGGTAAATGAAATTGACGCTTGTACCCTCGACGACAGGTACGCCGTGCCGAAGGATATAACGGGCCGCGAGGCTGTCTTTCTCCGCGGACCCCGAGGCTTGTGTGAATCTCTGGATAAATTCAGGGAAGGTTTGGCACGCGGCCCCAACCGGGAACGCTAAAAAAAACAGAACCAGGAGTGTCGAGTGCCGCCGCGTACCGAAGTTCCCCCTTGACAAGTTGGGTGTGAAGGCTAGAAGAGAGAATAGATGAAGGGTGCGAGCGCAGAACCCTCAGTGAGCACAATCACCAGACTGAGGAAGACCAGAACGATGATAATAGGTCCAAGCCACCACTTCTTGCGAACCCGCATAAACGCCCAAAGCTCGCCGAAGATGGAGAGGCGCGAGGATAGATTCTGGATGAATTTCATGCCCACTTCGATTGTTGCTGAATGATAGGCAGTTCTTTCTAGATTTGCAAGTGTCGCTCAATCGGCTTCAAGTATTTTTGAAAGTTGCGATTCCTCCCCTTGATCCGCCATCCTTCTCTTGTCGATCAGGAAAGTTCCGATCGCCAGATAATCCATCTCCGTAGCCATGAAACAGCGGAATGCATCCGCCGGGGTACATACGATCGGCTCACCCCGGACGTTGAATGAAGTGTTGATCAAAACCGGACATCCCGTGTCGTTCTCAAACTGCTTGAGGAGGTCATAGAAAATTTCATGGTCCTCTCTCCGTAGCGTCTGGAGGCGCGCCGAACCGTCGACATGTGTCACGGCCGGGATCTTCGTTCTTTCTTCGGGATGCACTTGCGCCGTATAGAGCATGTAAGGGCTTTGCCGGTCGAAATCAAAGTAATCGGTCATTCGCTCTTCCAGCACAACGGGCGCGAAGGGCCGGAAACTTTCCCTGTGTTTGATCTTGAGATTCACTCTTTGCCAGTTTTCCGGGTTTCTCGCATCCGCAATGATACTGCGGCTGCCGAGAGCCCGAGGTCCAAATTCCATCCGTCCCTGGAACCATCCAACGACCTTCTGCTCGCCCAGAACCCGGCTGACTTTCCGGAGGAAATCCTGGTAGCCGAGGCGCTCGTATTCAATTCCCCGGCCGTCGAGAAAGCGCTCGATCTCTTCGGTTGAAAACGACGGCCCCAGGAACGCATTCTTCCAGACAAATTCCCGTTTGTTTCCAAGCAGGGTATTGTAAATATAGAATGCGACTCCCACAGCCCCGCCCGCATCCCCAGCCGCCGGCTGGATGAAAACTTCTTTGAATGAGGTCTCTTTGAGGATCTTACTGTTCGAAACGCAGTTGAGGGCCACCCCTCCCGCGAGGCAAAGGTTCGGGAGAGTCGTTTCCTTATGGACTTGCCGAGCCAACCGCAGAACGACTTCATCGGTGACTTTTTGTAAACTCGCCGCGAGATCCTTGTAGAATTGCGACAGAGGGGACTCGGGTTTTCGCCGCGGTTGTCCGAAAAGGTGCTCGAACCTGCTGCCGGTCATCGTCAGTTTGCGGTCGTAGACAAAATAGTCCATGTTGAGCCGGAAGCTGCCGTCGTCCTTCAGGTCGATAAGATTCTTCATGATCACATCGTAATAGACCGGAGAGCCATAGGGGGCGAGGCCCATCACCTTGTACTCTGCGCTGTTTACCCTGAAACCCAGATAATACGTGAACGCAGAGTAAAACAGTCCGAGTGAGTGGGGGAACCGGATCGATTTCGTCAATGAAATCGAGTTGCCGCTGCCCACGCCAAGTGTTGTGGTATCCCACTCTCCGACGCCGTCCATGGTCAGGATTGCGGCTTCGTTGAACGGCGAGACCAGGAAAGCGCTCGCCGCGTGCGACATATGATGCTCTGAAAAAAGAATCGGCCCGGAGTACGAAAGCTGTTTTTTTATGATGTGAGGGACCCACATCTTTTCCTTCACCCAGACCGGCATTGCCTTGATGAAGGACGGAAACCCGGCAGGCCAGGTGGCCAGGTAGGTCTGCAGTATCCGGTCGAATTTTTCAAGGGGCTTGTCGTAGAAGCCGACATAATCGATTTGCGTGGGAGTAAGCCCTGCCTCGCGGAGGCAGTAATCGATGGCATGAGCCGGGAAGTCGGAGTCGTGCTTTTTGCGCGTAAAACGCTCCTCTTGCGCCGCTGCGATCAATTGTCCGTTCTTGATGATCGCGGCCGCAGCGTCGTGGTAGTAACACGATATGCCGAGGATGTTCATCTCAATCGCGAGGCCTTAGAATTGATGTCTTGATCTCTCGAGGG
Source organism: Bacteroidota bacterium (assembly GCA_035635475.1). GTDB lineage: Bacteria > Bacteroidota > Ignavibacteria > UBA10030 > SZUA-254 > VBOC01. The sequence goes on along the minus strand of DASQAZ010000070.1, from coordinate 2,614 downwards.
AATCTCCGATTTGTTCCCTACGGGTCCAATAACTGGCGCCCCGTCGCCCCTTCCGGTCCAGGAGATCTTTGCGAAGAATCCTGAGCGTCACGGCCCCGATTGCGAAGAGCGTAAAATAAACGATCGAAAGGAGTATTCTCGTGTTGACCCAGCCGAGCGCCGATGCAAAGGCCATCCACCACCGCTTCAGCGTGCGATAAATCTTGCGGAAAGTGTCGCTCATGAGCCGGGTTGCAATTGTGAGAGGATTCTTTTCGCGTCCTCGTTGTGCGGGTCAAGTTCCAGCGTGCTTCGAAGATTCATCCTGGCTTTATCGAGGTCCCCGATCTTGCCGTAGGCGACGCCGAGGAAGAAATGGGCAACCGCCTGGGCTTTGGCGTCGACTCGTTCTGATCCGCTGGAGTCGGCAGTGAAGACGGACTCAAACTCCTCGATGGTCTTGCGTAGGTTTCCCTCATCGTAGTAGAGCATACCCAGACGGGCATGGATGAACGGTGAGGCTTGCAGTGCAAGGGCCCGGCGGTACGTCAGCTCAGCGAACCTGTCGTTTTTCATCGCCCGGAACACGTCTCCGGTCAACATGACGGGGTAGTAATATCCGGGGAGCACCTTTGATACTGCAGAGTACTCATGGATCGCTTTTCCGTTGTCCCCGTTGGACCGATACCATTCCGCGAGTGCATAGTGAGCATCGGACCAGCCGATCCGCTTTTGGACGTACTGCTCGGCGAGCTGCCGTTCCTTCGTGTCGGCAAGGTACGTTTTCTTCGAATCTCCGGGCTGTTTGAACGGCCAACGGTTTGTCAAATTGAAGACCCTGTACTGCGCCGCCTCGAGCTCGAAGTCGGTCACGCCGGAAATTTCCTTAAAGCGTTCATCCGAAAGATTCCTGTCCCAATGCCATTCGCTCCTGGGGGCGAGAGCATCATTTTCGGCAAGCGCGTTCAAAAAAGACTTGGCCAGAAGAAAATACCCCTCTGCATTCGGATGAAGATGTTCCAGGATGAGGTTAGTACCGACGATTCCATCGGGGGATTGCTCATCGAAGACCCGGTCGACATCGTCGAGAATCAGATGGCGCTCCCGGCAGATTGACCGAATGAGGTCGTTGAATTCTGTTGATGCTCTAAAACGCAAGCCGTCGAAATCGCGAGCTTTCCGGTATTCGGCCTTGGCGTCCGCTGCATGGTGAAGTGTATCGAGACATCGGGCGAGCTCAAAATGTGCACGTGCCTCCATCGAATCAATGGCGATGGCATGCCGGAACGACGCTGCAGCTTCGGACCAATTCCTCCTCTCGAACTCAGCCCGCCCCTCACCTACAAATCGATTCCAGAGATTACGGAGGGAATCGCCGGTCGTTTCGGAAAAGAGAGGCATAAATGGCCGCTGGTCCCGGATATTGCTGGTGAGCGTGCTCAGAACGATTGGAACGCGGTGAACCGCTGCGAGCGAGGCCATTTCACGCAGGTTTTCTTCAAAATTTTGCTTCGCTCGACAATATTCATCCCCGTGATAGGGGATGGTCTGGTTGCGAACCATTACCTCCATGAGGTCGGCGTTGGGATGGCTATTTGGGTGCGAGATGAGGTCGCGCAGGGTGGTAACTCCATCCCGTATGAGCAGGCACAGCTTGCTTTTTAGCATGGTCATGTAAAGCTGAATCAAGCTGTGCCATCGCCCCAAGTATTCTGTGGAACCAACGCCCAGGGCGCCGTAGAACTCGTTGTGGCCCACGTAGACGATGAATGCATCAGGGCGATATTGAACCAGCTCATCCATAAAATCAAGGGTCGTGTAACTGTTCACGGCCGATAACCCGACATTGATCACCTCGATATTGTATTGCGGGAGGAGCTGTTTCAGACGATCCTGCAACAGCCGTGGGGCTGTCGCAGTATAATCGTATGGGAATCCTGCCATCGTAGACTCCCCGAGCATGAAGATGCGTTTTGTACCTGGCTGCTTGTCTAATTCGAATAAGTCGTCGGACGGTTCGGGTACGGCGATGCCTTTTTGGAGGAAGTACCTCTGCCCAACTCGGCGGTTGAGCGTGTACCAATCCTTGCCCATGACGCGCGTCTTCACGACCAGGTCGAGTGTTCCTCCGTAATCGATCCATCGAAGGACACCCTCGGCGGCGCCGAGCACCAGGAACGGGGTGAGGATTATGACAACCCAGAACGATTTTCTGTTCCGGGAACGATGACTATCACCCTCTGTCTGTTTCGATCGGGCAACCATGGACGGAATTGTTCTTGGAATTCCGGTGAAATGCCTTGATAATATAAGAAAAAAACGTGCGGGCTGCCATGCGGTAACGCGCTTTCGGGTGCCGGAAGGTGTGTGGGGATTCGAGAGTGTTCGCGCAAGGCCTTTCCTTGACGCGCTGTTCAGGGCGGTGCGGTCATCGCCCAGCGGCCTGTAATGACATCACGGGAAAGGATTCCCTGGTTCGGTATTTCCCGATCGCTCAGTAAGAGAAGATCCTTCCTCCGTTTTCTGACTTTAGCGGTATGGTAATGCTCAGTCAATTTTTCCAGATCATACCCGAAGGGGGAGAGGAGGGTTTCAACCGCTTTCAATAACAGTTCGGTATATTTTTCGATGTCGT
>DASQAZ010000069.1:0-2539 GCA_035635475.1 Bacteroidota bacterium | reverse complement strand
AGGGCAGGAGGAAAGCTTCTTGATATCGAAGATCGTCAGTGTGTCGATCGCGGGATGAGAGAGTTTATGGACTCTTCCCGCGGAATCGATCCGGCAGATTCCGGCAGCCGTTCCAATGAGCATCGACCCGTCTCGCTCCTTCGCAAGGGCATGAACCGCACTGGACGGAAGCCCTGCTTCGGTTCCGAACACAGACGTCTGCTCGCGATTCTTGAGAACAACACCTCCCCGCCAGGTTCCAATCCATATCTTCTGCGGCGTTTCGGGAAGCATCGAAGTGATCGTTAGGCTCGTGACGGGTACCCGGACGAGTTGTGATTTTTGAAGCATGTATAACCCTGTACTCCGTGAACCGAAGTAAACCGTTCCCGTTTCATCCTGTTCGATCGGTCCGGTGCCCGGTTTGGAGAGCAATTCCTTTCCCGGAAAATCCAGGACAAAGTCGCTCACGAGCAGCTTCCGCAGCCCGGGCGCGCTGGCAAACCAGACGTTCCCCTCGCGATCGAGACAGATGTCGTAAACGACCGCATCGCCAAAGGACTCCTCTCTTCGGAACCGATACTCCCCGTTATCAGACACGCGGCGGTACAATCCGTTCATCGTGCCTACCCAGAAATTGCCTTGCCGGTCCTCACGAAATGCCCAGACGCCTCGTTCCGGCAGCCCCTCAGCAGTCGTATAGAGTTTTACACCGCCATCCTTCAGGCAGAGCGCCCCGCCGAACCCCCCCGCCCAGAGCTCGCCTTCCGGCGATTCATAGAACGCATAGGATCGGACGCCGAACTCACCTGAGTACCCTCGATCTCGCAGTTCATCATGCAGTTTGTCATTGTAGTAGGAGTACACCCGGTCTGCTCCGATCCAGAGCTTCCCTTTCGAGTCTACGTATAATGCGCCGGCCGGATAATTCGGAAATGAATCAACGGACCACGAAGTGCGTTCGGCATTGGTGAAATGAATCCGGTTTAGCCCACCGCCGCCTGACACCCATACGTCGTGTTGACGATCCTCAACGACGCTATTCACATTGTTGTCGAGGGAGCTGTTGGGGCGGGAGAAAGTGGTTATGTCACCATTCCAGATTCGCATCAACCCCCCCCGGTGAAAGCCGGAGTATCCGAACCAGATGGCCCCGCTTGAGTCCTGGCAGATTGACCGCGCAAAAATTCCCGGGATCTCTTTGGCTTGCGAAAAGTTGATGAACTCCTGCCCGTCGTAGCGGGTAATGCCCGCCTGTGTGCCGAACCACATGTAGCCGTCCCTGTCCTGAAGGATGGGAGCTATGCGGCTGTCGGGGAGCCCGTCTTGCGTGGTATAATTCTTAAGGAGAAGCCCTTGGCCGTTGGAGAACTGAAAGAAGACGAAGACGAGGAGGACTATGGACGAGGGAGGTGAAATGATCTTTTTCACCTTAGAACTAATATGATCGACTCTCTCAGCACCAAGGCAGGGCTGGAATGACGAGCTTCGAGCGCCATCGGGAAGAATCGGGGATGACGCGGATTCTGAGGAAATCACATACCTCGAGGTTGGATGTCTTTACGAGGGATTCATCAAATTCCCTCGGTCTGAAACGGTATGTGGAAACCCCTCGGTCAGGCTGCTTATCTGTGCCGAGGGGTATGGGTCGAGGAGCTAAGGCTTATTGGGGTGAATCCTTTTAGTCTTCCTCTTTCTCCCCTTTTTCTTCCTTTTCTTCGTCCTCTTCGCCGCCCTTCTTAGCGGCCTTCAGAATTTTTCCGGAGGCGTCCAGCACAACTTCCTTTGTCTTCTTCCCGACCTTGACATGGAGCTCATAGGTGACGGTAGTGCCGGCCATGACCTTCTCTGCCTTGACCAGTTTACCTGCGGGATAGGCCTTGTCGGCGGCCTCCTTCATTCCCGCAGGCAGTGTGGCAACATCCATATCTTCTTCAATCTCGGAAATTTTGCCATCGGGCGTGTAGAGCAGGTCTCTGTTCGTTTTTCCATCGACGCTCTCTATTTCGTAAAACTTCTTGCCCTTCTCGGTCTCCACCGCCTGCCCCTTGATGGTTGCAGCAGGGTAATTTGTCTTAAACGCAGCGAGCACAGCCGGGGGGATTTGTTTCTTCGAGATTTTCTTTTCGCCCGCTGTGCCCACGCCGAGTAGCAGGCTGAATATTACAACGGAGAATAGAACATGGAGGATTTTCATACGATGCTCCTTACCATAGATGATTGTGGACAACAACCGCCCTAAATTAAGGATTTTTCGAGGGACAAGCAACAACGAGATAAACGAGGGCGGGGACTACATCGTTCCCGGGAAGGGTGAAACCGATTGTTCAGAGCACTACTCAGGGTCTGAGTGCTCTGCGATCCTCACTTATAGTTAGTATCACCTGATCCTATTTCAGGAGAATCATCTTTCGCAGGCTCACGAATGCACCGCCATTCGGCCCGTCAACGAAAAGTCGATAGAAGTAAATGCCCGAAGAGTAATTCGACCCATCCAGCGTGACGACCTGCACCCCGGCGTTCATGGTCTGATGATCAACCAATGTGGCCATCTCCTGGC
>DASQAZ010000068.1:0-8782 GCA_035635475.1 Bacteroidota bacterium | reverse complement strand
AGGAACGGGGAATGCGGATGAAGGCCTAGGCAGGCATGCCGCGGGTTAGCGGGCGATCAGGGAACTTCAGTACCGCCCGCCCACGCGACTTCACCTCACGATCATCATTTTCTTGACGTCGTTAAACGCCCCGGCAACCAGCCGGTAGTAGTAGATTCCGCTCGACAGAGGAGAGCCCCGTCCGGTTAGCCCGCCCCACTCTCCCGAATAAGTGCCGGGAGCAAAATCGCCTTCAAAAATCGTCGCTATCTCTCCCCCCAGGACGTCGAACACTGCAAGCCGGACATGGGCCGACTGCGCGACCGAGAACCGGAAGTTCGTCGAAGGGTTAAAAGGATTCGGATAATTCTGATATAACCTGAACTCGTGCGGAATTCCGACTCCGGTATCCTTCACTTTCAGAACCTGTTGAGTCCTGAAACGATCCGGGGGACTCTGATAGTAGCTCACTCCGAACTGGTTCCAGGCACAGACGCGCCAGCAGTAAGTAGTCGATTGATTCAGACCGTGAAGCGCTGCTGAGGTTCCCGTCACCGTATCGTCAGCAACCAGAAAGCTGAACAACGAATCGGGGGAAACCTGAACGTGGTAAAAGTGCGCACCGGGAACAGCGTCCCAGGTGAGTGTTTCATCCACCGGTCTTTCCGTTGCGCCGTTCGGGGGCGATGTCAGTGGAACCAGCGCCGGCGGATAGGGTGGAACCTTGGGACCCCACATTGTAATGGTCAGATATGATATCCCGATTGGATCCCGATCGGGGTAGTAAGTCCATGAGGAGTCCTTCAGCATATCGACGTTAGACTGATTCGCCACGTCGGTCATTTTCATGCTGTCGCAGTAGTAACGAATCACCGACGGCCACCGGAAAATCTGGGGATGGAAGTAAAAGCTGTCGGAAGGACACCACTTCAATCGAAATGTATCGACCTGGGTCACATCGCGGAACTGGTGGATGTTGACCGGTCGACCGGTGTACCACATCTCGGCGCACCCCGGGCTGGCATTGAAAACGCGCAGTTCGAGAACAGGGGGGCAGACAGGATACTGCCGCCATTCATCCACAACCTGGTAATCGTTCTCGAACCAGTGATCCGGGAAACCGGTGAGCCCCGAGTCAATGCAAAATGTGGCATTCGGATGAACTCCGAAAAACGCGGTGGAGCTCCTCTGATGATACCCGCTGTCCGTATCGGTCACCCAGATTCTGAACCGGACGTCGGGCGCCGTTGTAAAGCTCCTCGTCGGGGTGTAGGCGCTCTGGAAAGCCGTGTTCTCGCTCCTCACCCGCCAGTAATATGTGGTGAGGCCCAGGAGGTTATTAACAGTAAATGTCGTATCGGGTTCCGTCGCATCGAACACCATCTCACTAAAGAGTGAGTCGCGCGCGACCTGGATGCGATACGAGCTCGTGCAGTCATCCCTGCCTGTGAACACGAGCGTCGCATTGAGCGGAACGCCAGTCTGGTAGTCTGCATATTGGACGATGATCGGCACCGCGGGCGTCCCCAGGCCGACTCTGAAATTCGCACTGGAAAACGGTCCGAAAGTCTGCGAGTTCCATCCCCTCACCCGCCAATAGTACATGGTGCAATTCAGGAGCGGGTCGGGGAAGACGACCGATGTGTCGGAGAGCGTCGTATCGTGAACCACCGGTGTGTACTTTGCTGAAATCGAGAGCTGGAGCTGGTACGTTAGCGGCCCTGATCCTGCATGCCAACTGAACGTCGGAGTGTTCGCAATACCTGTCCCACTTGCTGTCGGCGAGATAATCGGCGGCGCTGCCGGGGGGAGCAGGATTTTCAGCGTCTTGAAGCTGTCGGCCGGATCCTGATAATAACTCACGCCGAATGGAGTACCGACAACAACGCGCCAGTAGTACCAGGTATCCTGGAGGAGACCGGTCACCGTTATCGCGTTCGTCGCAATCGACTCGTTTGTGATCGGGTTACCGAACGCACGCGAGATGTCGAGCTGCACCTTATAGAAAAACGCCCCTGGAACAGCCATCCACTGCAGCGTCGCACTCACAGGACTGACGCTTGAACCGCTAGGCGGCGAGAGGAGTGCGACTGTCGCCGGAGGACCGGGCGGTACTTTCGGGTGCGAGATGATCATCAGGAACCCTTTGTTATACGGCTCCACACTGTAGGTATCAGAAATTGTATCGTGGTACGTTTCACCCCGATACGTATACGTAGACTCCTTAATCATGTCCACATCGACCAAAGACCCCGGGGGATTCCCGCGATCCTTCAGCCTTACGCTGTCCGCGTAGAATCCCAGGACCGAGGGCCAGGAAAGAATTTGGGGGTGCGAATATAAGAAAAGATCTGCGCCGCTGAACGAGATTGCAAACGTATCGACCTGTGCGGGGCTGGGATACGGATGGATATTCCCAAAGAGGAGCCCGTGCTGCGGAAATGGCTGCTGGACATTATTGATGCGAAGCTCCTCGAAGAAATTTCCCGCTGGAGGAGACGGAAATTCTATGAGCGACGCTGGATCACTTTCATACCAGTGATCCGTAAATCCGGACAGCGTGTCAAGGCCCAGCGTCGCAAGCGGGTGAAAACCCAGGGCGGCTTGTGCTTGTCTGTTTGTGACGCTGTCCTGCACCGTAAGGTAAATACGATACCGGACGGAATCTGGATTTTGTGAGATGGCCGGGAAGGGCATGACGAATTCGAGGAGGAGACAAGCAGAAATAACAAACAGGAGGGCGCCAACGCGCAGCTTGGAACGCGTAGCAATTCGTACTGAATTCATGACTGCTTCTCCTCGGGTGGGGGGCTCGCCTTGATCGACTGCTCCACAAGTGTACAAGGGCAATCGCGTGATTCGACGCAATTTACCCTTCACCTGCATTAAGGCCGTCCGGACGGCCTATCCTACGCAAACGGCAAGTCAATGTCAATGGGGGAAAACCCTAAGATAGCTAAGCGTCTTCATCTCAGTGGCTTAGCCGACTTCAGGCCTATTTCCCAAACCCCCCTGGCAGCAGCATCAGCACGCTTCAATCGCTTCGCCCCTTAATTCCCTCCTTGCAAATGGCTATCTTGCCTGGCCGGCAAGGCTAGGGCGGGCGCACCATAGAAAACCCCGAGTGTCGCTCGGGGTTTTCAACGTGTACGGTCTTGCTGAGATAGCCTGACGCTACCGCACAATCATCATCCGCCTGACTGCCTGATAGAGCTGTCTGTGATCGGCCGGTGTAAACGCGACAAGCCTGTAGAAGTAGACCCCCGAAGGCATGTTGGCGGCATTGAATTCGACAGATTGCGCGCCCTCGTCCATTTCTTCCCGATTGAGAAGCGTCGCGACCTCCTGCCCCAGCACATTGTACACTTTCAATGTGACGATGCTCGCCTCCGGAAGGTTGAACTCGATCGTCGTGCTCGGATTGAAAGGATTCGGATAATTTTGGCGTATCGCGAACTCGCCCGGTGTATCGTCGAGAATTGAAAACCCGGCTGTCGGAGGCCGGACAGGAACCGCATTCGGATTCGGATGCAGATAGGGCGGAAGTGTCTGCGTTCCGTTCACCCTCAAGGGGTTGAACGAAGCAGCCACGATCGGCCCGTCAAAGGCCCGGTTTATCCGGCTGATGCAGGAATCCTGCCCGAAGTAAAACGATCCGGTAAATCGGCTGCAAAATGTGAGAGCGGAGTCCGTGACTTCGATGATCCGGCGGATCGTCATGTTGTTGCACGGATCGGTGAGATTCCCGGCATCGAGATAAATCAGATCGCCGAGATGCGTCGCGCCTGAATCGAATGGTGCCGTTACACCGGAATCGTTCGCGACAACAGCGATCTTGAGCGTGTGGATTTCGCCCAGGAGGTGATTATTGTGCTTCCTGACATGCGGATTCTTCAGCTCGCCAACGAACGGTCGCGTCCCCCCGTTATCCCGTTGGATGAAATCAAAGCACCGTGAACTATCGGTATGCGGGAAATACTTCCTGTCCGCCGTCAGATACCGGATCCAGCCGACGTTCGGCGTGCTTGTCGGCATACCGACTAGCAACCCGTTCGGCCGCCGGATCTCATGTTTGTACATAAAGTCCCGAACGTTCCCCCCGTTTGGTTCTCGTGAGAGCCCCTCTGCGGACGCGGCAGCCAGGTCCTTGTAAACAGGGCCGATTCGTGTGCCGGAAGTATCCCACCACCACTTTTCGGCCGACGCTTTGACCTTATCCTTGTTCAACAGGATGACGATCGCGACCGAATCGTGACCGGCGACGGTACGACCGCTCGCATTGAATCCTTTTTTCTCTGCCGGGGCAAAGAGTGTGAATCCTCCTGAATCCTCAATGGCAATGATATGACCATTGAATTTGGCATGGAGACTGTTGACCGTATAACTCGAATCATTATGGAAGATGAAACGGGCTCGGACAAACTCCACCTTTCCGACATCCTTGAGCTTTTTCAGCGCGAATTCGGCCTGACTGAAAGTACGGTACCGCGGTTGCGCCGGCGCAACGGATGAGAAAAGAACCGAAATTGCAAACAGGATAAACGTAACGCTGCCTCTCCTGAAGATCGGGTGAAATCGCAACGTACGCATAGGCTCTCCTCCTTCTTGGTTGGATGATCGGTCGGTCGGGCGCGTGGGGCTAAGTTAATGTAACCCCCCAGCCGAGCAAAGTCAAGTTAAAAAATGTTCATTTCGCCTCCGTGAATCCCGGCTGGGAGTTGATTAAATCGGGTTTTCTTCCTACATATTGCATGCCCTTCCCAACGCAATAATGGCTTCAATTACAGTCTATTCTGAGAAATTAAGACGGCACCTCACGCAACTTGATTCCGGTTCGATCTCCGAAAATCAATTGAGCGAGGCTGTTCAATTATCCCGGACCATGATTCACGCTTATCTCAGATGTGTCCCGCCCTCGATCACCCATCTTTGCCTCCAGCAGGGTCTCACCATGACGGATTTATCGTATGACTGCATCGCAGAGGCATTCGCACGCGATACCGACAACACGTTTAGTAACATTCAGAATTTCATCAGGTCGTTGAGGAACAACCTGAGCACGATCTCCGATCGTGATCTCTTTCTGGCCTATAAGAGCTTCCTCATCACGGTTGCAGAAGCTCAATTCGCCCGGCTTTACGCCCAAACGGATCCGGCCGGATCCCGTGTTCATAGAAATATTCGGGATTGTCTCAGGGATTCAAGAACATTTGGTCTGAGAAGAGATTTCAGGCGGCTTGTGCTCTTTCCACTCCAACTCGACCCGTTGGATCACCTCGGGCCGTATCCGCCGGATGAATTGGCGGGAAGATTCATGCAAGAGGTAAGGTCAGGACATTCTGTTCCGGAAATGCTTCAAACTCTTCATCTTATACTGTCTGGCCAATCCGAGTATCGGCGCACGGTATCGCTGATCGACGTCGCCTCGATGTTCAAGGGTTCGTATCAGAGTGATTTTTTGCCGGAAACCTCGGTTGATCATCCATGGTCTTCGGAGGGTTTAAGCGAGTTTGAACTTCGGAGATTGCGGCGCGAGGTGGAGAACGCGCTCAAGGAAAAGATACTTCTGGCGTATCTGGTACGCGGGAAGGTCACCGATCAGCAAGCGCAGGCAATGTTCAACGCGCTCCGGGATCTCCTGGAGGATTGGTCCTCCGGCGACAGTTCGCCGGATTCCCTCTATTCGAATTTCAATAATCACTTGTCGATCGCTCCCGAGACCTACGAGCAGGAATTTCGTTCAAAAATGGAGTATTTGCTCAAAATGGCGCGGCAGGAATTTGCGAGTCGCTTGATGAGGGAATTGTGAAAAACTGTCGCGCAGGCGCAATCTGCGCAGATATTTTACGCGAGAACCCTCAAACGTCGAAATTATCTACATGACGGGAATATTCGGAATGATCATATCAACAACAAGAAACGCGTCTATCATCTGGCAAGATTATGTCTGAACATTTCTCCGAACACGAATTAGAAATCTATTATCTATCGCCTGAGGCGCTCAGCGATAGCGAGACGAAGAAGATCACGCTACACCTCGAAGAATGTCTTCTCTGTAAGGGATACCTTGGCCAGTTGAAGCAATATTACCAGAGCCTCGAAGAGAGCCCGGAATCTACGCCCACTGAGAGGGATACCGCCTTCGCGCGTAAACTGCTTTCAAGGAACCGCCTTTTTTTACCCGGTCGCAGGGCGGAGCTGAAAGAGAAATCGGATAGCTTGGTAGAATCATTCGCCGAGGTCATCGAGCCATATAGAAGTTCTCTGACCGAGCGCGTCATTCGTTACTTGCGGATCCATCCTGTTCGTTCGGCCGGTATGGCGTCGTTCGCAGCCCTCGCGCTCGCGGCTGCATTCATGTCGATCCGTCCTAAGCTTGATAAGAATCCCGCGATCGCACAGGCCAAAGACGGGTTCCTGATCGTTCAGAACGGCCACGGGGATGAATTGTGGCGAAAGCACATTGGAGACAAGTTTACCATGGAGGGTGCCCCTACGTATATTGGGGGTCATCCTGAACGGGTGATCAATCTTAAGGATCTGGACGGCGATGGAACGAACGAGGTGTTTTGCATCTTCGGTTGGACCTCTATGGATTTTCCGTTTAACAATCTACTTATTTGCTACAACGCCGACAGTACCGAACGGTGGAAATACGAGCTTCATAGAACTATGCAATTTGGTGGCGTCCCGTACAGCGACCAATACAAGTTTTACCACTTAGAAGCGGGAGATTTTGCTCATTCCGGCGATATCGAAATTATAGCGGCGGCTACACACGATCCATGGGCCCCCAACGTCCTCCTGCGACTGGATGGAAAGGGTGGAAAGTTGATCAGTGAATTCTGGCATCCAGGAATGCTGAGAGAATTCGGCGACAAAGACCTCGATCATGATGGAGTAGAGGAACTGGTCTATGGCGGTCAGAACAATCGACTTCAGCAAGCTTGTGTGGTGGTATTCGATCCGCGAAGCGTCCAGGGATCTGCCCCCGCCCCCGAAGGCTATTATCCGAATGGATTTCCGCAGGGGACCGAAAAGTACTACATCACATTTCCCGCCTCAGATCTGAAACAGTTCGCTACAGACGTCACAAATGAGGTCACTGGTCTGCGGATAGCCGGCGATGGAACTCTTGAGGTCATGGTCAACGAGCCTGTAAGAATAGCCACCGGTACATTGTACTATTATTTCGATTCTCAGTTGAACTGTATAAACGTTCGGGCTTCGGATTCATTTACGGCGGCTCATATCCAATTTGAGCGCGATGGAAAGCTCGCAACACACCTGAATGGCGAATATTTTGAGGCATTACGAAAAGGGGTCACGTATTGGGACGGGGAAAAGTTCGTCAACCACCTCACGATGAACAAACATTACCTTGAGACGATGAAGTCCCTCCCCTCTCCCTGAAGCAAACAATTAGCTCCAACTAAGCCGGATTATCGCTCCCGAAGATAATTCGGCTTTTTTATTGCAAAGTTTTACGGGACGGGCATGCCCCGTTGAAATAGGAGGGTGAGTTTTGAATTCCGCACGGCGGTGCCGAACGCCAAGTCACGCTCTTCTCAATCAGCGATTCGTGGTAATTATGAGGAACATTGTTCCGGATTGGAGTCCATTATGAAACATTGTTGCGCAGTTCTTGCCGGTAGAAATCATGAGATCAGAATTACGTCTTATCTCTTCGCTCGCTTTATACTTGCCGCGGGATTTCTCTGCCTAGCGGTCGGTGAAGCGCACTCTCAGGGAGTTGCCATCAATACCTCCGGTGCACCGGCCGATACCTCGGCGATGCTCGATGTGTCCTCGAATACCAAAGGCATCCTCATACCACGGATGACACAGGCTCAACGCAATGCGATTCAGCTGCCCGCCAATGGACTGATGATATTTGAAACGGATGGCACCCCTGGATTCTACTACAACGCTGGTTCGCCCGCTTCACCCATCTGGGTTCTATTGCTGCGTCAAGGAGCGGTGGCTGGCGGGGATTTGACGGGGACGCTTCCCAATCCAACGATCGGCAACAGCGCTGTGACAAGCGCAAAGATCGCCGCGGGTACCATCCAGAGATCCAACGTTCAGTCGAGCTTCAAAGCGCCATACTCCGACACCTCAGACTTTGCGAAAGGGGCACCGCCCAGCGGTAATGCAGGAGGTGACTTGACGGGAACATTTCCGAATCCCGCGGTCGGCAATAGCGCTGTGACAAGCGCCAAGATCGCCGCAGGAACCATTCAGCGATCGAACGTTCAGTCAAGTTTCAAAGCCCCATATTCGGATACGGCAGATTACGCGAAAGGTGCACCACCTGCAGGATCTGCCGGGGGGGACTTAACAGGGACATTTCCCAATCCAGCGATCGGCAATAGTGCTGTAACGAGTGCGAAAATTGCTGTAGGGACCATTCAGAGATCAAACGTACAATCAGGTTTCAAGGCGCCGTACTCAGACACGTCAGATTACGCCAAAGGTGCACCGCCAAGCGGTACTGCCGGCGGAGACTTAACGGGAACATTCCCGAATCCCGCGGTCGGCAATAGCGCTGTGACAAGCGCCAAGATCGCCGCAGGTACTATCCAGAGATCAAACGTTCAGTCAAACTTCAAGGCCCCGTACTCAGACACGGCAGATTACGCGAAAGATGCACCGCCCAGCGGCACTGCCGGCGGAGACTTAACGGGAACATTCCCGAATCCCGCGGTCGGCAATAGCGCTGTGACAAGCGCCAAGATCGCCGCAGGTACTATCCAGAGATCAAACGTTCAGTCAAACTTCAAGGCCCCGTACTCAGACACGG
>DASQAZ010000067.1:0-6028 GCA_035635475.1 Bacteroidota bacterium | reverse complement strand
AAGGCATCCGCTCCGGCTCAGTTTGAGGGGCAGATCGACATGAAAATGACGAGGGGCAGCGATGGAGACCGGACGGGCGTGCTCTATTCGATGTTCGTGAAGGGGGAAATGCTTGCGGCGAAAGCCTCGGGGGGTGAGGCGGGAATGAAAGGCGGGAAGTTCATCTTCAGGGGCGATAAGAAGGTGATCTGGGTCCTCGATGATGGGAAGAAGTCTTGTCTGGAGATCCCGTTAACCGAAGACGAGAATTCCACCAAGGGCAAAAAAAGGAGGGAAGAAGAGCGTCTAGCGAGAGTGAAACTTGAAAAAACCGGCGAGACCGAGAACCTGCTCGGGTATTCTTGCAGCGAATGGATAACCGAGGAAGACGAGAAGGTCACGCACATCTGGGGGACGTCCAAGCTCGGCAACATTTACGAGGGACTAGTGAAGTCATTCGCAAAAATGAACCCCGGACACGAGGAGACTCAAATGGAGGGCTGGGAGGGAGAACTTGCGAGAATGAAGGTCTTCCCGGTGAAGATAGTCTCGATAAAAGAGGCAGACACAGTGGAAACCCAGGAAGTTACAAGGATCGATTCACGCTCTGTTCCGGGCTCCGTCTTTGAGATTCCGGCCGGTTACAAGAAGGAATCGCTTGATGTTAATATGGGGAAGATGATGCAGCAGATGCAAAAAGGCCGCGGCGGCAAAGGTGAAGGCATGATGAACACCGAAGAGATGAAAAAGTTAATGAAAGAAATGCAGGAGAAGTTCAAGAACCCTGGCGAGGATTCGAGCGGGGCTCCGAAGGACAGCGATTAGGGGCATGCGGGACTGGTCGGGGGTAAGAATGTCAGTCCACAACCGGGAGGTTGTGAAGATTTAGTCGAGATTGTACAGGGCGGCCCGTCAGGCCCTGAACCGGAGCGAACCGGCATCTGGCGCGATGAGGAGGAGTTGTGAACCTCGGCGCATTGTTGACTTGCTGTACCGTCGCGATTGTCGGGGGCGACCTCGGTGCTCACGGGCCCGGTGACCCCCCACTGCAACGATCTGGAGTCGCGACGGCTTCGGACGGTGCAATTCGCCCGAACTCTGGGGAAGGATCGAAGCTGGGGCATCCGAACCGAACAACGTCAGGAGTCAGTTGGGCGAAGCATGCGCTGCAGGGTTATAGGATGAAATTATGGATCAGCAATCAGATGAAGCTGGGAGTCTCCTCCTGGGACCCCTTTTCCGTTCCCCCTGGGGATTGTGAATATGGTGGTATCGGACTCGAGTATCCGGCCGGCTCGTGCATCGAACACCTCTACGGCGCCGGCCCATGGATCGGAGGCATCGTGAACGGTGTGAGAAGAGTTGACGAGGGATATAACGGCGACGATGGGCGATCGGAGTTCCTACCCGAACGGCAGGATACTGCAAGAGACAGGATCTGGCACACACACTCCGGTCTGGAGTCTTACGATTCCAACGGCTATAGCGGATACTATTACGTTCACCAAATTCGCGTCAATCAGCGTGGTGTTGACGACGACGGGGATGGCAGAATCGACGAGGACGAGCTGGACGGTCTGGATAACGACGGCGACTGGAATCCGCTGACCGATGATCTAGGGTCAGATGGACTCCCGGATAGCCTGGAGGTAAGCTGTGACGGCAAAGCATTCGACCCGGTCACGAATCCGGATCCTGCGTTTGACAACTACGATACGTCAGGGGTCGATCGGTGTCATCCCGATCCGCAGGGAAACCTCCTCCGCAAGCTCGACAAGAATTTATATACCCAGAACAACGGCATACCCGACCACGGCGAGCCGCACGTCGACGAGGATTACGGCGCTGTGTCCGACAACGACCTTTATTTTTCCGCGACAGATACGTTTAAGTCGTTCCTTGGATTGCCCGACCACGTCCCGATGGGAGTCAAGGTGTTTGCGAAGTCGTACGCGTGGCAATCTTTAATCCCTGAGCCCATCCTCCCGATCGAGTACGATTTTATCAACGTAGGGAAGAACACCATCCAGGATGTTTATCTCGGCTTCTTCGTCGACGCCGACATCGGACCGATCAATGTACTTTCTTATTTTACGCATAACTCCGCGGGGTATTTCCGGGATCTGCGCGCGCCTTACGAACTTAACTGCGTCGACAGGGGTTCAACGCCGCTCGCGGTGACATTACTCGGTTCTTCGAGACCCCTCGATTCGCTGAACTACGTTTTTCAATGGCACGGATTCTGCGAAGGCTGTGATGATTCTATCTATTACAGTTGGATGAGCGGGCAAGCTTTTCAATACCCGATCAAGGTGGATCAATCATGCCTCTCTTACACTGATACCCGGTTCTTCTTCTTCTTTGGCCCGTTCGGCATCATGCACCCTGGAGATACCGTGAAGTACTGGCTGGCGTTCGTATCCGGGGATGCCCTTGATATCGGTCCTAACAATCTGCGCGAGAATATCGTGAAGGCGAGATATTGGCATCAGCGGGGGTATCATCCGCCGGTGGTACCGCCCTCTCCGCCGTTGCACGTTACTCTCGAGAAAAACAAAGTGCTTATTAACTGGAAATGGCGGCAGGGCGATCCGGGGATGGACCCGATGGAGACATGGGATTCCTATAATAATCTGCTCGATGGGCTTCCCGACACGAGCTGGAGGAAGAGAAATCCTCCGCCAGGGGAGACGCATGGAGGCAGGAATTTCGAGGGCTATAGAGTATGGCGAAGCGAATCCAAGACCTTTGACAATAAATCGTTCACGCTGCTGGCGGAATATCGCCTCGATAATGATACGGCCTTCGGATACCACGCCGGCCTAACGAATACGTTGGTCGATTCCCTAGTCCGCCGGGGGAATAACTACTGGTATGCGGTGACTTCTTTTTCGGTGCCGAACGGGATCATCACCTCTGTGCGTGACTCTGCAGGACGAGTGCAATTAGACACGACTCTGATGAATTCATTTGAATCAAGTGTAAGCGATAACGCCGTGGATGTCCGCCTCGCCTTCGGCCCCTCGAAAAGACCGGGAGAGGCAAAGGTGGTGCCGAACCCATATCGGGGAGATTTTCACTATACTGACGGGAACGGCTTCGAGGGAGCTGAGCTGACGTGGGGCGATACGAAACGCGTCATTTGGTTTATTGATCTGCCGGACCGGGCGACAATTCGTATTTTCACGCTCGCAGGAGAGGTGATCACGACCATCCAGCATGACGACGCAGCTCGGTCAGCAACGGGCAGGGGGATCGGGCAGGAAGAATGGAATCTTTTCAGCGAAAGCGGGCGGCCGATCGCGAGCGGAATCTATATCTTCAGTGTCGAATCGAAGTATGGAACGCAGGTGGGGAAATTCGTCGTTATACGGTGATCATCCACGGGTGCGATTCGACCGAGAAGCACCAACCGAAGTTCAACCAGGCATAAAAGGCATCTAAATTTTGAATGATTTCATGAACAAAAAAAGCCGCAGGAAATTCCTGACCGACCTCGGGATCGCCCTCGGTGCCGTCACGATCGGGAGAAAAATTGTGCGAGCGCTGCCGGAGGGAGGGAATGATAAGGGCAAGCGGGTGGTCAAGAAT
Source organism: Bacteroidota bacterium (assembly GCA_035635475.1). Taxonomy (GTDB): domain Bacteria; phylum Bacteroidota; class Ignavibacteria; order UBA10030; family SZUA-254; genus VBOC01. The sequence continues at coordinate 2,458 of DASQAZ010000067.1, read as the reverse complement.
GCGTTGTCGAAAGAGGGAATCGATTTTCGCTATGCCCCCCGGAACTGGCAATCGACCTATTGCTTTCCGGACGATCCGCACAAGAGCCTGGTCGGTAAACACGGAGAACTCCTCTACGGCCATGCGGGAATAGGATCGGAGTTCAATTTGTTCCCCCATGTTGTCTCCGTCGGGCTTCGTGATTTTCCTCCGGGCGAATACGTCGAGCAGCGGCTCGAAGCGCCGGGGATTGCGATTATCACGACGAAACTGTCCTGGCCGGATATCAGCGCGGTTCTCACTTCATTCGCCACCAACGAGCCCGGCGAAGGCAGAGTCGACAACCTTTTGATCGAATTCCAATCGAACGGGAAAGAGGGAATCGGGTGTTCTCCGGAGATCGCTCTTACATCCAGGAGCAAATTCACGGCAGAGAAAATCGATGCGTCCACCTCCGGCCGCCGCGGGATCGGTGCGGTGATGATTGACACGGGCCGGACTCCCTTTTTCGTCATCGATTCTGCTCTCGATGTTAATAATGGCGAAGGCATAACCCGGTTCCGGCTTCAGTCCGGTGAGCTCAACAAGAACCAATCGCTTAAATTTTTTGCCCGCTTTCCACAGGAGGGCCAACCGGCCGCAAACGTCAAAGACGGCCTCTCGAAGGGGGAGCGGCTGCTCACCCGCTGCCGGGAGTACTGGCAAGGCTGGAAACCTTTTGAGGGGAAGATCGACTGGAAGCTGACCGCCGGATATCAGGGCTTTCTCGTCTCCTCTGCGCGAAATATTCTCGAAGCGAGAGAGGTCAAAAATGGCAAGAAGATATTCCAGGTCGGGCCAACCGTCTACCGGGGACTATGGGTCGTCGACGGAAATTTCCTGCTGGAAGCCGCCCGCTACCTCGGCTGCGACAAGGAAGCGCAGGAAGGACTCGAGTCGATCTGGGATCTTCAGGACTCCAATGGCGCTTTTTTTGCCGGAGCGGGCGAAGCCCATTGGAAAGATACAGCGGTCGCCGTCTATGCGCTGATCCGCCAGGCAGAGCTTTCCCAGAACTGGGAATTTTTCAACTCGACCTATCCCGACGCCTACAAGGGGATGATGTATCTGAAAGGACTGCGCGATAAGGCGATCAACGATGGAACCGCAAACGGAAAGTACGGATTACTTCCCCGCGGGTTCGGAGACAGTGGAATCGGCGGCATCCGGTCTGAACTCACCAACACGCTCTGGACTCTGGTTGCCCTGAAGAAGCTGATTGAAGTCGCAGACAGATTTTCTCTGCAGAAGCGGTCGGACCTGCGCGATTTCTTGCGCGATCTTATGATGAACTTCATGGCGGCGGCGCGCGAGGAGATGCGGCGGCATCCCGCCGGATTCTCGTATCTCCCGATGCTGATGAAAGAAGACAGCCAGTGGTCGGCGGCGGACGAGCGAAAGCAGCCTCGCCCCCAGGCGGCCCAGATCTATCTGTCACACGCGATTTACCCCGGACTCTTGTTCCCGCAGACCAGCGAGATCGTCAAGGGACACATTGAACTGATGAAGGCCGTCACCCGTGAGGACATCCCTATTGAAACCGGTTGGCTAACGAACGAATGCGTATGGCCGTATAATGCGCCGATCGTCGCGCAGGTATATCTGTGGGCGGGTCTCCGCGATCTAGCGCGAAAGACATTTATCGGATTTCTGAATCACGCATCGCCTCTCTACGCCTGGCGCGAAGAACAGTCGCTCGCAACATCAAAAATCGAACAGTACATCGGCGACATGCCGCATAATTGGGCAAGCGCAGAATGCATCCGCTACCTCCGGCACATGGTGATCCTCGAAGACGATGACAAGCTGCGGCTGCTCGCGGGCATCGGCGAGGCGGACCTGGCGGCGCGAGAACCGATCACGATCACCTCCTCTCCGACCCGATGGGGGAGGGTGACGATCTCCCATGAGCCCCTGCCTGACAGGCGATGGATCACGCGCTTCAAGCGCGAAGGTTTTGACCAGAGTACGATGCCAAAACTTTCCCAGATCATCCTCCCGCGAAAGCTCCCGGCTGACGTCCATTTTGGCGAAGTCACTTCGGGCAACTTTTATAAAAACGGTCCGGATGTGTTCATCGACCCGGCCGCAACATCCTGGGAGGCGACGTGGAAGGACTTCAGCAAGTAAGTTGCCGAAAAGGTTGCACAGAGGAACCCACACGCGCCGGGCCATGATCAAGAAACTGATCCTCCTCCTCACGTGTATCGGCTCCCCCGTATGCGCTCAATCCGGAAAACCCGCCGCGGGCCTCATTTCTGCGTTTGAGATCCGCCCCAATAATCTCGAACTCACGCGTCTTGCGCAGCCCGACCAGTATTTTGACAAGATCGGAAGGCGCGCGGGTTTGATGGGCTATGAGAGCGGACAGTTCGAGATGTGGGTTTGGCCCTGGAAGCCGCTGCGCAATTTCGAGCTGCAGTTTCTCCTCGGCACATCC
>DASQAZ010000066.1:0-24894 GCA_035635475.1 Bacteroidota bacterium | reverse complement strand
TCTCCACCCGAATTGTTACTTTCCGTTCTTCTCCAGCCGGCCGATCTCATCCCGGAGCTCTGCCGCCCGCTCAAATTCGAGATCTTTCGCGGCGTTCCGCATTTCCGTTTTCAGCTCTTCGAGCAGATCCTTTTTCTGATCATCTGTCATGTAGCGGATAATCGACTCGGCGACAAGAGGGGTCCTGGCACGATCCCGTCTCGCATCCCGGGAGAGCTTGACGTCTGCGACCGCCGTCCCCGCGAGAACCTCCTCCGTCGTCTTGTAGATCGTCTTGGGAGTGATCCCGTGGTCGGCGTTAAATTCGAGCTGTTTGAGGCGCCGGCGCCGCGTCTCATCCAGCATCCGTTTCATGGACCCGGTCTCTACATCGGCGTACAAAATGACCCGCCCGTTCACATTCCGGGCCGTTCGACCCGCCGTCTGAATCAATGACCGGTCCGACCGGAGGAACCCCTCCTTGTCGGCATCAAGGATGGCAACCAGAGAGACCTCCGGCAAGTCCAATCCTTCGCGCAAGAGATTGACGCCGACGAGGACATCAAAATCGCCAAGGCGCAGGTCGCGCAGGATCTCGACCCGCTCCAGCGCGTCGATCTCGGAATGGATGTAGCGAACTTTGATACCGATGTCGCTCAGGTATTTTGCCAGGTCTTCGGCCATCCGTTTCGTCAGCGTCGTGACGAGGCACCGCTCATTTCTCTTCGCCCGCTCGCGGATCTCCATGATGAGATCGTCGATTTGGTTTTTTACGGGACGCACGTCGACTTCCGGATCGACAAGCCCCGTCGGACGGATGATCTGCTCCACGACAACACCCTTTGATTTCTCAAGCTCGTAAGCACCTGGCGTTGCGCTGACATAAATGACCTGCTTCACCATCTCTTCCCATTCCTCGAATGTCAGCGGCCGGTTATCAAGGGCCGAAGGTAGCCGGAACCCATGTTCCACAAGCGTGTTTTTGCGGGAGCGGTCGCCGTGCCACATCCCCGCGATTTGCGGAACGGTGGCGTGCGATTCATCGACGACCACCAGAAATTCCTCCTGGAAATAGTCGAGGAGACAGGAGGGCCTGGACCCGGGCTGACGGCCCGCGATGTGGCGCGAGTAATTTTCGATGCCTGCACAATAGCCGATCTCCCTCATCATCTCCATGTCGAATCGGGTCCGCTGCTCCAATCGTTGCGCTTCGAGGAGCTTTCCGACCTTCCTGAGGTAGTCGAGACGCTCTTCCAGTTCTGCCTCGATGCCCTTGAGTGCGCGCTCGATCGTGGGCGCAGAAGTCACAAAATGTTTCGCAGGATAAATGACCTCCGCCTCCCTCTCGGCAATAACCTGCCCCGTCACCGGATGGATGGAGGCGATCTTTTCGATCTCATCGCCGAAGAGCTGGATGCGGAGGGCCTGTTCGACTTCGTACGCGGGGAGGATCTCAATAACGTCGCCGCGGACCCGGAACGTCCCTCTTTTGAATTCAAAATCGTTGCGAACATAATGAATGTCAAGAAGTTTTCGCAACAGGACGTTTCGCTCGATGTGCTGACCCTTCTTGATGGAGATCAACTGTTCAAGCCATTCATCGGGAGCGCCGATCCCGTAGATGCAGCTCACTGACGCCACGACGATCACATTGCTGCCTCCGGACAGCAGGGCGCTCGTCGCCCGCAACCGCAGCCGATCGATCTCGTCGTTGATCGAGGCGTCCTTGGCGATGTAGGTATCGGTTCCCGGGATGTAGGCCTCGGGCTGATAATAATCGTAATAGGAAATAAAAAACTCGACGCGATCGTGCGGGAAGAACCCTTTGAACTCGGCGTAGAGCTGTGCGGCGAGAGTCTTATTGTGCGACATGACGAGCACCGGCTTGTCAATCGCCTGGATGACGTTCGAGATAGTGAAGGTTTTTCCGCTGCCGGTGACCCCCAGGAGTGTCTGGTGCCGATCACCCCGCCGAACGCCCTCGGTCAACTGCCGGATAGCCTCCGGCTGATCACCATCCGGTTTGAATGTGGAAACGAGCTGGTATGCCATAATCGATGACGAAATTTATCGAAAAATTCGCTGGATTACAACGCGGCCGGGAGGCCCCGGGATTCCACTGTAATAACTCTTTAGAAATGTCAGGGCCCGGACTCGATAGAAATGTCAGGTATTTGCATCTTGGGATCCCCCCCGGTTTCAATGGAGGGAAAAAACTTTTTGGGGAGAAATCGATATGGTCGGATACAGCAGCCCTGCAACGAGTTAATTACTCGTATCGCAGAGCATCGATTGGATTGAGGAGGGACGCCTTGCGGGCTGGGTAGTAACCGAAGAACACTCCCACTCCCATCGAAAAAAATACTGCAAGCACAATATATACCGGCGCGACAAACGTGGGCCATCCAACAATTTTTGATACGAAGCCTGAGCTGCCCAACCCAAATCCGATCCCGATAAGTCCGCCCAGTAGGCTGATGACAATGGCTTCCATGAGGAACTGGGTCAGGATGTCCTTCTTTCGTGCTCCGATCGACATGCGGACTCCGATTTCGCGTGTCCTCTCGGTAACGGACACAAGCATGATGTTCATGATGCCAATCCCCCCGACGAGAAGGGATACAGAGGCGATACTGGCAAGGAGATACGTCATGATTCGCGTGGTCGCGGTTTGCGCGTCCGCAATCTCGGTCTGGGTCCGGATCGTAAAATCGTTATCGTCGTTCGGGCCGAGTTTGTGCCTTGCTCGGAGGAGGTCCGTGATCTGCTGTTGTGCCTCGGGAATTTGATCCTTGGTTACCGCGGACATGAGAAAACCCCAATTCCTGGTGTTCCCCATGAGCCGTTTCTGCAGCGTCGGGTAAGGCATGATGATGAGATCGTCCTGATCCTGACCCATGGAATTCTGTCCCTTGGGCTTCAACGTCCCGATAACCTTGAAGGGGATGTTTCGAATCCGGATTGTCTGACCGACCGGATCTTGCGTATCGAATAGCTGCCTGACAACCGTCTGGCCGAGGAGGCACACCTTCGTCGCCGCACGCACGTCCTGGTCGGTGAAGAATTCGCCGGATTGAAGCTGCCAATCCCGGATGGAGAACAAATCCACCGTCCCGCCCTGCAGAGACGTTCCCCAATTGAGGTTGCTGTAAACCACCTGTCCTCCGGAGCGGAGAATCGGGCTGACGTACGCCACTGCCGGGCACTGTTCCTTTACTGCGAGACCGTCTTCCTCGGTTAGGCTTGTGCCCGTGCCACCACCCGCCATGACACCCCCGCGCGTCGTCGACCCCGGGAAAACCATCAGGACATTGGTGCCGAGACTGCTGATCTGTGCCTCCACCGATGTCTGCGCCCCCTGCCCGATGGCGACCATGGCGATGACGGCTCCAACGCCTATAATAATGCCCAGCATGGTGAGGAGGGATCGCATTTTGTTTTGCAGGAGCGCGTCGAATGCAATTCGAAGTATTTCGACAAAGCGCATCATGCGGATTGCGGGGTTCGAAAATGCATGGTTATCGTCCTCGTCCGCCTCCGCCCCCTCCGCCCGGGCCCCCCATTCCGCGCGGCGCGAAGGGATTGGTCTGCTGACTGGAGGTACTCGCCGTTTCAGCCGCGAACATTCCGATGACGATCTCATCTCCTTCTTTAAGATCGCCGCCGGTGATTTCCGCAAATCTGAGATCGTTCAGTCCGACTTCGATAAACACCGGTTTAATGCTCTTATCGGTGTCGAGTACCCACACCCGCTGCTTCCGCGGCGCGGATTGCTGGTACTTGGCTGCCTGTCCCTGAGGGCCACCTCCCAATCCGCCCAGCCCGGGTTGCCTGCGTCCGGGCCCACGCCGGGAGCCCCCGCCGGTGTCCACACTTTGACCGGTCCGATCCTTACCCGAATCCTGTGGAGTCACGGACGCCGGGGCCTGCTCGCGAAACTTCATTGCAACATCTGCCGGCGGCTGAAACCGAAGTGCGAGCGTCGGAACACGAAGGGCATTCTCCCGTTGATCGATGAGAATTGAGACAGTCGCCGTCATCCCCGGCCGGAGCTTCAGATCGGGGTTCGGCACATCGATAACTACCGTATAGCTCGTGACATTTTGAACGATCACTGCTGCAAGTCGAACTTGAGAGACCTTACCGCGAAACTGCTGGTCGGGATAGGCGTCGACCGTGAAGCTGACACGCTGCCCTTCCTGGATTTGACCGATATCGGCCTCATCCACGCTCGCCTCGACCCGCATTTGCGTCAGATCGTTGCCAATCGAAAAAAGTTTGGGGGTCTGGAGGCTGGCAGCGACGGTTTGGCCCACATCGACGTCGCGCGAAATCACGACCCCGTCAATCGGCGATCGGATCGTGGCATAAAGGAGATTGACCCTCGCCCGGTCCAGCGCGGCCTGGGTCTGCTTGAGCTGCGCGAGGGCAGATTCGTAGGTCGTCGTTGCGGCATCGAGATCAGCTTGCGAGACGAGATCCTTCTTGAATAACGCGGCCGTTCTCGTCAGATTCCGTTTTGCCTCATTGACCTGCGCCTGGTTGCGTTCGACGTTCGCCTCGGCCTCCTTCACCGACGCTTTAAGAAAAGTCGGGTCGATCTCCGCGATGACCTGGTCCTTCTTCACTTTAGCGTTAAAATCCACGTAGATCTTGGAGATTATCCCGGATACCTGGCTCCCCACCTGCACGGTCTGGACAGGATTGATGAGACCGGTTGCTCTCACCTGAACAACAATGTTGCCGCGAGAAACCTTATCTGTCCTGTAGAGGGGGTTTTTCGAGTTGGAATTTGAGATTACAAAATAGCCGACAGTTCCAACCGCGACGATGGCGATGGCGATATAGAGATAAATTTTTTTCATGAAGCCTTTCAGTTCGAGTTCTCAGGCAGACAATCCCTCACTATAGAGTACGCCGATCGTTTCTACTCGTTACAGCTTCCTGCCTACCCTAGAGTTCGTCCAGCGGCCTGCGGCCCTTGAAACCGTCCTGGATTCGATGCCAGAACTGAATATCGTTCTCCCCCACCTTCCAGCACAGATAAACCTCTTCCCCATTAGACCGCACATGCGGAAAATCGATTAATCCGGCGTCGATTCCTTTTATGATTATCCCCTTCTTATCGAGATTCTTTGCAATCGTAACCAGCCGCTGCAATTCAGGAGGAAAATAGCGCTCACCGTTGGGACCGGTTCCCCCAAAATACTCGTGGCGATAGATGTCGTATCCGCGGTCGTCGAGCTTTTTCTTCAACGAGACCAGCTCCCCAACCAGAGGCGAGATTCCCATCAGCATCCGCCGGGCCTGGTCCAGCGTGAAGTGTTTCTTATGGAGATACTCCTCCACAGGGTCCGCCTAGAGTAACGTCTCGATACCGAATTTGATTCCGACGTGAAACGTAATTAAGACGTTTTCCTTTGAGCCGCCCCTCTCACGAGCAGGTAGCCGAGAAAGGCGAAAAGAACGACAGAGAGCAGATCCATGTCCCAGAGAAAACGGAATGCTTTGTACCCGAAGGCGAGGTTGAGGGGCAAGCCGGTGTCGTCATCGTCAAACGGAGTCACGAAATGCAGGAACGCGCCGAGGACGCCGACGAGCGCGCCTCCGGCGATGAGGCCGGATGAGAGCAGCGTGCCCTCACTTTCTTCCACATCATCCGCTTTTCTACGATAGAGCTTATCCGCAATCTTGCGGGTCAGGCCGCCGCAGAAAATCGGCAGCGTCGATGAGAGCGGAAGATAGACACCGACGGCAAACGTAAGCGAGTGCATCCCCATCAACTCGATGAACAGGGCAATGCACACGCCGATCATGATCAGCCCCCAGGGGAGCTTTTGCTCGAGGAGGCCGCCGATCAAGACAGCCATCAGGTTCGCCTGCGGCGCGGCAAGTTCCCGCCCTCCGATCCCGTCGATTCGGCGTTTCACCGCCAATCCGCTTTTCTGATCCACCAGGTAATTTCCGGGTTCAATCCCTTCCACACCGGTTACCTTCGCCAGAAGGTATGTGCCGCCGTCCCGTGCGTGAATCGGTTCCGCCTGCTGCATAGCGGACACAGGCGGGGGAAAAGGCCTCTCAAGGACGATCTCCTTGGTCTGGCTGTCATTCAGAAGGATCATGGTATAGCCCACGACGCAGGCGGAGGTGACAACACCGATCAATAATCCTAATTGCTGGGCGCGCGGAGTCGCACCGACGAGGAAGCCCGTCTTGAGATCCTGAGCGGTGGTTCCCGCGTTGCTGATTGCGATACACACAACGGCGCCGATGACGAGAGCCAGGTACGTGTACGACGATCCGCCCCATCCAACGGCAAGAAAGATCAAACAGGTGCCCATTAATACGGCAATCGTCATTCCGGAGAGCGGACTGGAGGAGGACCCGACGATCCCCGTGATCCTGGCTGAAACGACAGAAAACAGAAATCCGAATAAGACGATCAACATCGCCCCCAACAGGTTCATGCGGAAGGTTGGAACGAGCCAGATAAAGATCACGAGCGCGATCGATCCGAATGCAACGACCGTGATCGGGGTGTCTCGCTCCGTCCGTTCAATTGATCCATGGTCCGTACTCCCAAAGCGTTCCACCGCGAACTGCCGGAAAGACGCCCTGAGCGAATCCCAGATTGCCGGAAAGGCCCGAAAGAGTCCCAGGATCCCTCCCGTCGCAACCGCTCCGGCGCCGATATACTTAATATAGAAGCGCCAGATTTCATACGGACTCATGTTCCTGATAAGCTTTGTAGCAGGATAGAGAGCGTCACCGGCACTTTTGCCTGCAAAGGCGATCAGCGGGCCGAGAATAAAGGAGGAGAGCAATCCCCCGGCCACCATAATTACCGATGTCTGCCAGCCGATAATATAACCGACTCCCATCAATTCAGGCGAAACGTCCATGCCGATGGAAGAGCCGGGATACCAGGAAAGGTCGCGGACCGGAGTGGGTTTCCAGAATCCGAACAGCGTCGGCAAACTCTTAAAGATCGCACCGATACCGATGCCCCGGAAAATCTTCGCCGCACTCGTGCCGCCGGTCTCCCCCGCTTTCAGGATTTCGGCACACGCCGTACCCTCGGGAAAGCGCAGGTTACCATGTTCCTTCACGATCAAGTACCGCCTGAGCGGTATCATCATCAGAACTCCGAGCACGCCCCCGGTCAGCGCGATGAGAAGCGTCAGCGATGCACTCAGCGCATATCCGAGGAAGATGAGGGCGGGGATCGTGAAGACTACCGCCGCCGCGATCGATTCGCCGGCGGAGCCCACAGTCTGCACTATATTGTTTTCCAGGATTGTCGACTTCCCCAGCTTCTTGAGAATCGTGATCGACATGACGGCGATCGGAATCGAGGCAGAAGTCGTCAGCCCTACCCGCAAACCAAGATAGACGGAAGCTGCCCCGAAGATGATTCCGAGAACCGAACCGAGGATCAGCGCGCGAAACGTCGCCTCCGCGGGCGATTGATCGGGCGGGACATAGGGTTTGAAGTGCTGGAGGGCGGGAGAAACCTGGCTGGGCGATTTTTCGTGCAGACCGGCCGAGGGATCAGGCATGAAGCCCGGATAGATTTATGGAGTTCGATGGGAGTGACTGTCGCATCTCTTATCGGGTCGGGAGCATGCTGCAGGGCCGCTGTGAGGGAGGGCAATCAGGGCGCGTTTTTCAAGATAGCCAGGAGGAAGTTCCAGAATTTCTCGACCGAGTCGATATGGATCTTTTCATCCGGTGAATGGACGCCCTCGAGCGTCGGGCCGAAGGAAACCATATCCATCCCCGGGATCCGTTCGCCGATGATCCCGCATTCCAGTCCCGCATGAATTGCCTTCACTTCCGGCTCTTTACCGAAGAGCGATTTGTACGTCTGCTTTGCAAGTTTCAGGATCGGAGATTGAAGGTTCGGCTTCCATCCCGGATAGCCGTCTGTCTGCTCGACATCGGCGCCGGCTAGTTCGAAAGCAGACACAGCCGATTGGACTGCCTCGTCCAGCTCGGAAGCGACAGAACTCCGCTGGCTTGTGGCCAGCACGATCGCCTTCTTGGTCGTATTAATGACCGCCACGTTCGCCGACGTCTCGACCAGACCGGGGATATCCGCGCTCATCTTCAGAACGCCATGAGAGAGGGCGGAGATCGTCTTTAGCAACGCGGGTTGGACGGCCTTCGGAATGACTTTCCCTTTCTGCATACCCGCAACCTCGGTCAGGCTGATCACCAGATCCGGATCGACAGAGGCGACTTCCGCCCTGAGCGTTGCGTTGGCGGACTTCACGATTGCGTCCGCATCGTCGCGTTTTCTTTTCGGTATAAATAACAGGGCGGAACATTCACGCGGTATTGCATTGCGCTTGTTTCCCCCGTCGATCGACGAGAGACGGCCCCCCAGCTTAGCCAGTTGAACGAGCGTGCGGTTCAGGATCTTGATCGCGTTGGCCCGGCCCTTGTCGATCTCGAGTCCGGAATGACCGCCCTTCAGGCCGGTCACGCTCAACCGGCAGGCAATCGAATTTGGCGGGGCGGCCTCCGGCTTTACAGTCCAGCTTCCGATCGTATCTCTGCCGCCGGAACAGCCCACGAAAAGCGAGCCCTCTTCTTCGGAATCCAGGTTGAGCAGCGTCTTGCTCTCCAGCAGATCCTTGCTGAGATTGCTTGCCCCGGTCAGCCCGGTTTCCTCATCGACGGTAAAGAGAAACTCCAGCGGGCCATGCTCGAGCGACCGGTCATCCATGATCGCGAGGTTCGTCGCAACCGCGATTCCGTTGTCCGCGCCGAGCGTGGTTCCATCGGCCATCAGCATGTTGCCTTTCCGGACGAGCTCGATGGGATCGCGCGAGAAGTCGTGGACTTTGTCGGCATTCTTTTCGCACACCATGTCGAGATGCCCCTGCAGTGCGATGCTGCGGGCGTGGCTTCGTCCGGGGAAGGCCGACTTTTTCACGACAACGTTCCCGAAATGGTCCTGCCTCGCACTCAATCCCAGCCGCTTCGCCGTATCGATGACGTATTCGGCCATTGCCTGCTCGTGCTTGGAGCAGCGGGGGATGCGGGCAATCTCGGCGAAGTATTTCCAGACGAGCTCGGGCCTCAGCCCGTCAGTCGCGCTAGACAATTTTGGATCCTCCTAAGATCATGAATGAGCTTAACCTTTTCTTCGTGGGGTTAGAATCTCATCGAAGAGTCGGGGATTTGGGGTGTTTACCGCTCATTCGGGTGCGGGCGTCGTTGCAATCAATTTCGCAAAGACCATGTGAACGTGAGCTGTGCCAAAAAGGGGACCTGCCATGTCGATCACACATGATGATCGAATAGTTCGCGGAACATCCCTAATAACCTGCTAGCTTCAGCGCGATAGCGCGCGGGATTGCCACCATCGTCTCGCTCGTACTGAAATCTATGTTCGAACTGAATCCCTTCATGACGGCCTCCACGTTCGGTGCCTCGCTAATCACGACCGCATCGAAGCGGCCCAGGCACCAATACGCGGACAACACCTTCACTCCGGCCGCTTCGACTCGCTTGGGAGCGCCTTCGATCTCTTCCTTCGTCGGCTTACGCCGGAATTTTACGAGCGTAATAAACTGCATGTCTTGATCTCCTCTTTAATGTACGTTGCTGCGTTTTTTCGATACCTATAAATCGATCACGCTTTGACGTTTGCATCATTCGAGCTGATCGCAGCGCGGGCGAGGAAGAGGTACATGATGCCGAACACAATCATGGCAATCAGATCTCCCCATCCATCTAGTCTTTTTTCATTGCGGTGCGGACAAGGAACAGAGCAAGTATGACGAACATCGCCGTGCCCATGAGATCAGCCCAGCCCCCGATAGACTCCCACCATGCGCGCACTCCAACACGGTCCTGCAGGTACGTCATCAGGGATACCTCCTTGCTCACGCCCGCAACCATTTCTGAAATCGGAATTCCGCTGAGCAGCGCGATCGCAACACCCGTCAGAGATCCTCCCGCCACCAACCCGGTGCTGTACAGCATTCCCGGACTCACCTCGGATTCTTCCTTGATGCCGCGTGCCTTGTCGACGAGAGATTTCAGCATCCCGCCGGCAAAAATGGGAGCGGTCGTCGAAAGAGGAAGATAGACTCCCACGGCGAACGAGAGAGAATGAACCCCGCAGAGTTCGATCACGACCGAGATGGCCATACCGACAAAGACGAGCGCCCATGGTAAGTCTTGCGCAAGAAGGCCCTTGATAATGGTTGCCATCAACGTTGCCTGAGGTGCGGCATATTTTTCGGTGCCGATGGCGTGGGGAATCCCTTGAAATGCCATGGAGTGGTCGATCGCATTCAGCGTCCAGCCGATGGCGAAGGTCGAGGCAAGTACACCGATGACCAGGCCGATCTGCTGGTAGCGGGGCGTTGCACCCACGATGTACCCTGTTTTCAGGTCCTGGCTTGTGGCGCCGGCATTCGCAGCCGCAATGCAGACGATGCTCCCCACGCAAAGTGCAAGCGATTGATAAACATTTCCGGTCCATCCGATCGCCACGAAGATCAGGCATGTCGCCATCAGGGTGGCGATCGTCATGCCGGAGATGGGATTATTGGACGACCCGATGATGCCCACAATCCTCGAACTGACTGTCACGAAGAAAAATCCGAAAACAACGACGAGTAGTCCCATCAGGAGCGTTCCCGGAAATGTACCCGGAAGCTGGGGCAAGAGGGCTACGATCAGGACCAGGACCAGAGACCCGACAAGGACGTAGGTGATGGGAAGATCGCGCTCCGTGCGGATGAGCTTCACCCCGGCCCGGAGGTCCTTCAAGCTCTTGAAGCTGTCGCTAAATGCGGATACAATGGTTGGAAGCGTCCGGATTAAGGTGATGAGACCTGCCGCCGCGACGGCGCCGGCGCCGATGTATCGCACATAACCCCCGCGAATTTCCGAGGGCGACATTTGTGAAATCAGCTTCCCTGCCGGTTTCAAAATGGTGGGAATCGAGTCGCCGATGAACGCGATGAGCGGGATGAGAACGAGATAGGACAAGATCCCCCCGGCGACGAGAACTCCCGATATCTTCGGACCGATGATGTATCCCACGCCGAGATATTCCGGCGTAATCTCTGCGCTGATGCTCGCGTTCGGGAATGACGAACCGCGGAGAGCCGTGAATCCGGGGACGTCTTTCCACAAGCCGAAAATGCTCATGAGCGATTTGTAAAGGAACGCAATTCCGAGTCCCGCGAAGACCCGCTGTGCCATCGAGCCGCCCCTCTCGCCCGCGATCAGGACGTCGGCGCAGGCGGTACCCTCGGGGTAGGGAAGGATTCCATGCTCTTTGACGATCAGCGAACGCCGCAGGGGGACCATGAACAACACGCCCAAGATGCCCCCGACAAATGCCAGTGTGAGCACGTTGAAATATGTGAAGAAGGCCTCTCCGCCCGCGAGAAAAATGAGCGCAGGGAATGTGAATGCCACTCCGGCCGCGATCGATTCTCCCGCAGACCCGATCGTCTGTACGATATTGTTCTCGAGGATGGTGGATTTGCCGAACTTCTTGAAGACTGCGATCGCCAGCACGGCGATCGGAATGGAGGCGGATACCGTCAGTCCGGCGCGCAATGCCAGGTACACTGTTGCCGCGCCAAAGATCAATCCAAAAATCGCCCCGAGAACGACCGCCTTGAGAGTAAATTCCGGGATGACGGTCTCCGCCGGTACGAAGGGTTGAAACGTCTGCGCCGGTTTACTACCTGGTTCAGCCATGAGGCAGTCCTCTCAATGGTGCAGGATGATGGAATTAATTAAGACGATTTCGTGTAAAGAGGGCCTTTAACACGTATCCGGCGATCTGAGGATTTTCCTTAAAACGCCTGATCGAGTATTCATACCATTGTTTCCCGAAAGGCACATAGATGCGGAGGCGATGGCCGTCCCTCAAAATCTTTTCCCGGAGCTCGGGACGCACACCCAAAAGCATCTGGAACTCGTAATCCAGGCGCGGTATTTTCTTGTCGAGGATCATGCGGTAGGAGGAATCGACGAGTTCGGTGTCGTGCGTAGCGATGCCGGCGTAGGAATGAGTGTCGAGCATCAGTTCAAGAATACGGATGAAGTTCCGATTGATCTCAGGCCTCTCCTTGAACGCGATCTCTTCCGGCTCCAGGTAGATTCCCTTGCAGAGTCTGAAATTCTTCAATCCGTCGCGGATGAGCGCCTCGGCGTCCTCCAGCGTCCGCCTCAAACGCGCCTGCAGAACGATTCCGACATTATCGAATCGCTTCCGGAGCTGGCGGTAAATCCAGATCGTGTCCGTCGTGCACGATGAGTCTTCCATATCGATCCGGATGAAATTTCCGAGCGCCCCGGCGCGTTCGACAATCCGGGCGGCATTCTCGAGGCAGAAGCTCCTCTCGAGTTTCAATCCAAGCTGCGTGAGCTTGATCGACACGTTCGAATCAAGGCGTTCATCCTTGATCGTCTCAAGCAATTGAGCGATCATGTCCCTTGCCTTGAGCGCTTCTTCCGGAATATGAATGTCCTCACCCAGCACGTCCAGCGTTGCCATCGCACCGTGCAGATTGAGTTCCCGGACGACCCGTACGGCATCAACAACGTCTTCTCCCGCGATGTAGCGATTTGCAAATTGTCGGATGAGGGTCTTGGGCACGGCAGGGAGCGTCGCAACGACGAGCTTGTTCAGGACGTTCATCGAGTCATTGTGGGATCCTGCGTTCAGATCGCTAAGATCAAGAATGTGAAAAGATACTCTGCACGCCCGAACTGCTGAATATAGCCAAGGCCTCCCTTAAAATCAAGCATTATCAGCCGAACACGAGGTTGACGACCCAGACCGATGCGATGAGTGCGACGACGTCCGCGACGATGCCCGCAGGGACCGCCTGCCTGGTCTTCGTGACGCCGACCGAACCGAAATACAGGGCGAGCACGTAGAAGGTCGTCTCACTGCTTCCCATCATCACCGATACCATTCTGCCGAGCGGGGAATCAGGGCCGTGAGACTTGATGATTTCGGACATGACGCCGAGAGCCCCGGTGCCTGAAAGCGGGCGGATAATCGCCATCGGCAGCGCCTCGGCCGGCATTCCGATGAGCTTTGTCACCGGGGACAAGATAGACGAGAGAATTTCCATCGCCCCTCCGGCGCGGAAAATCCCGATGGCGACCAACATCGCGACGAGATAGGGAATGATCCGGACACCGACATTGAATCCCTCTTTTGCCCCCTCGACGAACGCCGCATAAATTTTAACCTTCTTGAACGCTGCAACAATAACGACGAACAGTATCAGCGCTGGAATCGCAACGATCGAAATGGCGTCGATGACAGTTATAATAGATTGCATGACTATTCCGTAGCCTCGAGGACTTTACGATAGATCGGAAGCTTGGCCAGGAGTTTCACCGTGCTGATTCCCACCACGAGCGAGATGGCCGTCGCCAGAAGAACCGGTCCGAGAATCTCCGTCGGATTGGCTGAACCCGCCGCCGCTCGAATGGCGATGACGGTCGCGGGAATCAATTGCACGTTGCTCGTATTGATGACAAGAAACGTGCACATCGCGTCGGTCGCGGTCCCGGCCTTCTTGTTGAGCTTGTTCAGTTCTTCCATGGCTTTGAGTCCGAGCGGTGTGGCGGCGTTTGAAAGCCCCAGCATGTTGGCCGAAATATTCATGATCATCGCACCCATTGCCGGGTGATCGGGCGGCACGTCCGGGAAGAGGCGGGTCGTAACGGGCCTGAGCACCCGCGCGAGCCTTGATACCAGGCCGGCTTCTTCGGCGACCTTCATGATGCCGAGCCAAAGGGCCATGATGCCGATCAGAGCGATCGCCAGCTCAACCGCAGTCTTTGCATACCTGATGATGCCGTCGTTGGTAACGGCGCTGAGATTGACGAACTTCACAGGATCGATTTTTGCATGAACGGTGAGGTTGGGCGTGTAGCCGTAAGTCCACTGTGCGCGGACGAGCAAGAATTCCGGAGTCCGTTGAGCCTTGTAGAAATATGCCCATGCCTCTGGGGCGTTGTCGTTCATGAAAACATGGAGTACTCCGGAAGTGTCGCTGACCGGGATTAATTCGGCCGACTGGGAATTGCCGTTTCCGCTTAGTTGCCGGATGGTGCAGGGAAAGCGTTTCGATTTCTCTAACGGTATCGAGGGAGGAGATGGAAATTCAACGAGAAGCATCCGCTCGTCGCCGTTTCGATATTTGCCTTGCGACAAATCACGCAGGTCGCCCCATACGGCAACGCCGACTCCGACAACAATCAGTGATAGCCAGATATAATTGAGCATCGTTCGAGTGCAAATATAGCGCATTCCGGAGGTGATGTCAACAGAGAAAGCTATTTGGAATATCAGCGTCAAAATGGTATTTTTGGATGTTCATTCCAAAGAATATATCCAATCAGCGAAAGGATTCATCGATGAGAATCACAGGCATTGCCGTTCTCGTTGTCTTGCTGGTGGCGTGCCAGGGCAACACACAGGAGAAGGCGCAGGAAAAAGTACTGGTGAAAAGCCAGAAAGACAGCGTGAGCTATTGCATCGGGATGGACATCGCGAAGAATTTCAAGCGGCAGTCGATCGACATCGACCCGGCGATTCTCGCTCAGGCAATCAAAGATGTTCTGGCAGGCGGAACGACAGTGATAGCCGACGATCAGGCGCAGGAAGTTCTCGCCGCCTATCAAAGCCGGATGATGGCAATTCAGGAAGGGCGGGCGAAGGCTCTCGGCGACAAAAACAAGAAAGAGGGCGACGCCTACCTCGCGGAGAACAAGAGCAAACCGGGTGTGAAAACGACGGCAAGCGGCCTGCAATACAAAGTCCTGACCGCGGGCACGGGGCCGAAACCCAAAGAGGATCAGACCGTCACCGTCAACTATCGGGGCACCTTGATCGACGGAACAGAGTTCGACAGTTCTTACAAACGGGGAACGCCTGCAACCCATCCGGTCAAAGGCTGGATCAAGGGATGGACCGAAGCCCTGCTTCTCATGCCCACTGGGTCAAAATGGCAGTTGGTGGTTCCTCCGGATCTCGCTTACGGAGCACAGGGCGCGGGCCAGGCGATCGGTCCAAATGCCACGCTCATTTTCGAAGTGGAGCTTCTCTCAGCCAAATAACCAATTTTCGCAGGCGACCAATCGATGAGGCCCGTCTCGATAAAAAAAATCACTCCGACCGAACTGAAATTCGTGTGGGATAGCGGACATGAGAGCGTGTACTCCATACGGGAGCTGCGCGAATTATGTCCCTGCGCCAGTTGCTCGGGCGAGCGGGTCTTGTTGCGGGATTACCGGCCGCCCGAACCAGACCGAACAACTCCGGGAAGATACGACCTGAAAGGGGTCCAGCCGGTGGGCTCATACGCAGTACAGCTTCAATGGGGAGACGGACACAGTACGGGCATCTATACCTGGGAATACCTCATGGAAAACTGTCCATGTGTCGAGCACCACGGTGGAAAATCCCAATGAGCCGCCGAATCGGACGGTCAGCGATTTTTGCGGCTTCGTTCATTTCACTCCTTCTCTTCACGCCGGGTTGCGGGAGGCGGGGTAGCACTCTCGACACCCAAGCTTACCGGAAGGAGATTCAGGACTGGCACGCAAAGCGCCTTGCGCGGCTCACGAGCGAGGATGGCTGGCTTACGCTTTGCGGCCTCTTCTGGCTGAAGTCGGGGGAGAATACGTTCGGCAGCGACTCATCGAATGCAATCATCTTTCCCCCGGGTAAAGCCCCAAAGCGCGCCGGATCGGTCTGGCTTGAGCATGGAATCGCACGCCTCGAAACCCGCCCCGGAGTGCAGGTAAAGTTCAGGGACTCTGTTGTGCAATCCATGATACTCCATTCCGACGGAGAAGGAGTCACAGATCCGACCATTCTGACGCTCGGCTCGCTCAGCTTTTATGTGATCAAGCGGGGGGACCAGATCGGCATACGGGTGAAGGACAAAGAAAACCCGGCTCGCCTGAACTTCAAAGGACTGGAATATTTTTTCCCCGATCCGAAATGGCGCATCGA
Source organism: Bacteroidota bacterium (assembly GCA_035635475.1). Lineage (GTDB taxonomy): Bacteria > Bacteroidota > Ignavibacteria > UBA10030 > SZUA-254 > VBOC01. Next base: position 8,891 of record DASQAZ010000066.1, on the reverse strand, counting down.
GGCCAGGTTCGAACCCTATAAACCTCCCAAGATACTTTCCATCGCAACCATGATCGGAACTACGGAGTACGATACCTGTCCCGGCGCACTCGTGTTCGAAGTGGACGGCAAGGAGTATCGCCTGGAGCCCGTATTCGAAGCTGGAAACGAAAAACAGTTCTTCATCATGCTCAGCGATGAAACGAGCGGAAAGGAGACCTATGCAGTGGGGCGCCAGCTCTACGCCGATCTCTCTGATGCACGGGGGATCGTGGTTCTCGATTTCAACAAGGCATACAACTGGCCGTGCGTCTTCACGGAGTTCGCGACGTGCCCCATCCCCCCGCGCCAGAACCACCTTCCTTTTCGCGTCGAGGCGGGGGAGAAAATGTATTCGGGGCATAAAGAGACTTTCCCCGGGACTCTTAATGATTGATCTCCGTTCCTGACCGTTTAACCGCATCTCCCCCGGGCGGAGCTGCCTTCTACTCTCCTCTATCAATGAGGGACCAATGACACCGGACGCCCAAAGGCCTGAAGACGTAAATAAGGACCTCGGCTTAGGGTCGAGAGTTGCGGAACAGAGCCGCTCTCGTTTCCTCAACCGCGACGGAAGCTTCAACGTGTCCCGCAGCGGGCTCCCGTTCACGCGCACCCAGAACATCTACCATCTCCTTCTCACGATGTCCTGGACGAAGTTTTTTCTTCTCATCGTTCTCTTCTATTTTCTTTCGAATCTGATCTTCGCCTTCGCCTTTGTCCTATGCGGACCCACCGCACTCCGCGGGCCGGCCGTTTCCACCTTCGGTGAACAGTTTGGCCAGGCATTTTTCTTCAGTGTTCAAACGCTTGCCACGATCGGCTACGGGGGAATCAGTCCGAACGGCCTTGCGGCAAACATTGTCGTGACGATTGAAGCGCTCACGGGACTCCTGGGCTTGACGCTCGCCGCGGGTTTATTGTTCGCCCGGTTCTCGCGGCCCAGCGCGAGAATTCTGTTCAGCCGGAATGCGGTGATCGCCCCGTACCTCGATATGAAGGCGTTCGAGTTCCGCATCGCCAATGAGCGAAGCAATGAGCTGATCGACGTGCAGGTGACCGTCGTACTGACAAGAATGGAGACCCACAGCGGGAAGCGCTCGCGAAAGTTCCATACACTGAAGCTGGAGCGAAATCAGGTCAAATTCTTTCCCTTGCACCTCGTGGTCGTTCATCCGATCGATTCCGCGAGCCCGCTGCATCAAGTTACGAAAGAAGCGTTCGACGCCTCCGACGCGGAATTTCTGGTCCTCATAACCGCTCTCGACGAGACATTCTCACAGAATGTCCATTCCAGGTCGTCTTACAAATTCCACGAAGTCCAGTGGGGAGCCAGGTTTTCCGACATGTTCATCTCCTCGGATCACGGCGAGGTGGGAATCGATCTCCGGCGAATCCATGACATCGAGAGCGTGCCGTCAACGGGCGGCGGCCCGTGAGAATACTCCTCCGCCGTCCTGGAGTCGATGGATCTTTAGAGAGAATCGACTTTCATATCGCGCGGCTCGATCTCTTCGCGCTTCTCGATCACTTCGCCCTTCTCGATCTTTTCGCCTTTCTCGTCCTGCTCGTTCTCCTGATCGGCCTCCCAGGCTGTATCCATATCCCTTCGACCTCAAGGAGCCCTTCGCAGAAGTTCGACGAATTCGTGAGCGATTACTTCGGGGGAAAATTCGCCGTTCGACAGGATACGCCGCTCGCCTACCTGAGACCGGATCACGATTCACTTTCCGCCCTCGGGGCGACAACGGCGCTGAACGCCCTCCGGTCGATCGATACGGCCTCTCTTGCAGTCGCGGAACGGATCGATTGGCTGCAGCTTGAGGCAAATCTCCGGCGGCAAATCCGGGATACCTCTCTCCATCTCTCGAACAGAAACCCGATCAGCTATCTTACACTTGGAAACCTGTCCTGGAAGATCGCCGGATCGCGAACCCCATCGGCGGGCGAATGGGTTGATATTTTAAAAACTCTTCGCGATGCCCCCCTGGCCCTGTCTCTCGGGCGTGATCAACTCAACCATCCTCCTCCCTTGTGGGTGAGACTCGCCGCGAATGCCGCGAAGCGGTATGAGGACATGCTCACGGGACCTCTCGTCAACAAAATCAATCAATCGGCGCCGGACTCTTTAAAAGCCGAACTCACACTCTCCGCGAGCGAGACGGCCAACCGGCTCGCATCATTCCGGAATTTCATTCAGGACACACTACCCGCCGGGGCCGAAGGATCCTGGATGGTGGGTGCCCCGTACTACGACTGGGTCCTGAAGAATTTTCATTTTTTGCCCTATACAGCCTCAAGCATGATCGATACGGGATGGCGGATCCATCGGGAGACGAAGGAAATGCTCGAGGCCGTGGCGCGCCGGATTAATTCAACTGCAAGTCTGGAGCAGACCGTTTCTGCGATGAAGGCCCGGCATCCGGAAGCTTCGATGATCGCAGAAGCCTATCACCGTCAATCGGATAGAGTGCGGCAGCTCCTTATTTCAAAGGACCTCGTCGCCATTCCCCCGGCGGAAACTCTGGTGTTTGTGCCGACTCCCCCCGACCTGCGCGAGACCTACGCCTGGGGCGGATACGGGGGGATCGAGGAGAGCGCGGGAGTCCATGTCGGCCGTTTTTTTGTCACCGGTGTTGTTCCTGCGATGACGCCTGCGCAGGTAGACGAGAAACTCCGCATTCAGAATTTTGGGTGGATCACGGTGATCGCTCTCCACGAGGGGTATCCGGGCCACCATCTTCAGACACTGTACGCATTGAAAAGCCCGCGGCCGGTCCGGTCACGATTAGGCAGCACGTACTACGGGGAGGGATGGGCTCTTTTCGCCGAGTCCTGGATGGGGCGATCCGGGTTCTATGCAACCGCGGATGATTCGCTCGCGTGGCTGCAGATGCGACTCTGGCGAACCGCCCGAGTGATCGTCGATCCGTCTATTCACACCGGAAGGATGACGTATGAGCAGGCGGTGCAATTCATGGTCAATGAAGTCGGTTTGGAACGATCGGCCGCAGAAGCCGAAGTGAATCGATACACAACCTGGCCGACACAGGCGCCGAGCTACATCATCGGATGGCTCGAAATCGAAAGACTCCGGAATGAGATCCGGTCGAAGGAGGGTCCGGCGTTCAGTGAAAAGAAATTTGTCGAAACGCTGCTCGGCGTCGGTTCATTGCCTCTGGCACTGATGCGAAGAGCGGTCTTGCGTCAATATGGCTTCAACTGACTATCATGAGCGGTGAATCTGATCGAGCATTCAGCCGCATCGGGATCGGCCTGGCGTTACTCGGCCTTGCGTTCAACCCCTTTATCGTCGCCTTTTGTTTCGCACCCGATGGTAGGATCATCTCTAGTGGATGGATCCTTCTCATCACCCTTTGCGAAGCTCTCCTGATCATTGGCGGAATGACTGTTTGGAGGAAAAGGAAATCACTCGATCGAAAAGCTTTCCTGTTCGGGACGATCACCACGCTCATCACCATCGCGTCGATCGAGACCGGGCTCCACGTTCTCCAGCATATCATCCGCCCCGACGAATTTCGCGCGATCAACTCGAGATTGAAGTCTTCAGTCTATGAGCATAAGAGCTGGGCGGACTCCCTGTTCAGAGAAAACGGTGCGCTAGATATTGACCTGGAGCCTACCATGGGTTGGAAAACCCAACCCTATCACGGAAAATTCATCAACATCGATAGCGCCGGGGTGAGGAGGACAATGCAATCGGCAATCAGCCCTTCCGCGGATAGCTCCTGTTCACTGTACTGCTTTGGTGGATCGACCATGTTTGGCAGCTACGTGAGGGACGGGGGAACGATCCCCTCCTTCCTTTCTTCATTTTTGTCGAATCAGGACGCCCCATGCTGCGTCGTCAATTACGGCGACCAGGGCTATACCTTCAAGCAGGAGATCATGAAATTGACATTGATGTTGCGTGACAACAGCCGTCCGACTGACGTCCTTTTTTACGATGGCGTGAATGATGTCATTTCCTGCTACTATGCCGAACATCCGTTCCCCCCCGGACTTCTATCTCCGCTCTACAAGACTGTTGAACTCATGAAACAACCCTTTCCAAGAAGACTTGGCGTCATCACCCGAGATTATTTGGAGGAAAACCTCCTGCTTTTCAGAGCCTTCGATCGATTGGCGGGCCTCCTCTTCGGACCAACCCATAGCAGATCCGGCAGGAAGAATTACAGTGCATCGGAGCTCGAAGAGATGTCACGTGCGATCGTACAGGAATACAAGGCGTCTTATGATCTTCTCCTCAGGCTCTCTGCCTCCTACCATTTTAAGATCTTCTGCTTCTTGCAGCCGGTCATTTTCACAAAAGAGAACCCGACCACCGAAGAATTGAACGTCGACAGGGAAGTTCATGATGAAAGATTTAAAAAACTGTACCTGGATACCTATTCGCTCCTGGGGCAATCGGGATTGCAAAATTTTTACGATCTATCCGGCGCGCTGAATCAGGCTCACGGCACGTACTATGTGGATTTCTGTCATCTGTCAGAGGAGGGAAACCAGATCGTCGCAGCGAAGATGGCAACGGTCCTGATGGATCAAATTGGAAGAGATCGCACATCACTCGCAACTCGGAAATGGACAAGATAGTAAGCAAATTAAGATGGGCACTACGGTGGAAAGTTGCAGGTCAACTCCAAATTGCCACCGATCCTATCCCTTTGCCTGCGTCCGAGCCGAGAGTACGAGAGCGACCCATACGGAGATGGCACCGAACAGTCGAAGGAACGGAGTGAAGGTTTTCAGTGCCTCCCAAGGATATAAGGATGGAGAAGGAAACCAACCAATGACGAGATATATCATGAGGGCGATGCCGAGTGACCTCCAGAACCTCAATCGCTCCCATTCTAGGGAGCTCAAATAGACGAACAACGGGATTGACAGCATAACGTAATGGTGTTCAGAAGCCAGGGGAGTAAACATTATTGAGAGTACCAGTAAGGCGAAGAACCTGTACGTTTTCGCTGGCGAGGTGACAACGTTTGCATCTCGAAATGTGAATATTATTGCGCCCGCGAGCGCAATGAGGGTGAGTAAAGAAACTAAGGGGAGGCCTCCGGGAGGGGGATTTGCTTCTTGACGGAAACCAATAAGCGTTCCCAGAAGCGCCGGGACGCATGGCAAGTTCGATGACGCTATCTCCCCACTATGAACGGCCTCCATCAAGCGTTCGACATGGTGAATATAGACCTGCGGTCCGAGTATGAACACGCTAAGGATCAGACCTGCACCCGTGAGAGCAATGGTTTTGGCTAAGTCACTCCATCTGCGTTCCAGGACGATCAGCAACAAGAAGAGCCAGCCAAAATATTTTAGGAGTATCAGGATCGCGAGCGAGGTCGCGGAAAGCCAGGGCCGGTTACCGGTGTATCCCCGATAGAATGCCATGACAAGGAAAAGCATAACAATGTACAGTTGTCCGCGCTGCAGATTTCGAAGCAGCGGGATCGACCATGTCATCAAGATCAACAACAGTAAGTCATATCCCGCCCTGGAAGGAATGCCGAAAAAATCTCTTGAACCAAGCCATATGAACAACAGCACAGCTACACTCGCCAGATTCCAAACTACCTTGGCCGTAAATGGCTCTAGTGAGGCGACCGGAGTATAAACAACTGAAATCGTGGGTGGATTTACATAGAAGATACCTGTTGTTTCTCTGATGCCGAACGATTTTGATTTTTCTAAAAACCAACTATCGTCGTAGATTTTAGAAAGTGAATCGCCGTTGAGGAGGATTTTCGAGGCTGTGTAGTAGCCAGCAAAATCGGACAGGTGCTTTGTCGAAAAGCCCATCCCATGGTACACAATCATGAGGCCTCCGGTTAGAGCTGCCAATAGCAGTGCGATCCGAAGTTTGCCCGAAGGAATAATCTGCTTGAGTGTCCTCATGGATACAAAAGAGGTTGAATGTTTCTCACGGTGACAGTGGGATTGTACAAACCCCCATCGACAAAAACAACAAGAATTCAGACAATACTGACCCACGGAGGATTCCACGAATGCGCGAAATCTATCTTGATAAGCTCCTGAAATGGGTGTATTTTGAAATCGCGACACGCCTAGAACACGAGGGAATAAAATCGGAATAAGGAGCGCGCCATGGCAAACCAAATACCTTCCAATAGCCGTTACGACGAAATGCTCTATCGCCGTAGCGGGCGAAGCGGGCTAAAGCTTCCGGCCATTTCATTGGGCCTCTGGCAGAATTTCGGGGCCGTGGATCCGTTCCGCCGCAGCCGGCAGATGGTTCTTCGCGCATTCGATCTCGGCATCACGCATTTTGACCTGGCGAACAACTATGGACCGCCGCCCGGAACGGCGGAAATCAACTTCGGAAAAATCCTGCGCCAGGACCTCGCGCACTACAGGGATGAGCTGGTTATTTCGACAAAGGCCGGGTGGCGGATGTGGCCCGGGCCGTATGGCGAGTGGGGCTCGCGCAAGTATCTTCTTGCGAGTCTGGATCAGAGCCTCAAACGGATGCGGATCGACTACGTCGACATTTTCTATTTGCACCGCCCGGACCCCGAAACGCCATTGGAGGAATCGATGTCGGCGCTCGATCATGCCGTCCGAAGCGGCAAGGCGCTCTATGTGGGGGTGTCGTCTCTCGGCGTCGAAGACACGCGGAAAGCCGCGGCGATCCTGCGCTCGCTCGGGACCCCGTGCCTCATTCATCAGCCGGTGTACAACATGTTTAACAGGTGGATCGAGGACGGATTACTCGACCTCCTCCGTGCGGAAGGGATTGGCTGCATCGCGTTCTCACCGCTTGCTCAGGGACTTCTTACGAAAAAGTACCTACAGGGAGTTCCGAGACGTTCACGCGCAGCGAGGCCCGACACCACCCTCAAACGAGATGATATCACCGAGGAGAAACTGAAAATCATCCGGACGCTCAACGATCTTGCCGAAATGCGCGGCCAGTCCCTCCCGCAAATGGCCCTTGCCTGGATCCTGCGTCACGATGTGATGACGTCCGTTTTGATTGGCACTAGCCGGGTGGAACAGCTCGAAGAAAATGTAGATTCCCTGCAGAGACTCGATTTTACGGCCGATGAGCTGAAAAAAATTGACGCCGCCCTCGGCCGAGTATGATTGTGCGGAGGTCTTGAAAAACGGTTCCCGCACGGCGAAAGTCCACCGGGGGCGCCTCGGAGCGGAGAGGGGATTCTGCGGGAGTTAGAAGGTGAGGTGGATCGACGCTCTCACTCGCGGAACAATTCTCCCGTTGCCGGTGAGTTCGGGGCTGACGTCAAAATCGTACAGGCTCGCCCCGACATAGGCATCGACAAGGTTCAGAAGGTAAAGCCCGCCGAGATACCAGGCGAATTTATCCCGTTCGTCTCGATAGAAGTCGCGGAGGTCGAGAAGTCGCTTTTCGCCGTTCGGCTTGGCAGGGGTGATGCTATTACTGTACTGGCCCCGAAAGTCCTTGTAATTGTCGTTCAGATGGATCCACTCGTAGATCCAGTAACCTCCCAGACCCCAGATCAGCGGAAGCTTCCAATAGGTTTGATTATAGATTTGACCGAGTCCGGGCACGCCCGCAGATAGGCCGACTGCGAGCCACGGAGACTTGGAGTGGCCTGATGCCTTCGCTCCGGCCAAAGGGCTTGATATGCCTAGTGTGTCGGCTGCCTGCCTCGCCAGGGCCGACGACGTGTCAATCGCAGGGGACCGATTGCCCGATTGCGCCATAGATAGCAACACGGCCATCGGGGACATGAGGAGTAATCCGCCGAGCAGTCTTAGAGGCATGGACTCACCGGTATCCGGCGCTACCGGTTCTCGTCGGCAAGAGCGATGGCGTCGATCTCAACTTTCGCATCCTTTGGAAGATGAGAGACTTCAACCGTGGAGCGAGCCGGGGGATTGTTGCGGAAAAATTCTCCGTAGACTTCATTCATGCCCGCAAAATCGTTCATATCCTTGAGGAAGACGGTCGTTCTCACGACCTGCTCGGGTGAGGAGCCTCCTTTGGAGAGTATCGCAACAATATTCGAAAGCACCTGGCGGGTCTGCGTCTTAATATCGCCATCGACGAGTTGACCGTTCTTCGGATCGATTGCTACCTGACCCGCAATAAACAAAAACGTTCCCCGGGCGAGGACGCCCTGATTGTACGGCCCGATCGGTGCGGGGGCATCAGGTGTAAGTACGACCGAGGTTGCCATGATGGCGGCCTCAGCGTTCGATGGAGGCGATGAGGTCGAAGAGCCGGCCCAGGTCGTCGCTCGAGTAGAACTCGATAACAATCTCGCCCCTTCCTTCCTCACTCATATTGACCTTGACGCGCGTCGCGAGGATTTGCTGAATCCTATCCGCGATGCTCTCGACAGCGGTTGCCGTGCCTCTCGGAGGCCGGGCGGCTTTCTTTTCGGACGATTTCCCGAAATCCCGGACAAGCTTTTCAACCTGCCGCACGTTGAGGTCCTGCTTCATGATGCGGTCAAAGAAACGAAGCTGCGTGATTTCGTCGGGGAGAGCGACGAGCGCCCGCGCGTGCCCCATCGTTAACTGTCCCTTTCGAAGCGTTTCCTGGATCTTCTCGGGGAGCTTCAATAATCGAAGAAAGTTCACCACCGTTGTGCGATCTTTGCTGACTTTTCGGGCGATATCCTCGGCTGTCAGCCCTACATCGCGAAGCAGCCGCTGGTAGGAAATGGCAATTTCGACCGGGTTGAGGTGTTCGCGTTGAAGATTCTCGATCAGTGCGAGCTCCAGCATCTCCGCCCGGTCCTTTACCTCAATGACATAGGCCGGAATGGTCTTCAAACCGATCTCGGTCGATGCCCGGATCCGGCGCTCGCAGGAAATCAGCTCATACATCCCGCCCTCCGCCC
>DASQAZ010000065.1:0-2462 GCA_035635475.1 Bacteroidota bacterium | reverse complement strand
CTCAGAGGAGGCGCGTACAAACCCCGTACGAGCCCCTATGCGTTTCAGGGCCTCGGAGAAGACGGGCTCAAGCTCCTGGCGAAAGCCCGCGACGAGACGGGGCTCGGCATCGTGACGGAGGTGATGGAGTCGGCGGAAGTCGAGCTCGTCGCCCAGTACGCCGATGTTCTGCAGGTCGGCGCCCGGAACATGCAAAACTCCAAGCTCCTTCGAAAACTTTCGCTCATTAGAAAGCCGATACTCTTGAAGAGAAATTTCTCCGCCACGCTCAACGAGTTCCTCATGAGCGCCGAGTACATCTTGGCGGGCGGAAACGATCAGGTCATCCTCTGCGAGCGGGGAATCAGGACGTTCGTCGAATACACACGCAACACCCTCGATCTCAACGTGATCCCCGCTGTGAAGCAGCTCTCCCATCTGCCGATTATCGTCGATCCAAGCCACGGCACTGGCCGGCACGATCTCATCCTTCCGATGAGCCGGGCCGCGATCGCCGCCGGCGCCGACGGCCTGATCATCGAAGTCCATCCCGAACCGGCCGAGGCTCTTTCGGACGGTGACCAATCATTGACCCCAGCGGCGTTTGACCGGTTGATGAAAGAGGCCGCAAAGATCGCGAGGGCCATGGGACGGGAGTTCTGATGGCATTGCCGTCACGCTCTAATGCCGATAGATTCCTTGATTCTCTGGGCTGAATTCATTACGTTTGCTTTACGATATGATCGCGCTTCCGGTTTTGAAAAAAGTCAGGGAAATTGTCGGCTCTGATAACTTTTTAGATTCACCCGAGTCGCTCATTGCCTATTCTTACGACGCGACTGCAATTAAACCGCAGCTGCCTGTTGCAATCGTACGCCCTTCCACGGCGGAACAGATTTCCCAAATCCTGATTCTTGCGAATGAAGAACGCTTCCCGATTGTGCCCCGCGGGTCCGGGACAGGTCTGAGCGGCGGCGCTCTGCCCGTCGAAGATTCGATCGTGATTCTGACGAATCACTGGAACCGGATCCTCGAAATCGACCGGGAAAACATGACCGTCTGGGTTCAGCCCGGGGTTATTACGGCCCATCTTCACCAGGCCGTGGAGCGTATCGGATTCATGTATCCCCCCGATCCGGGAAGTTCAAGTATTTGCACGCTCGGAGGCAATGTTGCCGAGAATTCGGGCGGACTGCGCGGCCTCAAATATGGTGTGACGAAAAACTATGTGCTCGGCCTGGAGGTTGTACTCCCGACGGGGGAAATTCTTCACACGGGAGGGAAGTCCGTCAAGGACGTGGCCGGATATAATCTCAAGGACGTACTCATCGGCTCGGAAGGGACCCTCGGGATCTTTACCAAGATTCTGTTAAGAATCATCCCGCAGCCGCAAACGGGCAAGACCCTGATCGTATTCTATTCCTCGGTGGAGGATGCCGCCCGCGCCGTTTCGGCGATCATCGCGGCCAAGATCACTCCCGCGATGCTTGAGTTTCTTGACCAGGTAACGATCCGGTGCGTGGAAGACTACACGCATCTTGGGCTGCCGACGGATGCCGAAGCGATGCTTTTAATTGAAGTCGACGGCCGCAGGAGCGTCGTCGATGAGGATGCCGCCATTATAATAGAAATCTGCCGGCGGCACAATGCGACGGGAATTACAACTGCGCGAGACTTGCAAGATTCCGTGAGACTCAAATCAGCGCGCCGCGCCGCGTTCGCCTCGTTGGCGAGAGTGAAACCCACGACCATCATGGAAGATGTCGCCGTACCCCGCGCCGACCTCGCGCAGCTCGTCGCCCGGATCCGCGAGATCGGACGCAAGAACGACGTGATGATCGGGAACTTTGGCCACGCCGGCGATGGGAATCTTCATCCCAATTACATGACCGATGAACGCGACCGGGAGGCGTTTGCGCGTGCGGAAAAGACGGTGTTTGAAGTCGAGGAGGCCGCGATTGATCTCGGAGGAACGATCACGGGGGAGCATGGGGTCGGACTCTATAAGAAACGGCTCCTGGAGAAAATGGTCGGCTCGCCTTCGATGCAAATGATGCGGACGCTGAAGCAAATGATGGATCCAAACAATGTGCTCAATCCCGGAAAGATTTTGGATCTGAAACCGCGCTGCGAAGGCCCGCTTCCCCGCGACCGCGACCAGATAAAGAAATTCGACGACGTTGCCTGGATATGAGCTCTTTATTAGGGATCCATCACCTTACCGCCGTTTGTTCCAAGGCTCAACGCACATCGGATTTCTATACGAAAATTCTCGGGCTTCGATTCGTGAAGCGGACCGTCAATTTCGATGATCCGACAGTCTACCACCTCTATTTTGGAGATCGCACCGGGGCTCCGGGCACGCTCGTCACGTTCTTCGAATGGAGTCGTTTGCCGAAAGGCCGTTGGGGGATCGGAGCGACCCACCATCTCGCATTCATCACGGAATCGGCCGATTCGCAATTAAAATGGAAACGCTGGCT
>DASQAZ010000064.1:0-43348 GCA_035635475.1 Bacteroidota bacterium | reverse complement strand
AGCTTTGATTTGACATTCGCGGGAGGGAATTCACGGCCGCACGTTCCAGACCAGCTCGCGCTGACGGTCAAGAGTACGAATGCAGAGGTCGGAGCCTATACATTGACGATTCAAGGAAGCGGTCCGAATGGCACCCCGGTTCATCGCCGTGCGATCCCTCTGTTCGTGAAGCCGGGCCGCCACTCGCTCGCCACCCGTGTGATGAGCCGATGGAATCTTGTGTCACTGCCCATGACCGCTTCGGATCGGAGCCCGAAAGGAGTATTTCCCAGCTCCTCATCCGTTGCCTTCGGCTACGACGGAACGTCCTACGTTGTTCAGGATTCATTCGAGTACGGCAAGAGTTATTGGCTCAGGTTTCCGGATAGTGGCGCGGTCACGATTTACGGTATCCCCCGCGACAACGATACGATCGACGTTGCCGAGGGTTGGAATATGATCGGCTCGATCAGTCTGCCGATTGATGTAGGAACGATCGGCAGCATTCCCGGGGGGATTGTCACGTCCCGTTTCTTTGGATATGAAGGTAGGTATTCTATTGCCGACTCTATTCAGCCTGGCAAAGGTTATTGGGTGAAGACAAATCAGAGTGGCAAGTTCATCCTCTCTTCATCGGGGGCCATTGCATCATCGAGCCGGATTCGGTTATCTCCGACCATGGAGCTCCCTCCTGCACCGCCGAACAGCGATGCGGCGAACAGAGAGACCCGAAGGCCCCACCGGTTCACGCTCGAGCAGAATTATCCCAATCCCTTCAACCCAAGAACATCAATCTCTTACAGCATCCCGAGACAGAGTCATGTCAAACTGCAAGTCTACAACTTCCTGGGCGAACTGATGGAAATCCTCGTCAACGAAGAGAAGCAGCCCGGCACGTACAGCGCCTCATGGGACGCGAGTAATCGTCCGAGCGGCTTGTACTTCTATCGCATGGCAGCGGGAGAATTTGTGCAGATCAGGAAAGCTGTACTCTTAAAATAGACCCCCTGCACCGAGGAGCCGGCTAGTGCTTGACGAGATCAGTTGGTCAAATGTCCCAATACTCGGTAGCCTCATTCGTCTTTCGAATCGCGTCCGGCTTCCGGTACTTAGCTCATAATTCAACTTTCGCTTCTTATGCCAGCCTACCAAACGCTGCTGTACAACGTAACCGATGGAGTCTGCACCATCACGCTGAACCGTCCCGAGGTCTATAACGCGTTCAACGAGAAAATGAAGGAGGAATTCAACGTCGCCCTGAAGGAGGCCGGGCGCGATGCTCAGGTCCGCGCGGTCGTGATCCGCGGGGCCGGCGACAAGGCCTTCTGTTCGGGGCAGGACCTGAAAGAACATTCGGGCTCGAAGAGGTCGCTCAAGGAATCGCTCGAGCAGAATTACAATCCGATGATCCGCAAGATTCGGACCATGGAGAAACCCGTCATTGCGATGATTAATGGTGTCGCTGCGGGGGCCGGGTGCAGCCTCGCGCTCGCCTGCGACATGAGGCTCATGTCGACCACGGCGAAGCTAATCGAAATATTCATCCGGATCGGGCTCGTGCCCGATTCCGGCTCGCACTGGTTCCTCCCAAGGCTTGTCGGCATGTCCCGCGCGTTCGAATACGCGGCGACCGGTCGCGACATCCCCGCCGATGAGGCGGAGCGGGTCGGGCTCGTGAATAAAGCAGTCCCGCCCGGCGCGCTCGAAGTGGAAACGCTGGACCTTGCACGGCGGCTCGCCAAGGCGCCCACAAAGGCGATCGGCCTGATCAAGCGGACGCTTAACAAGGCTCTGGCGAGCGATCTCGAGAGCATCCTCGAATATGAAGCTTTGATTCAGCAAATAGCTTCCGGGACTGAGGATCATCAGGAAGGACTGCGTGCTTTCATCGAGAAGCGCCAGCCGGTCTTCAAAGGCAAATAGCTGTTGATTTTGGCGCTTCAATTGAGTAATTTGATGCCAGATGAGCCTCCTGCTCCACTCGGAGATCGACCGAACGAACCCTATCTGATCACGGAGAATTGACTTATGGCCGGAAACCCCTCAAAGATTCCCAATCCCCAGCGCGAGGAGAATATGAAGGCAAAGCTCGCGAAGGGGGAATCGATCGAAACGCTCGATGAGATGAGCGACGAGTACTACGACCACCTCATGAACCTGATGCTCCAGCAGGCGGATTCCGAGCTTGCAGGAGGATTCGGCTATGTTCCATGGATCATGAAAGCGCCCACTACCGAAGAAATGCTGGTCGTCTCGAACATAGTGCGCGACGAGGTTCGGCATGCCCGAGCGATGTACCGGCTCCTGGAGGATGCGAGGTTCGGGGTCGATGACTGGGTCGAGAAGATGGATTTCGCGTTTCGCGTCGAGGACAGCCAGGACCTTGGGGATAAGCGCGCTTCCGGCGACAAGCGCGTGAACATCTTTTATTATCCGATCGAGTCATGGGCGGATTTCGTGATGTTCAATTTCCTGATGGACCGCGGCGCGGGGCACCAGCTCGAAGACGTCAAGACGAGCACCTACGGGCCCTGGCGCCGGGAGATCGACCGGATCTTCAAAGAAGAGAAAACGCACATTGCGCACGGGGACTACTGGGTGAAACGGCTCGCCCTTGATACGGCGTCGAAGGCGGAGATTCAGGAGTCGTTTGAGCGTTGGTGGCCGAGGGTGATGGCGATTTTCGGACGGCCCGGCTCCCGCAAGAATAAACGCTACAGGGAACTCGGCCTCAAGTCGCGCGATAACGACGACGTGCGCCAGACGTTCGCGAAGGAAGTGAAGGACAACGCCGATCGCTGGGGGCTCGCGGTTCCCCGGTGGAACCCCGACTGGCAGAAGGTTCCGGAAGACTCCGTTATCCCGGGTTAATGACACGCCGCGCCGGAGTCGGGGAACGCTGCGACCGTCGGCCCGCGTAATTCCTCCCGACGATGATGAATGTGCTTGGGATCGTGGGTGCCGGAACCATGGGGCGCGGCATCGCACAGGCGGGGGCGGTTTCCGGGCTTGAAGTACTTATCTACGATCTCTCGGATGAAATCCTCCGGCAATCCGTCGGACTGATTTCCGCCGGGCTGCGGAAATCCGTCGAAACAGGAACGCTTGGTACGGGGGATTCCGGGACAGCCGCCTCGCTCATCAGAACGACCTCCTCTTTCGACGAGTTTGCTCGGTGCGATGCTGTCATTGAAGCAGCCGCAGAAGACCTGGGGACGAAACGGGAAATATTCAAGAAGCTCGACGCCCTCTGCCCTGCGGAAACAATTCTCGCCTCCAATACCTCCTCTCTATCGGTTACCGCAATCGCCTCCGCCGTGGGGAATCCCTCGCGCGTCCTCGGCCTTCATTTCTTCAATCCCGCGCACGTGATGAAGCTGGTGGAAGTCGTCCGCGGAGACCGGACCTCCGAAACGACGATCCGCTCGGCCCTTGAGCTCGTCGAACGGCTCCGTAAACGCGCAGTGATCGCGAAAGACACTCCCGGGTTCATCGTGAACAGACTCGCGCGCCCGTTCTACGGCGAAGCGTTGAGGCTCCTCGCTGAGGGCGTAGCTTCCTTTAATGAAATCGACCGGATTGTCCGTCTTGAGGGAGGGTTCCGTATGGGGCCGTTTGAGCTCATGGACCTGATCGGCGTTGACGTGAATTTCGCGGTCACCAAGTCGATGTATGATCAGACATTCGGCGAACCCCGCTATCGCCCCCACCCTATTCAACAGGCGATGGTGAACGCAGGTCGCCTCGGACGCAAAACCAAAAGAGGTTTTTACGATTATCATTGACGAAGCGGGCATTCTGTGAAGCGCCTCAAATCGCGCGGCAGTCCAGCGCGGTCATCGACAGGGCGCCGCGAAAAGCGGCCATTGATTTTCGTGGCAGGTGAGCCGGTCCTCGTGAACGAGTTCGGACCCCTTTGCACAGGCGCGGGATACAGGGTCGCGTCCAGATTAAATCCAGGCGAACCGGCTGCAGCACCGGCACGCAAACTCAACTCCTCTACCCGAATCCCGCGCGGCGTGTTCCTCGCCGTCGAGCTCACGAACACCGATTTGGGGCTCAAGCGAAAAAATCTCGAGGCCATCGACCGTGCCCTTCCCCGGTCGGTGGCGATTCTCACCTCCTCGCTGACCGTTTCGACGACAGAGCAGGCTTCGTGGGTACGGAACCCGCGGCGGCTGCTCGGCATCGGAGCCCTCCCCACGCTTCTTTCCAATAAACTGATCGAACTGGCTCCCTCCGTCCAGACGGACAGGGAGATCGTCGGACAGGCGCGGGACTTCTTTTCGAAACTCGGGAAGGAAATCGCCGTCGTGCAGGACCGGGTCGGAATGGTGCTGCCGAGAATTCTTTGCATGTTGATCAACGAAGCTTCTTTCGCCCTTATGGAAGAAATCGCATCCCCTGCCGATCTCGACACGGCCATGAAGCTCGGAACCAATTACCCGCATGGACCGATCGAATGGGCCGATCGCATCGGCATCCGGCAGGTCGTCAGCGTGCTGCGTGCGTTGCATGCAGATCTCGGAGAAGAGAGGTACCGCACCTCCCCCCTTTTACAATTAATGGCCCGCGGCGATGCGTGGTGGCGCACTTGAATTTCTGCGGCGGCTTTTGTATCTTGAATCCTGCAAATTAATGGAGATCCCATGAAGACCCTATTTTTCGCGATCGCGCTTTGCCTGATCGCCCTGAACGCCCTCGTCGCCCAGCCGAAAATCGATGTGATTGGGGGAACGATGCTTGATTTCGGCGATTCCTATACCGGCCAAAAGGTGAACCGGATCGTTACCGTCAAGAACATCGGAAAGGATACCCTCCGCATCACCGACGTCAAAGCCCAGTGCGGATGCACCGCGGCGCTGATGTCCGACGCCGACAAAGTCGTTCCGCCGCACGGAACCGGGAAATTATCGATTTCCTTCGACACCCATAACTATGGAGGCTCCAAGGTTTCGAAGCAGGTTTACATTTCTTCCAATGATACCTCCCAGCCCAGGGTGACCCTCACGTTCACCACGAACGTGTTGAACATCCTGGATGTGGATCCCAAGCTGATCTCGTTCGATAACATGAAACTGGACTCGACCTACACCCGGACGCTGACCGTCGGGAACCCGTCGCCCAAGAATTCACTCAAGATCCTCTCTGTCGACTCGAAGGTGCCGGAGATAAAGGTGACCCTGATGAAGAACGAGCTCATGCCGGGTGAAAAGACCCAGCTCCAGGCAGTGTTCCGTCCCACGAAGACGGGCACGTTCCAGGGAATGATCGAACTCACCACCAATGATCCAGTCAACCCGAAGTTCAGCATCAATTACTACGCCTGGGTCAATAAGAAATAGCCTCCGGATCCGTAGGAAAACTCAACGATCCCACTTGTCCCGGTGGAACACCGGGACGATGCCGCGCGGAACAATCGCAGGCATCGCGCTTCTTCTGTTGTTTTTCAATTCCATTCTCCTCTGCCAGCCCCGGTTGCAGCTCCCCGGCGGGACCAAATTTGATTTCGGCGAAGTGTACACCGGCACGACCGTCCACCGGGATTTGACGTTGAAAAATATAGGGACCGACACGCTCATCATCTCGGAGATCAGCGCCGCCTGCGGATGCACGGGAACGATGATGTCGAACGACCGCATCGCCGCCGGGGACAGCGGCAGTCTGTTCATTAGCTTCAACTCGAAGAGCTTTTCCGGAGACATCGAAAAGGTCGTTACGCTGACCACCAACGACACCTCGCACGGTCATGTCCGCATCACGTTCACGGCAAAGATCCTGAAATGGCTGACGCTCGAACCTGAATATCTGGTCTTCCACGCGAGCGTCGACTCGGCCGCGACCGAGGAGCTTTCGATCGTGAACACGGGCACGTTCGCCATCCGGATTCTCTCGGCAACGTCTTCCACCGATCGCCTTTCCGTTACGCTCACCAGGGAGCTGATCCATTCCGGAGAAGAAGCCCGCATGCAGTGTACGCTCAAACCCGGCGCGGAGGGCCTCGTGAACGGCACCATTGCAGTCAAGACCGACCAGCCAAAAATGCCGTCCTTCGCGGTCCGTTTTTTTGCGCTTGTTAAAAGCAAGTCCCCCCGGCTCGGCAGCTCCGAGCATAACTGACCTCCGTTCGAACCCAGTCATGGCACGCACCGGAGCCGTCATTGTCGATGCAGTGCGAACCCCCATCGGGAGGTACGGCGGCGTGCTCCAGGACGTGCGGCCCGATGACCTGGGAGCGGCCGCCATCAGGGCTCTCATCGAACGAACCCATCTCGATCCTTCCAAAGTTGAGGACGTCATCTGGGGATGCGCCAATCAGGCGGGAGAGGATAACCGGAACGTCGGGCGCATGAGCGCGCTTCTCGCCGGGTTACCCTTTTCCGTCCCCGGAACCACGGTGAACCGCCTCTGCGGTTCCAGCCTCGACGCGATCCAGCACGCCGCCCGGGCAATCTGGTCCGGCGACGCCGAGATCATCATCGCCGGGGGTGTGGAAAGCATGAGCCGCGCACCCTATTCTATCGCCAAGAACTTGTCGGGCTCCTTCGGAAATGTTACCGCATACGATACGGCGCTTGGATGGCGGTACCCGAACCCGCGGATGGAAAAACTATTCCCCCTCGAATCGATGGGTGAAACGGCGGAAAACGTAGCGGAGAAATATAGAATCGGCAGGGAGGAGCAGGATGCGTTCGCATACAAAAGCCACATGAAAGCAGTCGCTGCTCAGCGGGATGGAAGATTCCGGGACGAGATCATTCCTGTCGAGGTTCCGTCTAGCAAGCAGGTCCGATTCTTGAGTTATCAGGACCTGCCTGATGAGTTGCGGCTGTCGGAGGCCGACCGAGAATTGGTGCGCAGTTATGA
This sequence comes from Bacteroidota bacterium, assembly GCA_035635475.1. Lineage (GTDB taxonomy): Bacteria > Bacteroidota > Ignavibacteria > UBA10030 > SZUA-254 > VBOC01. The sequence continues at coordinate 36,502 of DASQAZ010000064.1, read as the reverse complement.
GGAACGATTCGGCCGGGCGCAGGAAGAACAGCCTGTTTACAAGCAGGTCGGTGGCAACCCGGTTCGCATCATCGTGCGGGATGAAGGCCCTCGTGCCGATACGTCGCCCGAAAAACTTTCGAAACTTAAGCCGGCGTTCCGGAAGGACGGGACAGTCACTGCCGGGAATTCCTCCTCATTGAACGACGGTGCAGCGGCGCTTCTCGTCACCGCGGAAGGGCTTGCCGAAAAAAGGGGCTGGAAACCGATCGCCCGGCTGGTTTCCACAGGGGTCGCGGGCGTCGACCCCCGGTACATGGGGATCGGTCCCGTTCCCGCGGTCGAAAGCGCGCTTCAGAAGGCGGGACTGACGATGAACCATATCGACCTGATCGAACTCAACGAGGCGTTTGCCTCGCAGTCTATTGCCGTCGTCCGCGATCTCCATATCGATCCCGAGAAGCTCAATGTAAACGGCGGCGCGATCGCACTCGGCCATCCCCTCGGCTGCAGCGGCGCGCGCATTCTTACCACGCTCGTCCACGAGATGCGTCGCCGGAAAGCGCGCTACGGAATAGCCGCGATGTGCATCGGGGTCGGTCAGGGAATCGCCGCGATCGTGGAAGGTCTTTCCTAAGAGGCCGGGCTCAGCAACACCCGTAGTCGGGAGGCGAAAACTGCGGTTCGGTCTCGTAGACGACCTGGCCGCGGACGCAATACTCCCCCTTCGCAAGCACACGATACCCTCGGCGGAACGCCTCGATGACGATCACCACCGCGGCCGCCATGATGATCGAGGTCAGGCCTACGTCGACGTACCCCTGAACAGCCGTGGCGGGTTCGGCGACGAGCGGGAGGAAGTTATCGGCGATGCTCTCCCACCCCGCTACGAGCGTCGTGGCCAGGACGAACACCATCGGAACGAGCGTCACCCACACGAAGCGGACTTTCCCGGCATTGATGATCGCGCTCGATGCGACGGCGAGGGCGACGCCCGCAAGGAGCTGATTTGCGATCCCGAACATCGGCCAGATCGTGCTGATGCTCCCTGTCTGAATGAAGTACACCCAGGCCAGGACGACGAGCGCTGAAGAAAGCGCAGTGCCCGGAAACCAGCCGGTTCTTTCCAGGGGCTTCCATAATCGGCCTCCGAATTCCTGAACCAGAAATCGCGCAACCCTGGTCCCGGTATCGATCGTGGTGAGGATGAACAATGCCTCGAACATGATCGCGAAATGGTACCAGTACGACATCAGGCCGCGCATCCCGGGAATTCCTGAAAAAATCTGGGCGAAGCCGACGGCCAATGAGACCGCTCCCCCGGGGCGGCCGGCAATCGTCTCACCGACCTGCCGGGAGAGGTCAGGGAGATTCTGCGCCGGTATTCCCAATGATGCGAATTTTTCAGGCGAGAGATTGATCGCGAAATAATCCCCGGGGAAGAGCGAGCATGCCGCGATCAGTGAGATGATCCCAACCAACCCTTCCATGAGCATCGCGCCGTAGCCGATCACTCGCGCTTCGCTTTCCTTATTGAGCATCTTCGGCGTCGTTCCGGAGGAAACAAGCGCATGAAAGCCCGAGATTGCTCCGCACGCGATCGTAATAAAAACGAAGGGGAATAGCTTGCCCGGAATGATCGGGCCGCCGCCCCCGACGAACTGCGTCACGGCAGGCATCTTCACCTCCGGGTGAACGATGACGACGGCGAGAACGAGGGCCGCAATCGTTCCGATCTTCATGTACGAGCTCAGATAGTCGCGCGGACACAATAAAAGCCAGACCGGCAGCACCGATGCGATGAAGCCGTAGGAGGCGAGCGCGACGACGATGCCGGTGCGCGAGAGCGTAAAATAGGACGCGAACGAAGAGCCGGGAATCAGGCTGCCCAGGATCACTGCGGCGAGAACCCCCGCAACGCCGATCAGGCTCGCCTCCCCGATCCTCCCCGGGCGGATTCGGTACATCCACAGGCCCACCAAAAGCGCGATTGGAATCGTCAGGGCGATCGTGAATGTGCCCCACGAGCTTTCCCGGAGCGCGTTCACGACGGCCATACCGAGCCCCGCCAGCGCCACAACCACGATGATGAGAATTGCGATCGAGCCGACGGTCCCTGCAAGCGGGCTGATTTCATTCCGGGCGATTTCCGCGAGCGACCGCCCTTTCCGCCTGACCGACGCCGCCAGAATGACAAAATCGTGGACCGCGCCGCCGAGACAGACGCCGATCAGGAGCCAGAGAAAGCCGGGGAGAAAACCGAACTGCGCCGCGAGGACCGGGCCGATCAGCGGGCCGGCGCCCGATATCGCCGCAAAATGATGGCCGAAGAGGACCCATTTGTTTGTCGGCTGATAGTTCTGCCCGTCGTGCAGCGCGTGGGCCGGCGTCTCGCGCTGATCATCGAGAGCAACCACCTTCGCCGCGATGAACGCGCTGTAATAGCGGTAGGCGATAGCCATGACGCAGAGTGCGGCGAGTATGAAGGGCAGTGTGTTCACCGCTCTTGAACTTTAGAAAGCGTCCTTGACGTGCCGGAGAAGCGGCGTTCCGTTTTCATATTCGATTCCGATCACATCAAACCGGCATTCCCGCTCACCGATCTTCCTGTCAAACAGATATCCACGGGCAATTTTTTTCAACTGATTCCGTTTGCGATACGTGACGGCCTCTTCCGGCGTCCCGAATTCCTTCGAGTGGCGCGCCTTTACCTCCACGAAGACCAGTGTCGTTCCATCCTGAGCGACGATATCGATCTCTCCGCGCCTGAACCGGTAGTTCCGTTCGAGAATCCTGTAACCGTTGTTTCGCAGGTACTCGGCGGCCGCATCCTCGCCGGCGGTTCCCCGCTGCCGTCGATCAATCACCGGACCGCCTCTCCGGAGCGGCGCCGGCCAGGTGAAAACTTTTTCTATGTATTTCACACGGGCCCAGAACACGGAGAGCCGCCAGGTGTTCGGGCGTTCCGTATCCCTTGTGGCGGGCAAAACCATATCCTGGGAAAGCGCGGTCGTATTCCGTCATGATTCTGTCGCGGGTCACCTTGGCGATGATCGATGCGGCCGCGATGGAAAAACATCGGGCGTCCCCCCGAACCATCGCCTTCGCCGGCACAGGCCCCGGCTCGCACGACGGGCCGTCGACGAGCACATATTCTGCCGCGGGAGAAAGTCGCGAGACGGCCAGTGCCATCGCCTCCATGGTTGCCCGGAAAACATTGATGCGGTCGATGGCTGCGTGGGAAACGATGCCGACTCCGTAGGCGAGAGCCGATTGCCTTATTAATTCGAAAAGCTCCTCCCGGCGCAACGCGGTGAGTTTCTTCGAATCATCCACGCCCAGGATGCAGACCCCCGGTGAAAATATCACCGCGGCTGCGACGACAGGCCCCGCGAGAGGCCCGCGCCCCGCCTCGTCCACGCCGGCAATCCGCCTGATTCCCTTTCGCCAATACTTTTGCTCGACGCCGAGGCCCAGCATGGTTATATACGGCCGTCGTCAGAATCCATTCAACAGCCCGACGTGAAGCTTTCCCTTGCCAAACGAGTTGCCCCGGCCGAAGGCGATGCTGACACCGATATTACCGAGCGATGTGGCCAGCCGGACCCCGATGCCGTATCCAAACACAAGCTGCTGGGAGGCGGGCCCCGGCAGAGTCGCCGGAAGATAAAAATAACCCGCGTCGAAGAAGCCGTAAAAATACGATTGACGTTCCAGGAGGAACCGGTACTCGGTGTTTGTCCAGGCAACCCTCGATCCCAGGAACTCGTTCTCCCGGTATCCCCTGACCGTGTTTGTCCCGCCGAACCGGTAGAGATCTCCGGGATCGATCTGATCCGACGTCAGTTGCCTTCCGTGCAAGCCCATCGCAACGACCTGCCTGCCGGACGTGCGAAGGAACAAATCGGCATCGATGCTGATTTTCTGGACGGCACTGGAGCCGTCAGACCCCGGCTGCTGCTCCGCTACGCCGAAGACCTTCTTGTTCCCGATGCGATACCCGGTGTGATACAGCGCTCCGCTCGTTGGGCTGATAAGATCGTCGCGCGTGTCCAATTGAAGCTCGAGGCCGGCCGTAATCGTTCTGCTGTTCGAAACCGCCGTCGTGGTCGCAGAGGGGATCGTCACGGAATGGCTGACGACGCCGCTGAGGCTCAGAGATTCGGTTATTAATACATCGGCTTTTGCCTCGACAATTCGCCCGATGTACGTGCTGTCCTGCTGCCGCTGCCGGAAGCTTCCGCTCAGATTGACCGGATAGTTCAAGACCCAGGGCTCGACATACCCAAAGGCAATCTCCTGTGTCTCCGAATCCTCGCGCTGCCAATGAACATCAAGCTTCCGCGCCGTGCCGAAGAGGTTTCTCATGGACACATTGACAATCCCGGAAAAAATGGCCGATTCGCCGGCGCGGGACGCAGGCGCAAACCCGATAATCCCGTCGAACGTGTTGGTGGTTCCTTCCTCGACTTTTATCATCAATCCTCCGCCGCGCGGAGTGAGATACAGTTCCGGCTCATCAACCCTCGAAAAGATGCCCAGACGGTTCAGGCGCAGCCGGATCTTGCCGGCCCTCACCGGATCGTACACCTCGTGCAGACCGACGCGCGCCTCCCTCACGACAATTCCCTCCTTCGTCTCCCGGTTGCCTGAGACCGTGACCTCATCGATGGTCACCACGGGACCTTCATCGATCGAAAGATCGATGCGGAGACCCGCGGCTGAGTCATCGTTAAGCGACACGTCCTCGACTTCCACTCTCGCAAACGGATGGCCGATTTTCTCGTAGGATGTCAGGAGAGCATCGATGTCGCGCTCGAGGACCTCCCGCCGGAGGCTCCCGCCGGCATGAGTTTCAAACGATTCCAGGATCCTGGCGCTTGTCATCGCCGCATTCCCGCGGCAGCGGATGCTCGAAATTCGCATCTCTTCGCCCTCATGGATGCCGATCGTGAGGTCGACGGAGCTGCTGTCATCGGAATAGGAGGCGGAGTCGAGACGCACGCCGGCAAGATAAAAACCGCGGTCGTGATAATATTGAAGGAGCTTCTCGAGATCTTCCCTCATCTTTTCGGAAACCCATCCGCTCCCCTCTCTCAAGATCATGCGGCCGCGGAGCTCAACATCATGCACGGCAACGGTTCCGTGAAACCTCACCGACCGGATCGCCGTCTTATTTCCCTGGGCGAGCGTGATGCAGTGCACCAGAACGCATCCGAAGGTGAGGATCCTCAGCATCCGAAAGCGGCTTGCCTCTCAGCGGGGTCGCGTCCGCCAGACATCCCAGATTGGTGTTTGAAGCCGATAATCGCCGAACCCGCTCGCGTCGACAAAGACAAACTGCCGGTTCAGATCATAATACGTCCACACTTCATACGGTTTGGAGTCAATATCGAACGGGTGCCGTTCGATGTTGCTCGGGGGCCCGAAGATGATGTAAACCATCCCCATGTCCGACTTCCATCCGTCAACGTAGTGCGTGAAATGCTTGTTGGCGTACTCCACCCGGCTGTAGTATTCCTCCATCAACTCATTGCGCTCGGTGCTCGGCGTCGGGTCCTTTTTTTTCCAGAAATCGAGAAACATTTGCCGCTTTTTATCGGGCGGCGCTTTCTTCATCTCGTCGATTAGATCTTTGTCGGCGATGTATTGCATTTCATCGATCGCCAGATCAAGGTCCGTAATAGTAACGGGGATCCCCCGCCAGTGAACGACGAACGGGCGCGCGGCGGAGGCGGTATATTCATTGAAACGGCTTCCGATTTTGGAGCCGAGCGGAACCGCCTCGGCTGCCAGCATGTACTCGCCCGCGACCAATTTTGTATTGTCCACTTTCACGAAGATCGGCTTTTTCTCCGCTCCCAGCCCTTGAATAGAAGTGTCGGTCCGGACGGTCTCTCCTCTTGCATTGCGGACGATACTCCTGAATTGCGCCGAGTCTGCGCCGAGATGATCGTAAACCTCAAAAAAGACGAAAAAACCGGACGTCAGGTCCGCGACGTTGCCCGTGATGTTCGGATAAATTACTTTTTTCCCCTGTTCGACGGTAATCCGGTTCACGAGCATCAGGTCGCTCATGCTGAAGGGCGGGCCGGAAAAATCGCGCACCGTAACTTTCCTCTTGCCGGGAGTTGTTTTCTTCGTATCGTTATCCGTCACCTGGATGTTGAGAACGTAGTGTCCCGGCGGAAGGGCGAACGACTTCAGGCTCAGTTTCGCAGCCTGGGGGGAGACGGTCTCCTCGTAGTCTTTCGTCTCAATTTTTTCCGTCCAGAACTTTTCCGTCACGGGCTTGTTCACCGAGTCAAGTATGGAGACCGTGATATCGTACGAACTGTGAAAGAGGTCGTTGTCGCGCGTAAAGTGCAGGGTTTCGTAGGGTGCCTCGATGTACACATCCAGGCGGCTCATCTTGGGTTGATCGGAAGCGAAGCAGAGAGCATCAAAAGAAATATGGGGAAGATCGGGGGACGGAGACACGGGCTGATCCGTCTGGGCGCAGAGGGAAGATGATGCTCTGAGGAGCACCAGCCAGATGATGCACCCGAGCCGTCCCAATGGGCCCGCCCGGATGGTGATTTTATGTTTCATGCTCGATGGGCGCCGTTCCGGAACCGTTGCTCACCACGCCGAAAAGGTCGTACTCTTCCGCATCGACGATCCTCACGTCGTAAAACCGCCCGGACGACAGACCGGGCGCGTTTTCAAGAACAACTTCGTTATCGACCTCCGGGGCGTCTCGCTCAGACCGCCCTACCGATCCGCCAGCGGGATCCACCGAATCGATCAGCACCTTCAGCGTCGTTCCCACAAGCCGCTCGTTCTTCCGCCGGGAGATTTCGCTCTGAGCTTCCATGATCTGTTCACGCCGCCGGTCCTTGACCTCCTGCGGGACCGGATCCCCCAGGGGATAGGCCCAGGTGCCTTCTTCCTGCGAATAGGTAAAAACTCCCAGCCGGTCGAATTGAGCTTCCTTCACGAAATCGAGAAGCTCGGCAAATTCCTCTTCCCCCTCCGTCGGATAACCGGCGATCAGCGTCGTTCGGAGCGCAATTCCGGGAACCGCCGCGCGGATTTTTTCTATCAGCTTGCGCAGCTTGACGGACGTGATCCCGCGGCGCATGGAGGTGAGCACCCGATCGGAAACATGCTGCACCGGCATGTCGAGGTACCGGCAAAGCTTGGGATTCGCGAATTGCTCCAGGACGTCGAGGGGAAACCCGGTGGGGAACGCATACAGAAGCCGTATCCACTCGATGCCCTCGACGAGACAGAGCTTTTCCAAAAGCTCCGCAAGAACTCTCTTCCCGTACAGGTCGAGGCCGTAATAGGTGCTGTCCTGCGCGATGATGACCAGTTCCTTCACTCCGAGGGCTGCGAGGCGCCGCGCCTCGAGCACGACGCGCTCCATCGGTTTGCTGACATGGTTCCCCCGCATCAATGGAATCGCGCAGAAGGAACATGGCCTGTCGCACCCTTCGGAAATTTTCAGGTAGGCAAAGTGACGGGGCGTGGTGAGCATCCGCTCTCCGAGGAGCTCGTGCTTGAAATCGCCTCCGAGCGCCCGGAACACTTCTTCCATTTTGTTCGCGCCGATGTAGAGATCGACATCGGGGATTTCCTTCTTCAGCTCGGCGGCGTATCTCTCCGACAGGCAGCCCATGACGACAATTTTCCCGATGGTTCCCGCCTTTTTCAGCTCGACCGCCTGGAGAATCGCGTCGATCGATTCCTGCTTGGCCGCCTCGATAAAACCGCACGTGTTAATGACCGCAACATCGGTCTCGCCGGGATCGGATGTGAGTTTCCATCGGTCGTGGTTCAGGTACCCCATGAGAACTTCCGAATCGACGACGTTTTTCGAACATCCGAGTGTGAGGACGTTGATTTTTTGTTTTCTATCTCGCACGGGTCAGCTAAAGAAAATGAAGTCCAGATAAAGATACACAAGTGGGGCCACTAATAGCAAACTATCGAAGCGGTCAAGGGCGCCCCCGTGGCCGGGGATCAGACGGGAGGAATCCTTGGTACCGGCGTCCCGCTTGAAGAGCGATTCGATCAGGTCGCCCATTTGCCCGAACACCCCGACGATGGATCCGATAATGACCGCGGCGCCCAGCGTCAGAAATTCGAGCACGATGTACTTCGCCGCGATGGCGGCGGCCACAGCAAAGATGAAACCGGCAATTGCGCCCTCCCAGCTCTTGTTGGGACTCACTCGAGGGAAAAGCTTGTGCCGGCCGATCGCCGAGCCGACGTGAAATGCAGCGCTGTCGCACACCCAGATCGTCGCAAAGACCGAAATCGCCGTATAGCCGCCCCACCGGTACACGAGCGCGATGGACGCGGGATCGGTGAAGCTCGACTCGCTTGTGAAATACCGAAGCATCGGGAAATCGAGCGGCAGGAACATTTCCCGGATGCCGATGAACGTCCCCATAAATAGCGATATATAGAGAAGCCCGAACATCGTCGCCGACAGGTTGAGAAGCGCGGATCCATCGTTCCGGAAAAGCTCGATCAGGCTCACGCCAGCGACGACCAGAAGGAGCGTTATAATGAGAAGTTGTGGCTGCGAAGGGAACGGCATCGCGATGCCCGCATTCTCAGCGAGATGAGCAAGAAAAAATCTGAGTTTCGAGTGGTAGAAGGAAAGGTTTATGAAAATTCCGCACAGCAGCCCGAACCATCTCTGTGGCCTGGCGCCCTTCAGCCGCGCGAGCGAATAGAATTCCCATAGAGCGATCGTCGAAACGAGTGCGATGAATCCGAAGAAATATTCGCCTCCGGCGATGCAAATGGCGGCGATGAGCGGTATCGCCACGACCGCCGTGAGGATGCGAAGGGCAAGATTGTTCACGCCGGCTCCCTCTCCTCGCTATAACGCGTGACCCGCAGGAAATAGTACGTCGAAAGGAGAAAAACAACGCCGAAAAACCAGAAGACCGCGAGCAGAACGCCGGGTGAGAGTTTTTCCGGGTTCCCCACGACGAGCGAATCTTCGTCCATATGGAAAAACGTCGCCACGCAGGCAAATGCGTTATTATAAAAATGCGCCGCGATCGACGTCCAAAGGCTGTTGGAACGATACGCCAGGAATCCAAGATACATGCCGATCGCCGCGAGCGGTACGAAGGAGAAGGGGTTCACATGGTACAAGCCGAAAATGATTCCGGTCAGCACGATCGCCCACGCGGGGCCCAGACCTTTTTCGAAGCAGCGCTGAACGAGACCGCGAAAAAGGAACTCTTCGGCGAGGGCGGGGATGAGCGCGATCACGAGGATCACCCACAACAGCTCGGGAACGGAGCTCGAGGACGCCAGCAGTTTGTACGCTTCCTCGAAAAGCTGTTTGAACTCCTGGCTTATCTTCTGAAGCGGCTCCGGAAGCGGAATCCTCTCCTGGAAGACCAGATACACCTGCAGCATCTCCTGCAAAGCGAAGATGCCGACGAGCGGAACGATGAGTGTGCGGAAATCCGGGAACCTGAGCCGCAATAACGACCGGGGAGAGAAGGTGGCGAATCGCACAAGAAGGAGCGTCGGCGCGAGGATGAGCAGCAGTTCTCCGAGCGCTGTGGCAATGCGGTAGGCGGTCGCCTGCCCTTCGACCGGCTTCAATCCGAAAAAGAGATACGTCAGCACTCCCCCGATAATCTGGTAGGTGACGAAGACGACTACGAGCGACAGGAATCCGAAGAGGAGCGGCGAAATCCCGTAGCGTTCGATGAACGGCAGTTCGAGGGTGGGCGCTATGGAATGCGACCCCGTAAATTGTGGTTCGGGGGATTCGGGCTCCCTTTCCTGATCCTCCATCAGGGCACCCGCAGCCGGTTTTTAATCATAGCGCAGAGAAGGGGAATCATGATTTCATGGTGCCCGGTAAACAGGAAGCCTCTGCCCTTCTCCCGCGTGGGGCGTTGAACGACGTTCATCCGAGCCCGGTAGTGCTGGATCATGTCGAAATTCGCCGTCGTGAAACCCCGCGCTTTGAATCCCAGGTTTCTCGCGACCGTTAATGCCTTAAGAAAAACCTCCGGCAACACCACTGCCGAGCCGATGTTCATCACCACCCCCCCTCCGCGAAGGTCTTTCACCACATTCGCGAGGACCTTGAAATCCCGGAATGATAATTCCCCCGTCGAAGCGCCGTCCATCGAGGGCTGCTGGTGGACGATATCGGTGCCGATCGCGGCATGCACGGTCACCGGAACCTTGAGGCCGTAACAGGTTGCAAGCAGGCTCAACCTCCTGTTGGGTGCCTTCTGTAGCTGCTTTCCAAGAACCTCGCCGTACCCTGCCCTGTCTTCCACCCATCCCCGTGCCAGGGCCCCGTTGATGAAATCGCCGGTTTCGCGTGCCATCCCGAACGAGCCGTTCTTGATATTCGCTTCCACATCTTCCGAGGTTTTGCCCCACAGCGCTATTTCAACGTCATGGATCGCCGCTGCGCTGTTCATGGCGACGCAGGTGATGACCTTTCGCTTCAATAAGTCGATCAGGAGCGGTGAGAGACCGACCTTTATAACATGCGCGCCAATCAAAACAACGACCGGCTTGCCGCTCCTCGTAGCGCGGACGACGTCGTCGACGAACAACCGAAGATCCCCGGCCGCAAGAATGTGCGGGAGCGAGCGGACGAAGAGCGAAAACTTTTCTTTCTGCGGCTCATAGGGACGGGCGAAGTCCTGGAGACGGACCTTGTTTTTCCTTCGGCCGATCGGAATCGTTTTGACGGAGCGCAGATTGACCTGCTTGTAGAGCGGCATCGGGGTTGATGATTCTTTTATTTAACGATGGCGTCGATCGGTCCGTTGATGCCGCGGTATTCGACGAGTTCGGAATCCACGGAACCGATCGCAATCTTTGTGCTTACCCGGACAGGCATTCTTCGGTCATCATCGGTAATCCATACGAACAGTTTTCCATCGCTCTTAAAGAGACCTCCTTCTCTGGCAAGCGGTTCGATGACCAGGCAGCGAAAGGTCCCCGCCTCCACTTCGACGGTCTGGCGGCCTCTGAATTTGACATCGAGCTCGTAGGTGGAGTCCTTGTAGAAATTCTGCAGGTGAATTTTCTGGCCCGGCTTCAGGCCGCCGTAATCGACGGTCCGGGAAAAGTAAAATGCGGACAGCATGTCCTGAACATATGGCGGAAGCGGATGTTTTCCCTCCGAAGTCGTTGCGACGTGATTGACCTGATCGAAGTCGGCCGTGAAATCCCGCGCGAAGCCCCCTTCCCGAATGTGCTGTTCGAATTTCCAGGGGAAAATCCCAAGCGCGTCGATCACCGTGCCGTACCAGTCCTCAACCCTGTAGAAAATATTAAAGAACGGTTTTGAATTCAGCGTAAATTTCACCTTGAAGGATTTCCTGCCCCGGCAGACCGTGTCGGTCACCGTCAGCACGGCCTCGCCCGCCGAGACTCCCAGGGCGCTCACTTCGAACCTGAGATACTCACCTGCACCGAATGCCTTGTTCTCGATTCTGCGCAGCGTATCGGCAATGGGCAGCGATCCCGCCGTGTCCTTTGGCGCCACGCGCACCTCTCCCCCTCGGGCTGCAGAGTCCCGGCTCGATCCCGCGGAGTCCCGGCTCAGTCCCGTTGTATCCCGCCTCACTCCCGTTGTATCCCTGTTCGATCCCCCTTTGCGGGACGTGGCGGGACCGGACGGGGCCTTCGCACTGCGAAGGCGGGCCGGTGCCGTCTTGCTCGAGTCACGATGTGGATGTGCACCTTTCCGGTGAGCGGGTCGCGTTTGGCGGGTCTGGCCTATTCCGCTGACCGACGACCACGCTATCGAAAACCCCACCAGGGCTCCGAGCACCGCTCTGCCCCGCATCCGCCTCAATCCGCGTTCAGGTAAGCTCGGGCCGCCTCGAAAACCTGCTCGACGGAGATCGAGTCCATGCATTCGCATGCGTCGACTTTCGACGCAAGGCACTTCGTGCAATCGGCCGGCATGCCGACCGGTGAAAAAATCTTCTTTTTCTGCGTGTACGGCCCCCAGCGCGTGGCGCTCAGCGGAGCAATCTGAGGGTACAAACCGATCACGGGAGTCCCAACGCCCGCCGCGATATGCAACGGACCGGTCGAGTTTGCGACGAACAACGAGGCAAGCTTCGCGAGCGCGGCGTACTCCCGCAAATTCAATCGATCGATGACGACGAGAGTGCCGTCCCCCGACAGGTCGCGCACCTGATTCGCAAGGATCTCCTCACTCTCGCCGCCCGTGATAATGACCCTCACTCCGGGGAGAGTTCTGATCCGCCGCCCGAGAAGGCCGAAGTTTTTTGCGCTCCAGTCCCGCGCCGACCCGCCGCTCCCGGGGTGGATAATGACGATCCGTTCCTTCTCCCGGACGCCGAGGCGCGAGAGAAAGCTCCTGACCGAGTCGAGGGTCTGCGGTTTTACATCAAGAGTGGGCGCGATACTGTCGCCGTCGGTATTCAATCCCACCGAGCCAAGGAGACTTAGATTATACTCAAGTTCGTGTTTCTTCGCGTCCTTCCGATGTTCGAACACCTTGCGGTTAAACAGGAAAGAGTACCACCGGTAGCCTGTACCGACGCGGATCGGGATTCGGGCAAACCATGTCATGAGCGCCGCCCGGAACCGGGGATGCGTGTGAAAGACGACATCAAAACGCTCTCTTCGGAGCATCGTGACGAGATCGAAAAAGACTAGGCTTCGCTTGCCGTCGTCGTAATGAATGATCTGGTCGACGGCCGGATCGCTTTCTACAATTTCGGACGTGTAGCGCTGGATCAGGAGGGCAATGCGCACGGAGGGAGAATTCTTCTTGAGAGCGCGCGCCATCGGTAGGGTCAGGATGACATCCCCGATCCTATCGGTGCGGACGATCAAAATGCGCCGGATATTCGAATCCAATCGTCGGAAACTTCGGAAAGTGTGCCTTAATATACGTGGAATGAGAGCGAATTGCAACGGTCAGCCACGCCTCCCGCGGAACTGACCGATGATGTCAGCGAATCAGAAGGAGTTTCTTCGTAGAAGTGAAGGGCCGGGAGATCCCCTCCGTGTTCACCCCTGTCAGTTGATAGAAGTAGACACCGCTCGGAAGAGCCTCCCCCGCGTCATTCGACCCGTCCCAGCGCAGGGCGTAATCGCCCGGACTCCGGATCTCGGAAACCAGCGTTCTCACCCTTCCTCCGACAACGTTGAAGATCGCAATCTGGATAAAACTTCGCACCGGAACGTTGTACAGGATTGTGGTCACCGGGTTGAACGGATTGGGATAGTTCTGTGCCAGCGAGAAGGTGTCGGGGATGTGATCACCGGGCGGTTCATTCACGCCGACGACGATCGAACCGTCAAGATAACCGACGATGCGCTGCAGGACTGATCTTCTTGTTGGCTCTGGCGTGATCGCCTCGAAGCCGAATCCCATGAGGATCACCTTGCCGCCCGCGCCTGCGCTATCAACGCGGACACCCGCTACTTTTCCGACTCCATATGTCAGGATTGCCTTCGTCCGCGGATTCGTTATCAGAAAACTGTCCCTCGATGTCTGATCGTTTGCACCCGGAGATCCGAACGTGAAAAAACCGAAACCATTAAAGAGATCGCCAGACACACCGCTCGCGCCGAGCGTATGGGTGTTCCCGGCGAATCGGACGCCGAGTTCGGTTCTCAGAAATGCAGAGGTATCATTCTTTTCCACAAAATCCTGACCGGTAATAAAAAGGTTGCAACGGGCTTCGAGACACGCAGCCAGACTATCCAGTTCCGTTTTTGCGAGCGGCGTGTGTTTCGTTCCGGTGAAGTAGATCACCGTATTCTTCTTGAAAAACCTTCCGCGTTGAAACGGCGCCGGACCTTTGTTGACTGTGTTCCAGACATTCCAGTACAATCCAAGAGAGTCCAGTGCTGCCTGGAAGTAACTTCGAAAGTTGAGGCTGTCCTCGCCGACAAGGAAGACATCCGCGGGCCGAGAGACGAGCGGAAGTGTAAGGCCGGCGGAGTCAACATCAAGAGAGGGAATCTGCAAATGTCGGAACGGCGTCTCGGGGTTCACACTCAAGGCATAATTTGAGATCAGTGGGGGATAGGGACGAGCGATGTTGTCAAATTCAAAGTAGCCAGTGGAATCCGTGGTTTTCCTCAGGTCGACTATTCCATAAGATGCGGATACCGCGACGCCAATGTCCCCTTTGATGGGATGATTCAGGGTGTCGGAGACCGTTCCTTTGATGGATGTAAGAGGAAGTTTTTGGAGCTCGAGATCTTGGTGCGATGTAGAATCCGGAACGAAGTAGAGGGGGGCATCCTTAACGTAGAAAGGGTAAGCCTCGACGTGCACGGTTGGCGTGAGAGCGTAATCGCTCGCGTAGTAGGGAAAGGTGAACTTCCCTCGGGAGCTATGGAGATCGACCGAATCACCCGTTGAAGGATTTCGGATGATACCTGTGCTCACGGTATCGTGACTCACGCTATCCAGAATCGCTCCCTCGATCACACTCCGGAGTGGTCCTGTACGAAAACGGTAGATGCCTCCGAACCCACTTGTACCCTGAGTAATTGACGCAAAGAGGAAGTACTTGTTCTGCGGATGAGTCTTGAGGTTCCACACGCTGCCTCCGCCGGGGAGACCCGCATTGATTGGTATCCAGGAAGACCCCCCGTCGGTGCTTTTATAAACTGTTGTAGCCGCATTGGGGAAGGTTCCCGCGAATACGGTTTCCGTATCAATTTCATCGATCGCCACTGACCAAATCGGAATACCGACGAGCGGCGTTTCGAGCCAATGCTCTCCCCCGTCTGTAGTCTTGAGAAGACCGCCGGTGCCACCACACCCACAAAGCGTGGCAAATGCCGTCAGAGGGTTTGTGCGACTCGCCACAATCTTGGGAATCTCCCCGATCTGTGTCCCTTGCACGACTCTCCAGTTCGCGCCGGAATCTATACTCTTGGCAATTTTTCCTGCACCACTGCCCGCGTAGAGTATGTTCGCACTGTCGTTCCTTATCACCAACGTGCAGAGATTCGAACCCGCCTGCCCCATTCTCCTCCACGTAAAACCACGATCGGTACTTCGAAACACACTCCCTGTGTTATAATCGCCGGCGTACATCATATCAGGGTGAGATGGATCGTAGGTGATGCTTTCGCCATCGAAAATCACCCCCGCGATCACGGTCCTCCACGACGCGCCGTGGTCGGTGCTGCGTAATAGACCACTAGTATCTACACCGGCGCAAAACCATACTGTCGTATCGGACGGATGGACCAGTATTTGCCGGATCCCACTCGTCATTCCTGTCGAGCCCTGCAGGGTCCAGGCTCCTCCCCGGTCATACGAAGCATAAAGCTTACCCGAATCTCCTTCTGCATACACAGAGTTGGGATTAAGTGGATTGATCCCGACAGTCAAGGCGACCGATGGGAATCGCTTGATCCACGTTTGATTCTGGGACTGAGCCTGACACTTGAAGAGAAGCAACACAATGACCCAGGAGAGGAAAGCATGTTGATGTAACTGCGTCATGGCGACGGCCCCCATAATAGAACGGCTCGCCCTTTGCCAGTATGGAAACCGCCGGCCTGTGTAGGGACGAATCGCAGAGCACAGTGAACTTGACTTTCTCACTTAAATGATATTATATTGATAATAACAACTTGAGGCGGTAAATGCCGATCATAAGACCAATTTCCGATCTGAGGAATAAAGCTAATAAAATCTCGGAACTCGCCCACAAATCGGATGAACCCATCTTCATAACGAAAAATGGCCAGGGAGATTTGGTTGTCATGTCCATCGCCCAATACGGTAAAATCCAACTCAAGCTTGATCTCTTCGGCAAACTTGCAGTTGCCCAAGCCCAGCGCGCAAGTGGTGAAAGAGGCCGCAGCCTGTCTGCCGTCATGAAGGAAATCCGCACTCGAATCCATGAGTCGGCATAAGTATGACGTTCGACTCCTAAGAATCGCTGAGGACGATTTTTCCGAAATTGTTGCCTATATATCAGCTGACCGGCCCTCCGGGGGTGAAGCTCTCGCAACGAAGATCGAAAAGAACCTGATCCTTCTCTCCAAAAATCCGCATCTAGGTCGAGTTCCGAAAGAAGCTGAGCTTGCTCGCCTTCACTACCGCTACCTGGTGGTTGAGAACTATCTCATCTTCTACACAGTCGAAGGGCAGACGATTTATGTGCATCGAATACTTCACGGTGCTCGAGACTACCTGGGCCTGTTCTAACCGTTCCGGTCCGCCGAAAGCCGTGATTTAATGCGTACGGTTTCGTCCGTTCAATGTCTGTATGAAATCCTGTAAATGGCTCCCAGGAAATCATCCGACACAAGAAGAGCCCCGTCGGGCATTACCTGCACATCCACCGGCCGTCCCCATGGCGAGCCGTTCTGGAGCCACCCCTCCGCGAAGACTTTATAATCGACCGCCCGGTTGCTGTCCACCGTCACGGTCGTGACTCTGTAGCCGATCGGCACGGTGCGATTCCATGAGCCGTGTTCGGCGATGAATATCTTTTTTCGGTATTCGAGCGGGAACATCGTGCTTCGGTAAAAGCGCATCCCGAGCGATGCAACATGGGGCCCGAGCTCCATTGCGGGGGGAGTGAACTCGCTGCACGGATGCTTCGATCCAAAATCGGGATCGGAGATATTTTTCCCGTCGCAGTAGGGAAATCCGAAATGCATTCCGATTGCGGCGGCGTGGTTCAATTCGTCGGGCGGCCGATCGTCGCCGAGCCAATCTCTCCCATTATCGGTGAACCAGAGCTCGCCCGTCGAAGAGTCCCAATCGAATCCGACCGAATTGCGAACTCCCTTCGCGAAGACTTCGAGGCCTGTCCCGTCCAGGTTCATCCGCATGATCGACCCGTAGCGCTGGTCCTGCCGCTCGCAAACGTTGCAGGGCATCCCAACCGGCACATAGAGCTTCTGATCCGGGCCGATACGGATGAACTTCCAGCCATGGGCCTGATCGGAAGGGAAGCTGTCGTTCACGACGACGGGATCTGGAGGGCTCGCGAGCCGGTTCTCGATATCGTCGTACCGGAGAACGCGATTCACTTCGGCGACATACAATGCTCCGTTCCGGTAGGCGACGCCGTTCGGCATATTCAATCCGTGTGCGATGGTCACGACGCGGTCGGCTTTTTTGTCCGAATTGCTGTCAATCACCGCGTAAACATCTCCCCGGTCGCGGGTGCCGACAAAGAGAATTCCGCTCGGGCTCAGCGTCATCGATCGCGCCCCCGGAACGTTTTTCGCGAAGAACGCGATCTGAAAGCCGGCGGGAAGCTTGATTTTTGCGAGCAGGGTATCCTCCGGAGGTGCGGCAGGAAAGGGCTCGGACCTGCTGCACGCGACCGAGCAGAAGCTCATCATCAGAGATAGCAGTAGCTGCGGAGTATTTCGCATGGTCAGTTATTCCTTTCGGCGGCCCAGTATCCCCATCGACCGCTGCAGCCGGATGAGGAAGCCGTTGTAATCCGACAGGGCCTGTATTCTTGTAATTTGCGCGTTCGAGAGTGAGAGCTGAGCGTCGGCCACTTCGATCGGCGTTCCCACTCCCGCCGCATACTCGCCGTTTGCGAGCCTCAGGTTCTCCTCCGCCTGCTCGAGCAATTTAGCTGTCGCTCCGATTCTATCCTCGGCTTCCTTCAGGCCGAGGTAGTTCTGCTCCACCTCGAGTCTCGCGGTTTCGTTCAATAAATCCAGGTTGGCGAGCGCAACGTCGGCCGCGGCGCGCGCCTGGTCGACCTGCGCGGAGATCGCAAATCCCTGGAAGATGGGGAGTGTGAACGTGAGTCCGGCGTTCCAGCGGCTGAAGAGCGGAAAATCGAAGTTGCTCCACGTCCAGTTGCCGAAGGCCCCGATTGTAGGCAGGTGTTGATCCCATGTTGCAGACACCAGAGACCGGTTCGCCGCGACTCGGGCATGGGCGGCAATCAACTCGGGACGCTCTTGAAAGGCGACGACTTCCGCCGAATCCAGCCTCATCGAGAACGGAGGGACTTCAAATACTTCCCTGACGCGGTAATCAGCCGTGGGATGAACGCCCATGGTATTCTCGAGCGAGACCCTGGCAAGCCGCATCTGGTTGCGCGCGCGAATGAGGTTTACATCAGCGTTTGCAAGGTCCACCTCCGCCTTCGTCACGTCCGACTGCGGGCGTCGTCCCACTGAATAAAATGCCTTGGCCTGAGCGAGATGCTTTTTCGCCTGGTCCAGCGCTTCTTCGTTCACCCTGATGACCTGCTTCGCCTGGATGAGACTAAAGTAGGCGAGCTGGGCGTTCATGATCACCGTCTGGCGCGTCGCCTCCTGATCGGCCGAGGCAGCGTTGACAAAATCGCTGTTCGCCGAGACCTTGCCGATCGTTTTCCCGAAATCAAAAACTGTCTCCGTCATCTGTACCCCGGTCGTGTAGGTATTGTACGATTGGTTCCGGGGCGGAAACGTTGGGTTGAGAACGAAGGCGCCGTCGGTTCGCGAGAAGCTCGCCGAGCCGATCACGGAAGGATAGTATCCGGCCAGAGCGACCGTCAATCCGGAAGATGCGGATTCCAGGTTTGCCGCCGCTGCGCGAAGAGATGGATGGTGCTCGAGGGCGAGTTTCACCGCCTGTTCGAGCGTCAGCGAGTCGAGCTTGTTTAGTTGCACTTGCCCGAGGACGGTCGACCGGAAGGAGTAGAGAATAACCAGAATGATGCGAATTCCTGTCAGGAGTACGCGGATCAAGATGCGTTCTCCTCCTCGAGCTTCATCTCCCGCCTGAACCATTCTTCGAAAACCGTGTACAGGACCGGAATGAAGAATAATGTCAACGTAGTCGATACCGTCAGTCCTCCGATGACCGCAATCGCAAGCGGCGCCTGAGTCGATTCACCGCCGAGCCCGATCGCCATTGGAATCAGACCAAGGACCGTGGCGAGCGATGTCATCAAAATAGGCTTCAATCGCGTAACTCCTGCCTTCAGCACGGCATCCCGGAGGGCCGTCCCCCGCATCCGGAGACGATTCGTGTAATCGACGAGCAGAATCCCGTTGCTCACGACGATACCGACCATCACAATGACCCCCTGGAATGATGTGACAGACAGTGTCGTACCGGTGAGGAATAGAGCCCAGAGAACACCGACAATTCCGAGCGGGACGGTGAACATGATGATAAACGGATCGACGAGCGACTGGAACTGCGACGCCATCACGACATACACGAGAAGAATTGCAAGGGCAAACGCCAGGAACAGGTCGCTGAACGACTTTTTCTGCTGTTCGACATTGCCGCCAAGTTTCACCTCAAATCCGGGGGGGATTGCGAGCCGGTCGATTTTCGCCTGGATGTCTCCTGCCACGCTGCCGAGGTCACGGCCGGTCACGTTGGCGGTCACATCGATCAGGCGCTGCTGATATTTCCGGTCGATCTGGACAGGAGCGTTCGCCTTCTCGATCCTTGCGATATTCCCGAGCTGAATCGGCATTCCGCTGCCCGTCGTCACGACGATCCGGGCGAGGTCGTCGATCTCCGAGCGGTAGCTCTCGTTCAGCCGGACCAGAATATTATATTGATTGCCGTTGACAGGGTCGGTGTACAGCGAGGCAACCGAACCGTTGATGCACGTGTTGATCGTGCTTGAAATATGAGCGACATCGATTCCCAGCACCCCCGCCTTGTCCCTGTCGATTTGTACGCGCAGCTCCGGCAAATTGTCCTCGCGGCTCGACTGGACGTCGGTCGCCCCCGGGGTCGAGCGGACAATCCCCGTAATATCCCTTGCCAGCTTTGCTCCCGCGTCGATATCAAAGCCCCGGATTTCCACATCAATGGGCGCACTGGAACCGAAGTTCAACAGGAACCGAAGAATGCCTCCGGGGCTGATAAAAACGCTTGCTCCGGAGATCGCCGTCAGCTTCGAGCGTATGTCATTGATAATCTCGAACTCGGAGCGCTTCCGCCGCCCCGTCTCCACGAGAGCCACCTGGATATTCGCGGCATGGCTCCCCGAATTCCTCCCGAAGAAATTGCCGCTCCGGGCCGACGGCACCCCGATGTCGGAAATCATCGCCTGCATCTCCGGCACGTTTTTTCGAAGAATATCCTCGATTCCCCGGACGAACTGATCCGTCACCTCGGAGCGGGTACCGACCGGCAGCTTCACGTTGATTGTGAATTGGCCTTCATCCTGATCGGGAAAGAGCTCGGTGCCGACGAAGAAAATCAAGACCAATGAGAGGATCCCGAACCCGAATATTCCGCCAATGACCCAGAACCGGTGATCGAGCGTCCAGTTCAGCCGTTTCGAGTACCACGTATCGATTCCCTCGATGAAATCGTGCGACGCAGCCCTGAGCCGGTCGGAGAGTTTCCGGGATTGACGGTCGAGGATCCGTTCAGGGGGAAGATACTTCAGGCACATCAGCGGAGTCACGGTCCGCGAAACGAAAAACGAACCGAAGAGCGAGACGGTGATTGTGAGCGTCAGCGGTATGAAGAGCAGTTTCGCAATGCCGGAGGTAAAGACGATCGGAAGGAAGACGATGACGGTCGTCAGCGTGGAGACAAAGATCGGGGATGCCACCTCCTTTGCGGCCTCCAGCGTTGCCGCCATCTTGGTTTGTCCTTCCCTGCGTTCATTATAATGGCGCGAGATTGCCTCCAGTTCGACGATCGAATCGTCGACGAGCCGTCCGACGGCGAGGGCAAGGCCCCCGAACGTCATGATGTTCAGCGTGACGCCCCCGAACCGAAAATAAATAAACGACAGGAGAATCGACAAGGGAATCGCCACGATGATGATGATCGTTCCCCGCACGTTCCGGAGGAAGAACAATATGATGATCATCGCAAGGACTGCTCCGAGGAACGCTTCACGCTGCAGTCCCGAGATGGTCTGCCGGATGTACATCGACTGATCGAATGAGAGCGTCATCTTCACGTTCTCGGGGATTCCGGTGAGCTTGGGAATTGCGCGGAGGACATTATCGACGACATCGATGGTGTTCGCATTCGCGAGTTTCTGCACCCTCAGCGTCAATCCGGGCTTGCCGTCGATCCGGATGAGCTCGGTCTGCTCCTGGTAGCTGTCCTCCACCGAACCGACGTCACGCAGCCGGATCGGAACGCCATTGACCGTTCTGATCACAACGTCCTCGATCGGCTTGACGACATTAAATCGGCTTTCGGTCTTGAGCGAGTAATCGAATTTGCCCGTCTTCAGGTCGCCGGAGGGTATAATCAGGTTCGAGTTTGCGACGGCGGTGAGCACGGTTTGGACGGGGAGTTCGAGCGCCTGGATGCGGTTTCGGTCGAGCGTGACGTGAATTTCGCGGATGCGCCCGCCGAGAACCTGCGCGGAGGCAACGCCGGTGAGGTGTTCGATCTGGGGTTCGATGGTGTTCAGGCCCAGATCGTACAGATCCCGTTCATCCATGTTGCCCGAGACGGCGATGTTGCAGACAGGGATGTTCGTCAGATCAAACCGCAGCACGATCGGCTGCGAAACTCCCGTCGGGAGCTGGCTGAACGCGCGGTTGATCCTTTGGACGACGTCGACCAGCCCGACGTCTAAATTTGCGTTCCAGTTAAAATTGACGCGTATCTGCGAAACTCCCTCACGGGTGGACGACTGCACGTAGTCGACATCGTTGACCGAGCTAACGCCTCGTTCGAGGAAAACAGTGACAGTCTGCTCCATATCGAGCGGACCGGCGCCGGAATAGAACGTGATCGCGCTGACGACGGGAACGGTGATATTGGGCAGGAGATCGACGGGAAGTTGCCTGAACGAAACAAAGCCGAGCACGAGGATCGTGACGGCGAAAAGGAATGTCGAAATCGGGTAGCGAAGGGCGAGCCGGGTAAGCCACATGGGACGGCGCTATTGATGCTGAAGAACCACGGCTGCTCCGTCTTTCACGAACTGCTGGCCGGTCGAGATGATGGTTTCCGACCCATCGAGCCCTGCTAAAATTTCTGTTCGCCCGCTCTGCTCAATTCCCGGCGTGAGCTGCTTCCGGTGCGCCGTAGTTCCATCGACTGCATAAACGAAAAACCCTCTCTCGTCCTTCAACATCGCCTGCGTAGGGATTGTAATCGCGTCCGGATGAACGTCGACGACGAGCGTCACGCTCGCGAACATTCCGGGCTTCAGGAGGTGGTCGGGGTTCGGGATGTCGATTTGGACCGCCATGGTACGGGTGGAGAGGTCGACCGCATCGCTATACCGGGCGATCGATCCTTCGAACCATTTCCCCGGGAACGCGTCGACCCTCAACACGGCCTTCTTTCCGATTGAGACCAGGGGGATGTCTTTTTCAAGAACGTTTACCACGATCTTCATGGCGTCAAGATTCATCAATGTAAAGATCGCAGTGCTGTTTGCGCTGAGAAGGGCGCCCGGATCGAGGTTCCGCTTCGTGATTGTGCCGGAGAAGGGCGCAGTAATTTTCGCGTAGGCGAGGCGCGTCTTCGCCATCTCATAATTCGCTTTCGCGACCTTCATCGCCGCCTCCGCGTTATCGAGGTCCTGCCTGGAGAGAAGATTTTGTTCAGCCAGTTGCTTCGTGCGCTCGTAGTTGAGTTTGGCATTCGCGTAGCTGGCGCTCATCTGCTGGTACTGCTGGGAAAGTTCGACCGTATCGATCCGCGCGAGGATCTGATCCTCCTTCACTTGTGTTCCCATGTCGACGAACACCCGCTCAAGCGTTCCCCCCACTTTGGCGATGATCGTCGCCTGCTGGATCGGGATCACGTCGCCGGTGAATTTGAGCTGGTAGAGAACCGTGTCCCGGTGCACGGGCTCGGTCTGGACGAGAGGCGCGTTGAGCCGGCGCAGATCGTCGGATGAAGCGCGCCCCATGACCTTCACAAGCACCACTACTGCGATCACCAGGATCGCCGCGCCGCCGATCAGTATCAACTTCAAATTGCGGCTCATGGGCGCTGCCGGGTTTCCTGGCGTTGGGTCACCTGCGGCCCCGCATCCGTGCCCGGTCCCGCGTGTCCCGTGGAGCGGGACGGGCGGGACATGGCGGGACGGCCGGCCGACGAAATCTCCGCCCCTCCTGCTATGCCGCGCAGAAAGATGCCGGTGACAAGGTCGAGCTCGCGCCTGAGTTGAGCGAGGGTTTCCGGACCGATGCGCTTGCCGCGCGCTTCACGGATGCGGCAGAGCCGGAGCCCCCGCACGAGATGGAGGAAGGCCCTCGCGATTCTCTCGACCGACACGATATCGAACTCCCCGTTGTCTTTTCCCTCCTGAATTATCTGCCGGATTAATTTCATTTCCCTCCGCGCGAATTCATCGAACATATCGAGCAATGCGGGCTTCACCTTGAGCGACGGCGCAAGTTCGACAAGCTTGAACGCCATAAGTTTATTGAAATAGCTGAACCGCTTTTCTTCGTAGGCGCGCAGCTTGTCGGCGGCGCTCGCTTTTGTTGGAAGAATCTCCTCCAGGCGGCGCGAAAACTCTTCATATTCGCGCAGGATCACCGCCTTCAGGAGTGCGTCCTTCGTCCGGAAATAATAGTAGATCGAGGCCTTCCCCATTCCCGCCCGTTCGGCGATTTCTTCCATCGTAACCTTGGATACGCCGGCCTGGGAGAACTCATCCTTCGCGGCTTCGAGGATTCTGTCTTTGACGCCTGATCGGGCTGTTTGGCTCACAAAAGGCACGGGGTGGGGGAAATTCGACTATTCGACTCTGAAAGTCTGAATATACAACTCGCGCCTGCCGTTGTCAAGCGCCGGCCCGGATACTAACCACCTGCGGAATGAGGAAAGATTCCGTCCTGCACGGCGGGACGGCAGCGGAGACTAGACGAGAAATGCCCGGGGTATGGGATGCCCCGTTCGTTCAATCTCCCAGAGGATCGACACAATATACCAGCGATTGACCTCCCGGACAAGCTGGATGCTGTTGATCCCCCGCTCAAACGGGGCGGTCTCTTTGACGGTGTGGCGGGTTTCGTAGGTGCTCAGGATGTGAACCATCGAACCGAACGCCGCGGTCCGCCGCGCGACTTCCTTCTCGTGGAAGCCCTGGCGCTCCAGCCCCGTCGTCACGACATATTCGCGCGACCGGCTGATGAAGCTGTCCAGATCGAGAACAACAAGTTCGGAATTTTTCTGCGTCTTGGGGGGGATAATTCTCCCGTCGGGATGAAAGAGCGCCCTGAGCCGCTGGTAGTCCGGCTGCCGGCCGGGGGGGAACGAAACCGATTCGTAAAGCGCCTTCACGATGGCATCGAGCGTTGCCACATCGGTGGAAGGGAGCGATGTTGCGGTGGTGCTGTGCGTCGGCGAATGAGTCTTCTTTGCCATGATTGATCTTGTTCGTGCGGGGCCTTTCCCGGCCCGATATTCGTTGAATATACGTCGAAACGGCCTGAGTTGCAATTGTCCCGCCGTGCGGGACAATTTGGTTTTGAGCCGCCCGTTGCGTAAGTTGAACCCCCGCGATCCCGCCCCGTCCCGCCATGTCCCGCTTGCTGGACCGAGCCGGGACGAAGCGGAACCACTTTCGAACTCAACTGTCAACACAGCTTAGGCCAACACAGATCATGATGGAGTCCCCGATGAAGAAAACATTCCTATTTGTTACCCTCACATTCGTCTGCATTCTTCTCTTCACCGCCTGGAGCGCCCCCGATGAGGGGATGTGGATGCTGAACCAGCTCGACAAACTGCCGTGGGCGGAGATGCAGAAACGCGGCCTCCAGCTCACCCCCAGGCAGATTTATAACCCGGATAGCACGAGCCTTAAAGACGCGATGATCCTGCTCGCCGGCGGCTCCAGCTCGTTTATCTCCCCGGACGGCCTGATTCTTACCAACCACCACGTTGCATTTGCCGGGATACAGTCGATAAGCTCGGTCCAGGAAGATTATCTCAACAATGGCTACTACGCAAAAACCAGGGACGAGGAACTCCCCATTCCGTCGTACCAGGCTCAGATTGTGGCAAGCCAGCGGGACATCACGGCGGAGGTGCTCGGCGGATTGCGAGACGGGCTCTCCCCCTCGGAGCGGGCAGATTCCATCCGCGCGAGACAGCGCCAGATCGAGCAGGCCGCCTCAAAGAAAACGGGCTTCGAATGCCGGTCCGCGGAATTCTACAACGGCGTCAAGTATTACCTCTTTGCCTACGAAGTTCTCAAGGATGTGCGGCTTGTCTACGCGCCGCCGACGGCGATCGGCAACTACGGCGGTGAGGTCGACAACTGGTATTGGCCGCGCCATACCGGCGATTTTTCCCTGATGCGGGTCTACTCGGGTCCGGACGGAAAGCCCGCGAAGTTCTCCAAGGAAAACGTCCCCTTCAAGCCGAAGGCCTTTCTCCCGATTTCGTCGAAGGGATTCGACGAGAACTCCTTCGCGATGATCCTGGGTTTCCCGGGCAGGACCTTCCGGTACCGAACCTCACCCGAGATCCAGGTCGCCAGAGACGAAACCCTGCCGATGACGATCGATTTCTTCAAGACGAGGATGGATATCATCGAGGCGGCGGGAAAGAACGATCGCGCCGTTGAAATTCAGTACGCTTCGAAATGGCGGGGAATGGCGAACACGTACAAGAACTATCAGGGCACCCTCGAGGGCATGAAGCGCGCAGACATCATGACGCTTCGGCACGAGGAGGAACGGAAGTTTCAGGAATTCCTTCACTCCAAACCCGAACTGGAGGCCAAATACGGAACCATCATTGCCGACATCGGCAAGACGTACGAGGAGCTCAAGCAATTCAATCAGAGGCAGATCACGTACGCCCAGTTGGTCGGCGGCTCGGATATCCTCTCGATCGCGGTGCGGTTCAACACACTGGCGAATCATTTTGCCAAAGACTCGACTGGAAAAAACCGGCCCCCCGACAGCGAGCTACAGTCGCTCAAGGATGCTCTGCCGAGAGCCTTCAAGGATCTCAACCTGAATGTGGACAAAGAGCTGTTGAGCTCCCTCGTAATAAAAAGCGCGGAGATACGCCCCGAACAGCGTCTCCAGGCAGTGGTTCACATCGTGGGATCGGAAACGGGCGAACGGCGGGGCAAGTCAGTCCGGGAACAGATTAGCAAGATGTATGAGCACTCGAAACTGACGTCGCTCGATGGGTGCCTCAGCCTTCTGTCGAAATCGGCGGACGACATTCGGGACGACGACATCGTAAAGTTTGCCATTGAACTCGATAAGGATAACACCCAGCTCCAGTCGGCGGTTTCGGCCTTCAACGCCCGGATCGGACTGCTCCGCTCGAAGTTATTGGAGGCCTGGATGGCATGGAAGGGGCCTGATCTTTACCCCGACGCGAATCGCACGCTGCGGTTTACCTACGGGAAGGTAAAGTCGTTCGAACCCCGCGATGCCGTCCACTACGATTACGAGACCACATTGAGGGGCGTCATGCAGAAGGAGACCGGCGTGGATCCGTTCATTGTTCCCGCCAGGCTCCGGAGCCTCTGGGAGAAAAAAGACTTCGGACCCTATGCCGATCCTAATGTGAAGGATGTGCCGGTGGCATTTATCGCAGACCTCGACATTACGGGGGGAAATTCCGGCAGCCCGGTCATCAATGGCAAGGGCGAACTCATTGGAGTCGCATTCGATGGCAATTGGGAGGCGGTCGTCGGAGATTATGTCTTTCAGGAGTCGCTCCAGCGCTCGATCAACGTCGATGCGCGGTATATTCTGTTCGTCCTGGACAAGTACTCGAACGCGGAAAATATCATGAAAGAGCTTGTCATCCGGTAGAGGCCGGAGGGCGCAACTTTTTTGAAAAAAGACTTGACAATGAGCGGGAAAAGAATTAATTAGTATCCAAGATCGACCCAGGGCTTCAGCCCCGATCTTACCCACACCGCCCGACACCGCAGCATTCATCGCACAAAATCCTAAGGGGGATCGCTATGCGATTTCTTGCGAACATCTTCCGATGTCGGAGGCATTCCTCGTTTACTCTACTTATTCTCTCCTTTTTGCTGTCCGGCTTCATCGCCGGCGCCTCATACTCGGGAACCCATCCCACAGTGGCCGGCCAGACTTCTTCCGTAAGGATTCGTGCCATGAATGCTGCCCGGCAAATGCGCGAATTCCGGCAGAGCCTGGCAGCCTCACATGAGAAGCTCAGGACCGCCTCAAGTGCGCCTGCCGATGTCGGCGTCAGTATCAACTCGGCGGCGGGGACCTCCTCGACAATTTTCTTCTACGATAATTTCGAGTCGGGAGCTCATACCTGGTCAACGGAGCTGTACGGCGGCGCCACGGACGATTGCTGGCACCGGACCTCGCTTAATGCAAGCTCCCCTTCTCATAGCTGGTGGCCCGGGATCGAAGGCCAGAACACCTACCATACCGGCCGTCGAATCAACACGGCGGTGAAATCCGAAACCATTAATCTGACGGCCGCGGCCGCGCCTGTCAGACTTCTCTTCGCGGAGAACTATGTCACGGAGCGGGGTTGGGATTTCTGCATGGTGGATGCCAGTAGTGACGGCGGGACGTCGTGGACCCATCTGCGGGGCGGATACGGCTCTGCTCCCTCCGGCGACAGCCACGGCTGGACGATCACGACGTTGAATCTCGGCTCGTTTGCCGGACACAATACCATTATCCGGTTTTACTTCGACACCGGGGATACGCTTTTCAATGCCTTCCCGGGTTGGTTCGTGGACGATGTTGTCGTGTTCGATCAGAGCGGGCAGATTACGGGTAAGAAGTTCTTCGATGTCAACAACAACGGCGTGAAGGATCCCGGCGAGCGCGGCGTGAAGGATTGGCTGATCACGGCGACCGGACCGGTCACGCTCACGACAAAGACAAACTATCGGGGACGGTACTCGCTCAATCTCCCCCTCGGCTCCTACACCGTGACGGAAACATTCGAGCCCAACTGGACGCAAAAATATCCCTTCTCCGGGCACTGGGACATCGTGCTCTCGACGCCCGATACGGTCGTCGATAGCGTGCATTTCGGCAATTACACGCAGGCAAGCTTCATCAACGGCATCAAGTTCGACGACAGGAACCGGGACAGTCTCTACGACGGCGGCGACACCCTGATCCCCAACTGGAGAATTGTTCTATCGGATACAAGCGGCAACCAGATTGACTATGATTACACGGACTCATTGGGCCAGTATCAGTTGTACATCTTCCGGCCCGGCCGGTATGTCGTCAGCGAGGCCGAGCGTTCGGGCTGGGTCGAATCGTTTCCTTCGAGCGAATCCTACACGATCGATATCCCGAATCTGAATACGACCGTGAACAACAAGGACTTCGGGAATTATTTCACAGATTCGGTGAATGCGATCGTCGGTCAGAAATTCAACGACGAGAACCGCGATGGCGTGAAACAGGCTCACGAGCCCGGAATCGTCGGGTTTACCATCAAGCTCACCGGCCCCAAGAACCGCAAGATTAAAACCGACAGCAGCGGATTCTATCAGTTCCTGAGCTTGCCCCCGGGAACATACAAAGTCCGGGAACTCCCCCGGGAAGGCTGGTGGCAGTCCTTCCCCGAATCATCTTACACCTTTGTGCTCCATGCGGGTGATCTCAGGGACAGTGCCGACTTTGGCAACTACCAGATTTCGACGGGTTCGGTACGCGGAACCAAGTTTAACGACGTAAACGGAAACGGCTTCCGGGACCTCGGTGATCCGGGATTGCAGGGGTGGAGAATCAACCTCGACGGCATAACCTACTTTGGCCGCTCGGATAGCCGGTCGATCACAACTGATGCGAACGGACAATATTCCCTTACCGGAATATGGCCCGGCACGTATACGGTCAGCGAGGTCTGGCGAAACAACTGGCGACAGACACTCCCCCCTGCCCTTGCGAGCTATGTCGTGGGGCTCGGGAAGGAAGAGAATCGGACGGGCGTGGACTTTGGGAACAAAGTCGACAGCTCATTCTCGGTATCCTTCCGTTCGTTCATCCCGGAGAGTCTCGCTCTTTCCCTGGACAAGAAGGGCAAACACAAGCCGATTCCTACGGTTGCCGACAGGGATGAGTTCTGCGTCAGGTTCGTGAATAACGGAGTGCTGCCCGCACCGAAACTGACAGCCCTATTCGTCGTCGGCATCATGCCCGGAACGGTCACGTTCGATCGCCCGGGATCCGAGATTGCGTCAGGCAAGCCGAAAAAGCTCGATTTGAGCTTCACTCCACCCATCGCGGTGGGAGACAGCGTGACCATTCATGCCTTCGGGAACAAGCCCGTTCTCCAGAAAATCGCGAGGTGGCGCTGGACCTTCTCCAACGATTCGCTCAGTTCATGGAGGTCCATGTTCGACTCGTGCCTCAACCTCGTTCGATATCCGATGCCCAACGCGCTGAACGTCGTTCAACTCGTTGGGGCGGGATTGAAGGTGGGTTTAGGGGGGCCGCACTCGGTCGTGCACCCGAATTATAAGAACATCATCGCATCGCTGATCGAGCGAGGCGATCGCATGCATATCGGAGATCCGCGAAGTCTCGGGAAATTCAGCAACGGCCACTCCATCAAGTCGCAGCAGAAATTCCTTAATCCGACGAAGCACAACAACAAGCTCTTTGCCGAGGCGATTGCGCTCCAGACAAACGTGCGTGCAAGCGACCTGGGCGTCACTCCGCACGGGTTCGGAAATCTGATCTTCGACGATGGCGCAGGCTCCGCTCATCCGTTTAACGGCCTCTCCCTCCGGGAAGTGGCGGCGCGTCTGGACAGTTTCATGACCGGTTTCAACGAAATCACGACGACCTCTGTTCCTCCCCCTTCCCTCGTCGGGTACGATTCGATCGCGATCTGGCACGCCATCCGGCAGATCGATTCCGCATTTTCCGGACCGATGGATACGGATCAATTCTCCGGGGGGCTCATGGTGAAAGCCGTGCGGCAGCTTTCCGATGTCCCCTATCTGCGGCTGGATGCCTCGGCGGCGCGGCGGTCCTATATTCCGCCGCTTTCAAACATGGCGCCCGTCCCCGATCAATTCACGGTATATCAGAATTACCCGAATCCATTCAACCCGACGACGGTCATCCCGTTTGATCTCAGCCAGCCCTCGTTCGTCACGGTGAAGATTTATAATATCCTCGGACAGGAAGTGGTCACGCTTCTAAACCGGGAACAGATGGAGGACGGACCGCAGGAGGTTGGATTCAACGCGGCAAACCTGCCGTCGGGCGTCTACTTCTACCGGATTACGGCGGAGGGGATCCCGGATGGGGAGGTTGGCGTGGGCACGAGTAAATTCGTCGCAGTCCGAAAAATGCTGCTCGTCCGCTGACGTTTCGGGCTCTCCGGCGCAGTCAGAGTCGGAGAGCGCGGATTGAAACGCAACGTGCAGGCCATATAGAAGCCGATTCCGGTCGTTCCGGGATCGGCTTTTTTATTCCAGCCGCTTTTTAAATCTAAGCACGCTCAGCGTCAGTATCGCAATTCCGAAAATGAGCAGCGCCGAAGCCTGGGGCCAGAGTTCCGCCATGGTCGCGCCTTTCAGGAAAATCCCTCGGACGATTACCAGAAAATACCTCAGCGGGATCAAATACGTGAGCCATTGAATGAGGGGGGGCATGTTCGCGATCGGGAACGTGAAGCCCGAGAGGAACGTGGAAGGCATGAAGAAAAAGAACTGCGCAATGAGCATCGCCTGCTGCTGCGACTTCGCGATGGTGGATACGAACAAACCGAGCCCGAGCGTGGTGAGAATGAACAATCCGCTCAAGCCGAATAACAGCGCCAGGCTGCCGGTCATCGGGACGTCGAACCAGAAACGGGCGATGGCGAGGACGACCGTTACGTCAAAAAAACCGATCATGATGAACGGAATCAGCTTGCCGATAATCAATTCGTGTGGTTTGATCGGCGTGACCTGGAGCTGTTCGAGCGTCCCGATCTCTTTCTCCCGGACCACGCCCAGGGAGGTCAGCGTCATCGTAATGATCATCAGCACCGTCGCCACCACCCCCGGCACCATATAGTTGGTGCTCCGGAGGTCGGAGTTGAACCAGACGCGCGGTACCGGCAATACCCTGCCGATCCTCTGGCCCGCCCCCATCGCTGCCGCTGTCAGGAGAATCGACTGCGAATACGACTGGACGATTTGATTTGCGTACCCGAGAAGGACATTCGCACTGTTTGCGTCCGCACCGTCAAGAACGACCTGTACCCCTGCAGTCTGGCGGGCTTGCAATTTTCTTCCGAATCCCGGAGGGATGACAAGGGCGACGGATACCTGTGCGTTCTCGATGTAGCCGTCCACGTCACCCGGAACCCCCACCTCGTATCGCTCGATAAAGTAGGTTGTGTTCGTAAATTGTTGAACGAGCGCGCGGCTCTCCGCGGTCCTGTCCATGTCGCAAACGGCCAGATTGCTGTTCTTGATATCGGTCGTCGCGGCATACCCGAGCAGGAGAACCTGCATGATGGGCGCGAGGATCGACACGGTCATCATCCGCTTGTCCTGCCGGATCTGGTAAAACTCTTTTTTCACGATCTCGACAATGACGCCGATGCTCTTGCCTGACATCATGCGATCCTCTTATGCATGCGCGCCGTGCTCACCCCGAGCGTGATCACGGCGAACAGGATCATCCAGACAAATTGGTCCCAGACTGCGGCGAAACCCACTCCTTTGAGCATGATTCCGCGCACGACCACCAGGAAGAATTTATTCACGGCGAGGTTCGAAAGTACCTGGAGGACGACAGGCATGGTGGCGATCGGAAATACGAACCCCGAGAGCAGGAACGAGGGCAGCAACGAGCTAAAAACCGAGATCAGAAACGCGACCTGCTGGGACTCGGTGATTGTGGAGATCAACAATCCCTGCCCGAGCGCGCCAAGAATAATCGTGAAGATAGCGGCGTAGAGAAGAGCAATATTACCCTTTACCTCCACGCCGAAGAGAAGATACCCGAAGATGAGGATCGCCGTCGCGGCGACGAGGCTCATGATGAGGTAGGGGACGGTCTTCCCAAGAATCACATGGATCGGGCGGAGCGGAGAAACCATGATCTGTTCCATCGTGCCCCGCTCTTTTTCGCGCACAACGGTCATCGACGTCGATACCACGGCCGTGAGCACGAGAATGAAACCGATCAATCCCGGGATGAGGAATTGTGAGGATCGGAGGTCCGGATTGTACCAGATCCTCGGTTGAAAATCGATCGGGACATATTCCTGGCGCCCGGTTCGCCGGAGGACGGTGGCAATGAGCCGGGCAGAATAGTCAAGCGTCATCCGGGCGGCGTTCCCCGCCGCCTGGACCGCCGTGTTCGCGTCCGAACCGTCGACCAGGATCTGAACCGGCGCATCCCGCCCGGCGAACAGGCATTTCGAAAAATCGGCGGGCACCACGATCGCGAGCTTTGCCGTGCCGCTTAAGAAGTGCTTCTCGATTTCTTGATAACCCGATGCCTCATCGGCATAGGTGAAGTACTCGGAGTGCTTGAATTTTTCCAGGTATGCGCGGCTGTCGGAACTCTTGTCCTGATCGAAGATGACCACCGGCACATGCTTGACGTCGAAGTTCAGCGCATAGCCCACGAGGATGATCAACGCCGCCGGGAGCCCGAGGAGCATTCCGAGCGATGTCGGATCGCGGCGGATCTGGCGAAACTCTTTAATTATAATGGGCTTGACGGCTTTATACATTTGATTCGCCGGCTACGCCGCCTGCTGCGCGGATGCAGCATCCTTTTCCAGCACGTAGAGGAACACATCTTCCAGCGAGGGGACGATACGTTGAATATGTTGAATACCGATTCCCTTCTCGGCGAGCGCCTCCGCGATAAGGCGGCGCCCCTCCTCCTCGTCGTCCACCATCACATGCAGAGACGTACCGAACACGGATGTCTCGATCGCCCACGGTTTCTCCCGGAGGGTTTCCAGCGCCTCAACCACGGCGCCACCGGGGGTCACCTCGAGAATCGGCCGCTTGATGCGCTCTGTTTTCAGCTCAGTGGGGCTTCCTGCTGCGATGAGTTTACCGGCATTGATCAAAACGATGTGATTGCAGTACTCGGCCTCGTCCAGAAAGTGAGTCGTCACGAGCACTGTGGTGCCTTCCGAGGAGAGCTCGTTGATCAGCTCCCAGAAGGCCCTGCGCGAGATGGGGTCGACTCCGCCGGTCGGCTCATCGAGGAAGACAATCCTGGGCTCGTGCAGGATCGCGCAGCCGAGGGCCAGCCGCTGCTTGAAGCCGCCTGCGAGGGTCCTCGTCAGGCTCTTTTCCCGGCCGCGGAGGTCCGCCATCTTCAGGACCCACTCCAGCCGTTCATCCAGGCGGGAGTTGCGAAGGCCGTACACGCCTCCGAAGAATCGTATGTTTTGCTCCACGGTCAGGTCGTCGTAGAGCGAAAAACGCTGCGACATGTAACCGATGCTGAGCTTCACCTTCTCCGTCTCGGCGTCGACGTCATAGCCGCCCACAAGTGCCTCGCCGGAGGTCGGGCGGAGCAATCCGCAGAGCATGCGGATCGTGGTCGACTTCCCCGCCCCGTTCGCCCCTAGAAATCCAAAAATCTCTCCCCGCTTCACCGTGAAGCTCACGTCGTTCACCGCGATGAAGTCCCCGAACTTCTTCGTCAGATGTCGGACTTCGATCGCGTTGTCGTCCATCGTATCCATGGCTTACTCCGGTCTCTCTCCCACCGACCTCTGAAGCCGCGCGTTCGCCACCTCACGGTCTACCAGGGCGGCTGCCAGGTTCGTCCTCGCCTGGAGCACGGCGGCCCCCGCGTCAACCAGGTCCGTGGAAGTCGCAAGGCCGTTCCTGAACTTGTCGCGTGTCGTGCGGGCATTCTCCTCCGCCTGATCGATCGCGAGAGCGGCGATTTTCACTTTCTCCCGTCCGCGCTCCGCCGCCAGATAATTTCTCCTGATTTCGAGTCCAATATTATCTTTCATCTGGTCGTAGAGGAGACGGGTCTGAGTCGCCGCGGCCCTGGCCTCGGTGGCCCTCGACGAAGTGGCGCCCCAGTTCCAGAGGTCGAATTCGACCGCCACGCCCACGTCCCATGTCGACTTGAACTCGTCTCTCGTGGGCTGATAGCGCAGATTGGGCCTGTTGTAATAGAAGTTTCCCGAGAGAAAAACCTGCGGCCAGTAGTTTCCCTCCGCCGCGCTGACAGCCGCCTCCGACGCCTGCAGACGCGCCTGCATCGCCTGGAGGTCCGGCCGTGCTTCCAGGGCTTTTCTGGTTAGCGTGTCGAGCGACCCTTCAATCGGCCGTTCGGAGGTGTCGCCGGGCGAGGAGGCGAGCTCGATGGCGGAATCCAGAGGTTTGTTCATAACGATGTTCAGGTTCATTGTGGCGACTTCCGCATCGTTCTTCGCATCGATCGCGCCAAGCCTCGCGTTATTGACCTGCACCATTATCTTCAGGAGGTCGTTGCGGGTCGCCATTCCCGCCTTGAGCAGGTTCTCGGTGTCCCGTTGATACGATAACAGCCTGGCGGCATTCTCATCCGCGAATTTCCGCGCCTCGATCGCCTGGTACATCGTCCAGTACGCCGTCGTGATCGTAAGCGTCAGATCCGATCTGTCGTTCTCGTTCTCCGCCGCGCTCGCCCGCGCGAGATACTCGGCCGCCCGCGCGTTGCTCTGAAGCTTGAAGCCCGTGAAGATCGGCTGGCGCAGCGTGAAGCGCATCTCGTAATTGTCGAGAACGGCCGGCGCAATCGTAATCGGTTGAGGGAAGGCCGGAACCCTTATCTGAAACGGATCGACGTCGCTCAACCGGCTGTAGCTTCCTTCAAATATCAGCGTGGGCAGGAGCGCCGCCCGGGCCGCCGATTCCTTCGCGGAAGCCGCATCGACCCTCGCCGTCGATATCTTGAGGAGCCTGTTTTGCTCCCTGCCGATCCTGATCGCGTCCTCGAGCGTCAGGCGGTTTCCGGTCTGCGCGGCGGCAATCGAACATGCCAGGATCATTCCCCACAGCAGGGTCGATTTCATGCGGCGGCGCCCCTCGGTACCGGGTGCGTTAGTAACGAAATAAAAACATTTTCGAGCGAGGGGGGAATCACCCTCGAGCTCGCGATCCGGATGCCTCTCGCCCGGAGGGCCGATTCGACGATGGGGAGCGCCCGGTCGGCGAGATCGACGATCACATTCAGCCGATCCCCGAATGCCTGGACTTCCTTCACCGCCGGATGACCCTTCAGCAACGCAAAACCCTCTCTGACCCGGTCGCATATTATTTCGCAAACTTCTCCGTGCATTGCCTTCTTGATGCCGGCAGGGGTATCGATTTTCATGGCGGAGCCCTGGTTCATCAGGGCGACGCGCGTGCACCGTTCGGCTTCATCGAGGTACGGCGTGCTCATCACGATCGTGATCCCGCTCTTGAGCAGGCTCTGAAGGATCTTCCAGAAATCTCGCCGGGAGACAGGATCGACACCCGTCGTCGGCTCGTCGAGAAAGATCACCGACGGAGTATGGATGAGCGTGCAGGCGAGGGCGAGTTTCTGCTTCATCCCCCCGGAGAGTTTCTCCCCGAGGCGGTCGCGAAATGGGGTCAGGCGCGTAAACTCGAGGAGGGCGTTGCGCTGCTCCTTGAAATCCTCCACGCCGTTAATCCCGGCGAAAAATTCGATATTCTCGTCGACGGTAAGATCGCCGTAAAGGGAGAAGCGCTGGGAAAGGTATCCGATTTGTCTTTTGAGCCGGTCGGATTCTTCGATGATATCCAGCCCGAGCACGTTCGCCGTACCGGAAGTCGGCGCGAGGATCCCGCACAACATGCGGATTGTGGTCGTCTTGCCGGCACCGTCGGGGCCGACGATGCCGAACATCTCACCCGCGCCGACGGACATCGAGAGATTATGAACGGCCCGAATCTCTCCGAAGACTTTCGACAGGGAAAAGGTCTCGATGGCGGGTTGCACCCCGTCCTCCGTCAGCCGTTCGTCGCGATGGTCGCATCCGCCGGCAGGCCCGGCTTGAGCGAGCCGTCGGGATTGTTGACCTCGATTTTTACACCGAAGACAAGCTTCGTGCGTTCCTCCTTTGTCTGCACATTCTTCGGCGTGAATTCCGCGGTCGGCGAGATGTAGGTGACCGTTCCCTCAAAAAACCGCCCCGGATCGGAATCGGTCACCACCCTGGCTTTCTGACCGAGGCGGATTTTCCCGAGCTCCAGCTCGTTGACATAGATCGTGAGCTTGACCCTGTCGAGATAGGTGACGCGGACAATGTTCATGCCGACCGTGACGAGCTCCCCCGGTTCGACGGCCCTGAGCGTCACCGTTCCGGCGGATGGAGACTTCACGATGCAGTCGCGCACCTTCTTCTTCAGCAGGTCGACCTGGGCCGCCGCCTGGTCCCTCTTCTGGCGGGCCGCTTCGATTTCCTCCGGGCGTAGTCCCCGCCTCAGTTTCTCGAAAGTCTGCTGGGCGGAGACGTAGCGCGCATAGGCTTCGTCGTATTGTTTCTGCGTGATGGTCTGGGTGGCCAGCAGTTCCTTCATCCGATTATAATCGGCCTCCGCCGTCTTATAGGCTGCTTCGGCCTGGATGATATCCTCCTTGCGCGAGCCCTCGACCGCGAGCC
>DASQAZ010000063.1:0-2779 GCA_035635475.1 Bacteroidota bacterium | reverse complement strand
ATCAATCGTGCTTAGCATGAGCCGGGCCGCGGAGTAATCCGTCGTAAGCGGGAGTTGCAAATAGCTGTCCCCCGCGAAAACGATGATGCCGATACGGTCATTCTGCAGCCGGTCGAGCAGGTGCGAGATTTCCTGCTTCGCGTCCTCGAGGCGGCTTGGCTTGATGTCTTCAGCCTTCATGCTATTCGAAACGTCGAGGGCGATCATGATGTCGACCCCCTCACGCTTGACCTCCTCCAGCTTGGTTCCAATCTGGGGATTCGCAACGCCCAGCACTAGAAAGCCGATGGCGCCCAATAAAAGCATCGACTTTCCCGCGCGCTTGAGGTTGCTGCTGGTAGGCATAAGGCGGCTCACAAGAGACAGGTTTCCAAACGCTTCCAAGGACTTTCGCCTCGACCTCCACGCCCAAATGAAGAGCGCAGCAAGGATCGGCAAGAGCAACAGCGCGTAGAGATACTCGATATGTGCGAAACGAATCAATGGAACCTCGGGTTGATAGGTTCATTCATGGAATCTTCCGGAAAACAGTCTGTGACAAAAACACTTCAAGCAGCAAGAAAAATCCGGCGAACATTGCCGCCTGATAGAACTCCTCCCGGTGACGATGAAACTGCGTCACCTCGATTTTTGTCTTTTCAAGCTGATCGATCTCGCCGTAGATCTCCTTCAGGGTGCGATTATCGGTTGCGCGGAAATATTTCCCGCCGGTCTGGTCGGCAATCTTTTGCAACAACGGTTCGTCAAGTTCCGCCGGAATACTCTGATATTGAACGCCGAACGGCGTCTGTACCGGATACGGGGCCATTCCAATCGTCCCGACGCCGACAGTATATACCCTTACACCGAACGACTGTGCGATCCCGGACGCGGTGAGCGGATCAATGAAACCCCGGTTATTCACGCCGTCAGTGAGGAGAATGATCACACGGCTCTTGGCCTTGCTCTCCTTGAGACGTGTCACCGCTGTGGCGAGTCCCAATCCGATCGCTGTTCCATCCTCGATCATGCCCGGCTTGACTTCACGGAGAAGGTTCAGGACAACGGCGTGATCGAGCGTGAGCGGGCATTGTGTAAAGCTCTCCCCGGCAAAGATGACCAATCCGACCCGGTCGTTCGACCGTCCACTAATGAAGTCTGCCGCGACTCTCTTGGCGGCTTCCACACGATTTGGTTTGAAATCCTCGGCGAGCATACTGCCGGAAATGTCCTGCGCGAGGACGATGTCGATTCCCTCGGTTGTGACATTCTCGCCGCGATTGGTGGATTGCGGCCGGGCGAGTGCCGTAACAAGCAGGGCGAACCCCACAACTCGAAGAGCGAACAGCCCATGGCGAAGCCGCTGCCTCCATGTCCGTGGCACGCTGTGGAAGACCTGGACGGTGGAAATCTGCATCTCCGCAAGCTGACTTCTCTGCCGCTTCCAGTACCAGAGGATCATCGCAGGAACGGCAATCAGGAGGAGAAAAAATTCGGGATTCGCAAACGTCATGTCGAAGGCACCTTCATTTCTTCCAGCGTTTCACGCGGAGCAGGTGGTACCAACTCGGCACGGGTTGAAACGACAAAGCCGTCCGCAAGCTTTAGACTCGTTTCGTGTTCTTCCGGAAGCGGCTGGTACTTGGCAAACTTTACAAGATCTGCGCGCGTCAGGATCTCCTTCAGGGGCTCGCGAGCGTCCTTAGTGAGAAGCCTGATCGGCCCGGAGCTCAAGATTTCGTCCGAGGTGAGCTCAAGTGCGGTCACGCGGAAGCGTCGTTCAATGTATAGACGCAGGATATCCGTCAACTGCGAATGATACTCCTTGATCTTTCCTCGTTGCCAGAGCCGCTCCGATTCCAGGGCGCGGAGCGCCTCGAGGGCAAGTTCATCCGCGGGTCTTGCAGGGGCTTCGGGCAGAATCGACTCCCCTTTCTTCCGTTTGGCGCGAACGTAGACATACAACCACACCAACCCTCCCGCTGCAGCCAACCCGATCAGATACGGGAGAAAATCGGCGAGCGTCAGCGGCAACGACAATGGGGGTTTGACGTCCTTGATCTCCTGCGTCGTATCGATCGCGATGCCTCTCACATAGACAGGAATTGGAAGTGTCTCCATGAAATGCTTTGTCGAATCACCGGACGAAGTGTACTGGACGGGCAGCGGGGGGATCACGTGCATTCCAGAGTCGAATGCCGTGACGATGAACGTCGCGGACTCCAGGACGCCATGTTCGGTCGATTTTTTCGAGGCGGGAGCCCGCCGAACTATTTCAAACCCTTCGATTGAATCCGGGAGCTCTGGGAAGACAATAGTCGTACTGGCCGGATGCTCGACCTCGATGTGGAGCGCGAGCCAGTCGCCGATGAGAATATTATTGGAATCCGCACGGGCAGTGACATGAACACTCTGTGCGAGGGACAGGGTTGAAAATAGGAACAGAATTATTAGGGTCGTTCTCAGGACCGTGTCACCTCTGACGGTTGGCCGGGACAACTCACCACCGCCTCTCTCTCAACCTGAAAAACGAAACCAGCGGATTGACATAGGATTGATCGATGCGAATATCGATCGAGTCCACACCGCTGCGCCGGAACAGTTTTACCCTTTCTGCGCTGCGATCCCCCCACCAGCGCGCATACCTGTCCCGGACCCGTCGATCGGATGTATCCACCCACATTGCTTCCCCCGATTCGGCATCGACGACCCGAAGCAATCCGACGGGCGGGAGCGCGGCCTCGCGCGGATCGAAGAGCCGGACGCCGATCAGGTCGTGCTTCCTGGCGGCAATCTTCAG
>DASQAZ010000062.1:0-5971 GCA_035635475.1 Bacteroidota bacterium | reverse complement strand
ATCGACCTTTGCCTTATTTTCATTCGCTTTCTTGATCATCTCTTCCGTCATATCGATGCCGATCACATGGCCGCTCTTTCCAACATGCCGGGAGGCGACAAAACAATCGATCCCTGCCCCCGATCCAAGATCGAGGACAGTCATACCTTCTTTCATGTCCGCGTACGCCGCGGGCGTCCCGCATCCTAATCCGAGATCGGCTCCTTCGGGTATCGCCGCCTGATCCGCTTCCTCGTATCGGAGCGCGAGATTGACGACCGTTTGATCGTCGGTTCCGCAACATGAACCGGTCGGCTCGACTGAAGAAACCTCGCCTCGTGCGATCTGACCATATTTCTGCTTGACCGCATCTTTGATTTCTTTGCTCGTCTTCATAGACCATCCCTTTCACGAAATGACGTTAACATCAGTTGGCTGGGCAATATCAACAACAGATTTGCATCTGCTCTTTCACTCTTTCAAGCGTCGCTCTATCCTTTTCGCTGATTCTGTCATCCCCCATCCACCTCGACAGGGAGCGCAATAGTTCGCGGTTCGTCGGGTTCAGCGAATTGGTATCGACGCGATAGTAATTCCACTTCCCGCGCTTCTCGGACTGCAACAACCCCGCCTCACGCAGCGCGATCAGGTGGTGGGAGAGTTTGGATTGAGCCATCTCGAATACAGCCATCAGCTCGCATACACAGGCATCCTGGTTCATGAGCAGAAGGACAATACGGACCCGGATCTGTTCCGACACGGCTTTCAATGACGTTAAAATATCCTTCATACATCAATGTAGATTGATACGTTATGATACGGATAATAGTTGCAAGAAGCAAGGTATCCTTTGCCTGTCTGGATCCTCCGTGTATAGCTTTGCGGCCGCGGTATTCGACTCAACGTTGCAGCCCTGCTTGACTTAGACTCTTTTCCACTCTCCTCAACACAGGGAGTTCAGCATCGTTAGAGGCCCTCCGTGTGGTCTTGTTGACTCTCGGACCACATTTCCGTATCTTCGGTCGGGAACTGCCCGGGGGCATTTCATTTCAAAAGCGTTGATCCGTACTTCAGTGGTCTGCAGCGTAGTTATTCCCGTGCGCCTTTGCCACGCGCAACCAACTATTTTTCAACTCCAAAAGGACTAACCCCCATGAAACTCCGATCTCCATTGATTCTTTCGGTCTTCCTCATGATCGGCCTTGGCGGGTGTACACCAACGCGGGAGATCACATATGATCTCAAAGATGTCGCCCTTCGGGATTCCACAAGCGCAGTCCTGGAAATCACGAGAAGGATCGTCTTGGATATCGAACCATTCGAAGACATCCGGCAATCGGTTCCGGGGAACGACCTGCTCTTCGTGCGCGAGCGAGAAACAAATATCGACGAGAAACATTCCTGTATTAACTCGGAGCAACACTACAAAAAGGGTACCGTTGCGGACCAGGTAGCTGCGATCATTGCCGCACACTTCGAAAAAAGAAAGAGCTTCAAGAATGTCCTCGCTAAGAACAACGGCGCTGCCGATTACTACCTGACGGGCAAACTCAAGCGACTGTACGGACAGCAAGAGTTTTCTACGAGTGCGCAGATCGGAAGCTTCTTCGGTCTCATCGGCGCAATTGCAACCTCCGGGGCGAAAACAAACGGTAGCATCGCCATCGAGTTCAGCGAACTCGTCCTGCATCATAAGTCTGATGCGAAGGAAAAACCGCTCGAAAATTTTAGCGACACATTTTCAGGGGACCTTCACGCCGACGCAAACTGTTGGGCCATCTATGAGAATGTTAATTCCCAGTTGAAAACTGCCGTCGGCAAACTCGCCCCAAAGATCGAACAGGCCATTGCAGAGCTTGAATCACCGAAGCCATAAATGAACCGGAGATTTCGGGAAAAGCGTTTCTTGAAATACAGCCTGCCCAGGTTTCTACTCACGGCGATCGCCGGTATGGCGGCAATCCTCGCTTGTGGCTGTGGAGGGTCATCGGTGATTTTTGCGCCGAACCTCGGTAACCCCGAATTACACTCGCAAAATCTCAAGCGGGAGAAGGCCAAAATCGTTCGCGTTACCGATGGTCGACGCAGACCAACAAAGGATATCGGGACTGTCCACGTCGGTTTGTTCAACAAGAGTGTCCCTTATCTTCTGGAAGGCGACCTCGGCGATGTTGTCAAGTCGATGCTTGACACCTTGATCGTCGTCCCCGGAGATCAAGTGAAAATCATCCCGATTCAGGTATCCGCGGATGTTTTCGAAGTCGGAGAGAACATCGGTCTCTTCTCCGAAGAGGGCTATTTTGCCTGTAACCTCCGTTTCACGTATCCTGTTACACCCGATTCCACCTGTTCTCGCTCGCTGTTTTCCAAACAGACAACCAGCGGGATGGATGTAACCGGCGACCTGGAGCCGCTCATCTACAAGGGCGTCGCCGATTGCGCGAGATCGTTTGTTACGACTGTACTTGACAAGTCCCCGGGTCTCGAGGTTGCTAAGGATTCTGTGAGGACCCTGGCTGTATTGAACCCAACTCCCTCCTCCCCTGGTCAGAGTCGCGAGCCGGGGAATCCGGAGCAGAATATTGCTGCTGAGCCGTCGCGCCACGACGCGAGCGAAATTGATTTTCATTACCTCAAGGGTAGTAAGGTGACGATCGGTGCCCGCGTGGCCTATTCCATGCTGAACGCACCTCGAGAAAGCGATCTGCTCTGGGGGTTGGGAATTTCTTTTACGTATTTCCACGTCAAGAACACGGCTGATTTCCTTGAAGGTAACTTTGCGAATTTTGGCGGCCGGCTGGTAGGAAGGAAATTCTTCACCGCTGCGCAGACGACGCCATACATCGGCGGAGGATTCGGACTGGTGGCCGGAACCGAGAAGATCGACCAGGGCACCGGCCAGGATGCTTCTTTCTTCTTCGGCCCTTCAGTTGACGAATGCCTCGGGATTTCATTCAACCGCATGGTGTCGCTCGAATTCGGCACATATCAAATTGCCTATTTCGGTTCCAAGCTTCTCCCTTCCGACATCGGCATTATTGCCGGGATCAGTATCGGTTTGTAGTCTTCCAGACTGATGAAACCCCTCCTCTCCCTGACTTCAGGGTACAGAATCATCGTCTGTTCAGTCCTCTTGATCCCGACACTTCTCATGGCTGGGGAGTGGAGTACCGCTCTCGGGGTCCCCGGCTTGCCGACTGTGCAATTTCGCTGGCGGCTTGTTGATTACGACGTGAATGCACGAAGGAACAGGATCGAATGGTCATTTGCCAACGAATCCGATTCAATTGTCACTCTCCGTTACAAAGTGACAAGTGAACGCAACGAGCCGCAATTTGGCATCGTCACACTCGCTCCTCACCATCGGAAACTAGCAGGCTGGCTGTTCGAGGGCATGAGCATAAACGTCACTCAAGTGAACCAGGCGAATTTGCCCCCGGGAGCTGATGGCAAAACCCAGAGTAAGTGAAGAAACCTTCCGTGATGGAGCAAAGTCGGCGGTTGCCGATCTGACCGCTGATCGGAAACTGATCATATCAGCTCTCGGCCTGTCCGGGATCCTCATTTCTTTGTATGGCATTGCGTCCTTCTTTCCGG
Source organism: Bacteroidota bacterium (assembly GCA_035635475.1). GTDB lineage: Bacteria > Bacteroidota > Ignavibacteria > UBA10030 > SZUA-254 > VBOC01. The sequence goes on along the minus strand of DASQAZ010000062.1, from coordinate 2,395 downwards.
CTTCGTTCCTCTGGGGCGTCAACCACCTGGCGTACCTCGCTCCGGGCGCTCGGGCTTTGCTCCTCATCGTCGGGGTATTGTTGATGATCCCATTCTGCTCCACGAGGTATGTGTCGTGGGCTGAAAACTTGTACGGGTTCGTCCTTTCGAGGAGTGTTTTATATGCAGTGATCTCCCTCGGCATCGGCGCCGGATTCGCATTTTGTTTCTATCATTGGCGGATCTCCACCGACATGTACGGCGATACGCGAGCGCTCCTCAGAATGCTGTCATCCAGAGTCTACACCCTTTCCGATCTGCTTAATCCAAGAGAAACCGAGCCTCTCACGCGGATGGTTCATCAGACGCTTGCGAATCTCCTCCAGACCGATATCAAATCGACCTTTGAAATCGTCAGCTCTGTGTGCGGCGGGGTTCTCATCAGCGCTTCCCTGTTTTTCCTGCATGCGCTCAAAGCGTCGCCGCGATGGAAGATCCTCGTCCTCGCGCTCATCGTGACAACGGGAGCGAACCAACTGTTTTTCGGCCACGTGGAAGACTACACGCTTGTCTACCTGTGCGCAATGCTCTTCTTCATGACCGCCTGGTTGTGGTTCGAGGGGAAAAACGTGTTTCCGCTGCTCATCGGGCTCTTCATCGTGGGAGTGCGGCTCCACGTGGAAATGGTCTTGCTGCTTCCCGCGCTTGTCTATGGGATTCTCTCCCAGGCAAAGGGCGGGTCGTTGCGCGCAGGCTCGATGCTCCGCGGACGGAGTATCGTCCTAGCGGTCGCTGCCACGCTGGTCTTCGCTGCATTCGCGTACGTATTCTATTTCAACGCCTATCAGCTAACGGGCGACGGCCAAGAGGAGCGTGCCGCAACGATTTTCATGCCTATTGTGAATCCGCTTCGGCCCCCTCATTCCTACTCGCTCCTTTCCATCAAGCACCTCGCGGATGTATCCCAGGAGTTCTTGCTCACCGTTTCCCCGGCGGTGTGGATAATTCTTGCACTCCGTCTGTTCTTTCGCCGTTACGTCAAGCGGAATGAGCCGCGGATTATGTTTTACGGCCTCGCGTCGTTCTATGTAGTCCTCTTCAATTGTACGGTAAATCCCCTGCTCGGGATGATCCGGGATTGGGATCTCCTTTCGTTTGCCGCCGCGCCGCTCACGTTTTTGGTTATCGACCTCTCGCGGCATTTATTCTCCAGATTGCAGGGATCTTCGATCCAAAGGATTATCGTGGGGGCGTGCATCGCGCCATCGATCTTCCCGTGCCTGATCCCTTACATCAACGCCAACAACGACCTTTCGGCACGCCGCCTTGAAAACGTCGGAGAATGGGCGTACAAGAGCTACTATTGGGGCTCATCCTATCTGATCGATGTCGGACAGGCGATGATCCCGAATGCCGGAGAGCAAATAGCTCGTCGACAAGCAAGCATTGACCGGCTCTTGCCGCTGCGGTCTGCTCCTGATCCTGAAATCGGATTTCTCTACGGCAGGCTTGGCGGGGCATACTATCTGAATAAGAACCACGAGCTCGCGGTGCAAAATTACGGCAGGGCCCTTGAAGCCAATCCCAAAGATCGGGAAGTCAGAAGGTTAATGACCATCCCCCTGATGCTCTTATGGAAATTCGACGAGGCGGAAAAATCGATCGAAGCTTTTAACGACTCGGTAAACGAACCCGCGGTCTCCGATTTCAGGGGTCTTCTGATGGCGCAGTATACTTACTATCTGAAATTTCTGGAAGATCGAAAAGTGGATACCGCCTTCATCCAGAAAAAACTCGATGGGATTTTCGTCCGCAACCAATAGCCGGGTAAAACTTCAAAGTGAAATACTCACTTGCGCGACGAGTAACAATCGCGACTTTCTTCCAATCGTGAAAAACGGACCCGATTCCAGACCGATATTTACTTTCTTGGCAAAACCGATATTGAATATTCTTACCATCTCCGCGATATCCAGAAACATCGAGGTGGCAAGACCGCCTCGACCGACGCCGACATCAACGGGCGAACTGACGCCAAAAACCCCTATCGCTGCCCCAACGGGAAATCGATTTCCCGTTCTTGCATTAATGGAATAAAGCCGCACCATCGCGCTGGTGTTTCCGTATTCAATCGGATCATCGGCTCGCGTATCGTATAACACCTTGGGTACGCCGAGCGAAAATCCTATCTCGACGGTTGGCCCCCGAACCCGAAAATACTGTGTCATGGTGTTCGAACGATCCACTTCGCCGATCTTGATGGTGTAATCGGGTTCGATATGGATACCAAGAATTGCCCAATCGGGAAGCGAATCCGCCGGCACTCGCACATGTTCAAGTTCCTGGGTGCGGATAGAGGCGTAAGGACCGTAGGCGGTCCGGTATTGAATGAACATTGCCCGATCCTTGTCAGGCG
>DASQAZ010000061.1:0-18008 GCA_035635475.1 Bacteroidota bacterium | reverse complement strand
ATCGCGGCGAGCATGATCGGATCGAAGTGATGCCAGATCCACCCCACCGGATCGGCAAAGTTCGAACCGCCCCAGACCGGGAGGTTCCATCCGATCAAGATCCCGATCATGAACGGCGTGCAGAATTTCACCGCAGGCCGGTTGGTGAACGCCCCCACAGCCCCCCTTTTGCGAACCTCAGTGAAGAAGTTTGAGAATTAATGGTGCTACATCGGTGATCGCTTTTGCGCCGGCTGTGAAATCCCGATGAGCGTTTCCGGCGACGAGGAGGGGCACGGGATTGCGCGTATGCGATTTTGTCGAGATGTCCTCAAGATTCCCGTGATCGCTCGTGAGCACCAGAGTCGTCGAACCCCCGTCGTAACCTGACAGGAGTCCCTCGAGGAAGGCATCGAATAATTCGAGCACATGCACAGCGCTTTCCATCGATCGGCCGTGCCCGGCATGATCGGTCATCGAGAATTCATAGAGCACAAAATCGTAGCGCTGCAAGATTGCCATCAACCTCTCTCCCGCCTGCTGCGGGGTCAAGGCAGGCATGGCAGGATAGCCGAGCATGGGCCACCGCTCGTTCGTAAGGTCTGCCGAGATTGCAGCCCCGGAGGCGAGAGCTTTGCCGTTGCTCAGTGCGCGGCCCCCCATCGTCCAGGCAAGAGGGATGGCGGTCATCGGCCGCTTCCCGTCCCCAACGTTTTCGAAATACACCGAAGGAAAGGCATTCGCATAAAATGCTGTTTTGCCGGCGGCCTCAATCTTCGAAAAAAGATTCGCCTCTTTTAGAAGGGGCTTCAGCGTTGAATAGGGGTATGGACCGAAATGCCTGCCGATTCGCTGCGCGGCGTTTTCGCCCGTTAGGAGCGCGACCTGGCCCGTCCCGCTTTGGGGAAGGCCCGCCACGCCGAGTGTGGCATCAAGGGGCAGAAGGGATACTCCGGGAGTTCCACGATGGGCATCGTCGAGATGCGGCATAGCCCCTCCCAATAAGCCGCGCAGTGACTGCATCGGCGCGGCAAAGAACGGATTGACTCGCGGGTCCTTCGTGCCGATGCCAACACCGTCCAGGAACAGCATCAGCACGTGCCGCGGGGGCAGCATCACCCCTTAGGGGGCGACCGCAGGGAGGCGGCCCAGGCTTTCTCAATGACCGAGATCTTCTCGCCGAAGGCTGCTTCGAAGGCATCTTCCAAAAACACGCCGCGCTTGAACTGGGAGTACAAATCTTCAAGCTTTTTCTCCCCATAGCGGTCGATCAGGAATCGGGCTGTTGCCGCCAGTTTCGCGTTCATTTCCCTCAGATCGTTCGCACTCTCTGCGCGGAGGTAGTCTTCATTCAAGTCCGAGAACGTCGATACGCTCAATCGCGCCGGAGCGCCGAACCGGTCGATCTCCTTTGCGGCATGGATTCCATACACTTCGATTAACCAGCGCGGACACCCTTTCAATCCGTCAAGAACCGACTCCGATACGACCCGGGCAGCGGGGTTGTGCACCTCGGTGTCGCTTCTCAGGACGGCGCGCGCATCGAGATAAATCCTCCCTTCGCGGAAGACCGCGTCGTCGAAGGCTCTCGAGCGCGATTCCGTATGAACTCGGTTCCCGGAGCTGAGCGCATACACCTCGATAGTTCGATGGCCCGATAGGCCAAATTTGCCCCGGTATACGCCGTATGTCTTCTCCAGAAGCTTTCCCAGTTTTTCGATTTCTGAGGCGGTAATTGTCCGGTCGTACCGGATACGAAACGTCGGCGTCGTGAGCGCGCCGAATTTCTTTGGCTGCGCCGTCGAAACACCAGGCGGCATCGCCGCGCACGCGAACAGGAGAATCGCTGCCGCCTGTGAGATCTTACGATGCATGCCCTTTACTTTCAATCATCACGGTGACCGGTCCGCTGTTCGTGAGCTGAACATCCATCCTCGCCCGGAAAACACCGGTCCGGACTTTCGGGTCTCCGAGCTCCTTCTGAAGATGGCCAACGAACTTCCCGTAGAGCTCCTCTGCCATCTCCGGGCGTGCGGCTTCGGTAAAGCTCGGCCGGTTTCCTCTACTGCTGTCCGCGTACAGAGTGAACTGCGACACCACAAGGGCGCTTCCACCGGCCTCTTTTATCGAAAGATTCATTTTCCCCCCTTGGTCCTCAAAGATTCTAAGATCGGCGCACTTTTGGGCGAGGTGGGCAGCCGCCGCAGGCGTGTCTGCTGCTGAGACTCCTAGAAAAACCACCATCCCGTGCTCAATTTCGTTGTGGAGAATGCTTCCGACAGATACGCTCGCGCGGCTGACACGTTGGATCAAAGCTCTCATCCGGAAGCCGGCGCCCCCGCTTCGATCACACGATCGATCCCGGCGTAATCCCTGAAGCTGCGGAGCTGGGCATAGCCAAGATCGCCGAAGATCGCGCAGACGGCGCCACGCTGGTCAAAGCCGATCTCCACGAATAACCAGCCATCCGGCTTCAGGAGTCTGGCGCCTGTTTCTCCGATCCTGCGGAAAAACGACAGGCCATCGCCCGAGTCCCGGAGGGCAATTAAAGGCTCATACTCCCTGATCTCAGGCGGAAGTGACGGTATATCTGCGGCGGGGATGTAGGGGGGATTCGAAACGACGAAATCAAACGGCTCAGCGTCGTACGCGCCGTCCCGGCCCATAATATCGTACACCGCGAACTTCACCCGGCCTTCGACTGCGTGCCGTGTCGCGTTCCCACGCGCAACATCGAGGGCATCGGTGCTGATATCGAGGGCAATAACCTCGGAAGAAGGGATCAAACTGGCAAGACTCACGGCGATATTCCCGCTCCCGGCTCCGATATCCAGAATTCGGATGGGTCGGCTCCCCCGGTCACGCGCGCGTTCTATCACGTGCTCAACGAGGAGCTCGGTTTCGGGCCGTGGAATCAACGTCCGGCGGTCGACCTCAAGCTTCAATCCCATGAATTCGGTCGATCCGACGATGTACTGCACCGGCTCGTGCGCGAGGCGTCTCTTCAGGCAGGTTTTAAATCGATCAAGTTCATCGGGCGACAAAATTCTGTCGAAATTCGTGTACAGCTCGATACGCCGGCAGCCGAGAACATGACAGAGCAACAGTTCGGCGGTCAGCCTCGGGCTGTCGACGAGTTTTGAGGAGAAATGATTGGCGCTCCACTCGATGATGCAGAGAATTGTCCACGTGTCACGGTCGACTGAGGTCGAGTTCATTTCAGAAGATAAAGAGTACTCGCGCCAAAATCAATTAACCCGTCGTCTTCGCCACGATGAGCGTGATGTCGTCGGACTGGGGAGTATCCTTGCTGTGTGCTTTGACTCTCTTCACAATGGCTGAGAGAATTTCCTCGGCCGGATCGTCGAGGTGCCCCTTCACGACCTCTTCGATCGGATCCTCCCCGAGTTCTTCTCCCGCCTCGTTCATCGCTTCGCTGACGCCGTCGGTAAAAAGAACGAGTACATCTCCCGGAGAAAAACGGATCTCGCCCTCGTTATACGCTATCGAGGCCTTCATGATCCCGAGGATAATCCCGCCTTCGGAGAGCCGCTCGACCTCCCCTGTCCGGCGAAAGAGGAACGGCGGGTTGTGGCCCGCGCTCACGTACTTCATGGTCCCGCTCCCGGTGTCGATGATTCCCCAGAAAAACGTGATAAACCGATCCGCGCCCGTATTATCGCAGATGAGGTTATTGACCCTCATGGTCAATTCCGCCAGGGAGAGCCCCAGCGGGACAAGGGCCCGGATCGTCGCCTGAAGGTTTGCCATGAGCAGAGAAGCCGGGGTCCCCTTCCCCGAAACGTCGCCGATTGCGATGACGAAGTGCGAACTGTCGAGCGTGATGACGTCATAATAATCACCGCCTACCTGCTTGGAGGAGAGGTTGACCGCCGCCAGGTCAAACCGCGGAATCTCCGGAAGCGTTGCCGGAAGCAGCCCGCGCTGGATTTCCTTGGCGATCAGCAATTCGTCTTCGAGCCTCTGTTTTTCCAGGGTTTCGCGAAACAGCCGGACGTTTTCGAGCGAGATGATGGCGAGGTTTCCGAGCGAGGAGAGTAATTCCAGATCGGTTTCAGTATACGGCTCTCCGCGCATTCGTTCTCCGAGTGCCAGCACTCCCTTCGTGCTGTCCTGGATCCGCAGAGGAACGAGGACCTCGATGCCGAGGCCTTCCAGCATCACCCGCGCGTGGGCATCGTGCCTGGGACTTAACGACTTCACAAGGCACGGCGCGGAGACCGTCGCCAGGTAGGAGTTCAATTCCGGACTGGGATCTTTGTCGAGGCGCTTCGCCACCACTGCCATCGACCCATTCTTCAGGAGGCCGAGGACGTACTTGCTCGCTCCGATCTGCCCCATGACTGAAAACATCAGCAATTTTGCCAGCCGGTCTTCGTCAATGACCGAATTGAATTCCTTGCTCAACTCGAACAGGGTGTTCAATTCCTGCACCTTGCTGTCCAGCCGGCGGTTTACGCTGCTCAATTCCGTGATCATCAGGCTCTTCTCGATCGCCGATGCCGCGATATTCGTCAATGACTTTATATAGGTTTTTTCCTTCTGAGACAGCTTCTTCCTCAGGGAGCTTCCTCCGAATCCGGCGATCCCCAGCAGTTTCTTCTGCGCGACCAGCGGGACGAAGAGATTGATGCGAAGATCCCTCATCGGCTTCAGCCAGGGCATCGTTCGGGATTTTTCGCCATCTGCATACAGAAGACGATCCGGAATCCTGGGGACGGCGAACTCCCGGCCTATCGTTTCCGCCGAAAGGCCCTTTACCTGCTCGACGGCGAACAGATGAGCGTCTCGCCTGAGCAGAACGAGTCCCCTCGACGAGAGCAGCTTGCCCATCAGGGTCAGGAGAAAGTGGCCAAGAATGAATTTCAGATCCAGCGTCGAATTGATCACAGTGCTGAATTCGAAGAGCGCGGCAAGCTCAAACCGGCTCGTGTGCTGGTTTTTTTCTGCGGGGGTTGACCGGCGCGTTTTCATCGGTAGGGTGACAGACTGATGGCCCGGTCAGTGATCCGAGTTCGTGGGCAGGAACTTTACGAGATGCACCTCGCTGCGGCGGTCCCGACTCGTCCTATACTCGACCTTATCCATGAGCGAGCGCATGAGGTGGATTCCGAGGCCGCCGCGGCGGAATTGGCTCAGATATTTTTTCATGTCGGGAGTTTTGATGGAATCGGGATCGAAGGGTTTTCCTTCGTGGGTGATCACGATCTCGAATCGTTTTTCGTTCGTCACAATGTCGATATCGATTCCTTTCGTTGGCGCATTCTCGTAGGAATGTTTGATCACGTTCGTACACGCCTCGTCGACAGCCAGCATGATCTTGCTCGCCGATTCCTCGTCGAAGCCGAAACGCCGCGCCGCTTCATGGATGAAGTGCCGGACGAGATCCAGCTTTTCGGTCTCGCTCAGGATATGGAGATGCTTCGTCTTCACGCTGATTCGCGGGTGACTGGTCCGTTCGGGAACCGGTTAATGATCATTATTTCTTCGCGCTGGTGAATTTCTGAATCGCGTCGGCTTCATCTTTCGTAATGTCGTACAGGAGCGGGAAACCGAGGAGGTCAAATACGTTGAACACCTTGGGGGACATGTTCGAAAGCTTGATGTCGCCGTGATTTTTCCTGACGTCTTCGATGTACGCCATGAACACGCCGAGCCCGGCGCTCGAGATATAGGTGAGCTCGCGGCAATTGACCACGATCTTGTACTTCTTCTCTTCCAATAGATTCTGAAACGCCTTCTCCAGCTCCGGAGCCGTATGGGCGTCCAGGTACCCTTTCAGGTCCAGCACGTTGACCGTCGACGATTCCCTCACGTTGATTTTGAAATTGCTCATGCTACCCTCCTTTATAATTGAATTAACCCGTTTTCCCGGTCCATCGCACAACAACAATCGTCAAGTCGTCTTCAGGCGGCTCGTGTCTCATATGTGCGTCCACCGCCATCACAATTGCATCGCGCATCCCGAGCGCGGAAGACGTCTCCGCACTCTGGACGATTTCCTGAAGCCTCTCATAACCGAATTCTTCGCCGTCAGGGGGACGGGCTTCCGTTACTCCGTCGGTATAGAAAACTGCAAAATCACCGCGATCGAAGCGGACGGTTTCCTCCACGATGGTCTTCTTGAAGAACGGATTGGTTCCCATCCCCAGGCCGAGCCCGGTCGGCTTGACGTATTCCGTCGTCCCCCCAGACCGGAACAACATGGGGCAGTGGCCCGCACGCGCGATTTTCATCGAGCCGTCGCGCAGATCCAGCACGCCATAGATCATACTGATGAAGGAGCGCCTATCGATGGTTCCCAACAACGCCTCGTGCGCCTGGCCCAGGAACTGCGCCGGAGAGCGGTAAATCTTGCTGAGCGATTGAAAGATGCCCTTCATCTCCGCCATGTAGAATGCCGCGGAGACGCCCTTGCCCGAAACGTCGCCAACAAGTATCCCGAGATGATGGTCGTCCAGCATCTTGAAGTCGTAGTAATCGCCGCCAACCTCGAACGCAGGCGTCGAGAGTGCGTCGAGATCGACCTCGGGAACGTCGGGCAGCGACTGCGGCAGGAGCTTCCGCTGCATGTCCTGTGCAAGCATCATCTCCCGCGCCAACCGCTCCCGCTCAAGAGACTTCTCGATCAGGCGGGAATTTTCGATGGCAATCGTCGCCTGGTCGGCAAAGGCCGAGATGAGCTCGACGTCTTCCTTGTCGAAACCGTATTCCAGGTCCTTGGTCGCGTACAGGATGCCGAGCAGCGCTTCGTGAGACAGCAAGGGCACGATCACCATGGAACCGAACTTATTGTTCAACTTCCTCAGGTGCTCGGTCCGCTTGTCGTCCCGGACGCTGTCGATCACGATCGCCTTCCGCGAAGTCAGGACGAGCTTTCGAATCGATTCGCCGTTGGAGGACATGATCGCGTGCGTCTCCTCATGGGTGATATTTTTCAGCGAAACAGTTTCGCCCATCGGATCCGGCCGCGGATCGCCGAGGAGCCCCCGGGGGGGCGTCGTGACTGTCAGTATTTCGAGCCACGAACTCTTGGCCTCGCAGACTTCGAGCGTCATTTTTGTGACCGAATCGACCAGTTCGTTGAAATCGAACACCTGCGTCACAAGCCGGCTCAGATTGTGAAGCGAGGAAACCTCCGTGATCTTCCGGTCGAATGCCTCGGCCGTGGGCAGATGGAACAATGTGGTTGCAAAGGCCATTCCGAAGTAAATCGCGCCGAAGAGGCCCGTCGACCTTATGATTGTAAGCAGGGGTCTCGAGTAGAACATCAAGGCCCTGCCGATCGATGATTCCCCGAGTGTCACGATCGAAAATCCGATGAAGACGCAAAGCAGAACGAAGCAGTACGCCATGCTGAAGAGCTTCTCTCTCTTCGGAAGATAGACGATCCACGGGAGCCGGAACGAGACTACAAGCATCAGGCTGATGCTGAGTCCCAGCAGAACGCTCGACAGCACGCCCGATTCCGTGCGGGCATACGGGAGCGTCGAGATTGCGGCGGCGAGCATGAGCCCGATCAGGATCAGCAGGTTCCTGCGCAACCCCTTTCTCCGCCGCGAGAGGATGATATCCCGCAGGATGAGAAGGACGATCAGCATCATTGAACCGATAACGACCCCGTACACGTTCGCGAGAAGCACGGCGTCAAAACCCGATGGGATCAGCACATCGTTCTTGACGTCGAACGTTGTCGACGAAAGGAGCGCGAGCACGGCGACGCTGATGCCGACCGGCACCGTCAGGACGAGTGTGAAGCTGAGCTTCTTCGCCGGGCTCTGTTCCCGTTTCCAGAGGGATTCGATCAGGAAATAGAGGGCGATGAAGGCTCCGATCAGGAAGAGATGGCGTGCGGCGTTCAACCAGCCCCAGTCGATGTCGACGACCCAGTTGACGACGTCGATCCCGAAGACCGCGACGAACAGCACCGAAACGATCGTCAGCAGCGCGGCTTTCTTCAATTTCTTTCTCAGTCTCGGCAGCTCCGGTGACATCAGATTCTCCTGTGCAGCCAGCTTCCCGAGCGGAACTTGAGGAAATTCATGGTCGTGTAGGCAATGACATAGACCGGCAGTGCAAGCCAGGCTCCCTTGATGCCTCCTCCGAGCGTGATGCCGAAGATGTAGGTCAGGGGAAGAAAGATCACCCAGTGAGTCAGGATCTCCACGAACATGACGTAGACCATTTCGCCCCCTGCCTGGAGCGTGTTCGCGAAGATAATGCCGCTGCCATAAAATACCTGGGCGATGCCGGCAATCTGCAACAACGGGCGGGCCACCCGGATCACCTCATCGTTCGTCGTAATGATCACCAGAATAGCGTCCGGGATGAAGACAAAAATCAGTCCGATCACGATCGTAAAGATCGTCGTCACTTTCGCCGTCTCGTATCCATACGAATGCGCGAGCCCCTCCTCTCCCCTTCCAATAGACTGGCCGACAAGCGTCTGGCCCGCGATGCCGAAGCCGAAGCAGGGCATCAATGAGATGAAGAGCGCCGTTATGACGACCTGGCTTGCCGCCTGATCGACCGTCCCGATAATGCCCGTAATTGCGACGAAGACCAGAAATCCCAGCAGGATGAGGATGCTCTGCAGGGAGACGGGCACCGAAATCCTGACGATTTGAGCAATAACATCCTTCGAGATCGAAAAGTGCGAGAAATACTGATATTGTTTTCGATATTCTCCCAGAAAAGTTACGGAAAGAAAAAACAACCAGCCGATGACCATGCTGACAGCGGAGCCGACGCCAGCGCCCGCAAGTTCCATGCGCGGAAATCCCAACTTGCCGAAGATGAAAAGGTAGTTGAAGAGGATGTTGAAGACGTTGATGATGATCGCGGAGAACATGAAAATCTTTGTGTGGCCGATCCCATAGAAAAATCCGCGATACGAGACGATGAGAAGAAAGAACGGAAGACCGAGGAACTGGTAGCGCATGTACGCCGCGCCCGATCTCGTGACTGCTTCATTCTTCGAGAAAAAATCCATGATGTTGTACGAAAACAGGTAGCCCAGACCGCCGAACACCACGCCGAGGATGAGGCAGATGAGGAGTGAATTGTTCAGCACTTCGCCGGCAGCGATGGGGTTCCCCTGTCCGTGCCGGCGAGCGGTCAGGACGTGAGTGCCCGTCCCCAGGCTTGAGAAGAGGCTTGTGATTGCCCAGGAACCGAGAAATCCAAGTCCCATCGCCGCAAGCTGGACTTGCGTGTTTGCGAGCCTTCCAACCATGCCGGTGTTGATAATCGAAACGACCATCTGTGACGAGAGGCCCGCGATCGCGGGCGTGGCAAGACGGAGGACGTCGCGGGAGAGCCTCTTATCGATTCCAATTTGCATGGCGGCGGAAGGTGTGGGCTTTCGTCAGGGGTGAAGACCGCAGCGCCGGGAAGCCGTCAGGCAGTTGATCACGCAAAATCCGCACACACCCATTCTGGCGCGAGAATGGGTTCGCTCAAACAGGTAAATCCCTGCTACGTTGAGAATTCACTGATGTACCGGTCCACTTCCCGGGCGTACGTCGAGGTGGGGTAATCCTGTTTCAAGCGTTTGAGTAATGCGATCGCCTTCTCTTTTGCTCCGGCGCGCGCGTAACAGCGGGCCGCCGAGTTCAGATACTCCGGGGTGTTGATGGTGTTGGAGACCGTCGCCGCGGCCTTCTCGTAGCTCGATGCCGCCTTGTCGAACTCTCCTTTGGCTTCGAGGCATGCGCCCACGCCGGCGAGTGCCGAAGCCTGCAGCAGCTTATTGCCGCTGCTGAAATTCTCATAGTTCTTCAGCGCCTCATCGTACTTGCCGAGATTGAAATACGCGTTCGCGAGATAAAACCGCGCAAGCTGCCCCGATTCCGTGTTCCCATAGTTATCCACGATGGTCTTCAGCCCCATCACGCCCCGTTCGGGCTGTCCGTCGATCGCCTGCTGATAGGCCTTGGGATTGTTGGCCGCCGCCTCGTAGAGCGTGACGACTTTTGCCAGTTCCACGGCAGCTTTCTCGTTGTTCGCGCGCCGGTTGTTGATGATGATCACGATGCCGATGACGACGGCTATCAGCCCGGTGATCGCGTAGCTGACGTATTTCTTGTGCGCGTAGTAAAACGCCGAAACCCGGGCATACGCCATCAACAGCTCATCTTCCTTGATCTCCCGCTTCGATATCTTTTTCTTGGGTCTCAGCATGAAAGAGGATCCTTGTGAGGTGGTTGTTCTCTGTACGCCCGGCGCGATTCGAACGCGCGACCTACAGCTCCGGAGGCTGTCGCTCTATCCATCTGAGCTACGGGCGCGCTCCATTCATAATTGTTCGTCCCGGATTTTACCTCTTGCCCTTCAAGATGCGTGCCTTCGTTCGCAAAATGTGCCTCTAATGTAGCAATTTTCGGCCAGAGTATCAACCGCTCGAAAGGCCGGTTTCAAAGGGGTATTAGGCAGGATTTCGAATAAATTCGCGCAGCGTGTCATGCGATATGATTCCCTCGCGAACGATCTTCACCCTTCCCTCCGAAACGTCGACGACAGTCGACGGAACGTCGGATACAGGCGGGCCCGCCTCGATGAACAAATCGACGAGCCCCCCAAACTGCGACTTCATCGCGCCGTAGCTCGACTCTTTCCCGGAGATGTTCGCGCTCGTCGAAACGAGCGGGACTCCGGATTCGATCATGAGCCGGCGGCAGAATTCGTTGTCCGGCATGCGCACGCCGACCTTGCCGCTTCCTGCGGTGAGGAGCGCGTGGATGCGGCGGCGGGCGCCTAAAACGATTGTCAGTGGTCCCGGCCAGAAACACTCCATCAGCTCGGCGGCAATGGGCGGGATCTTCGTCACCAGGCGCTCGAGCATCGCACGGTCAAGGACGAGCACAAGCGCCGGTTTGTTTTCAGGCCGTTGTTTTATTGCGAACACCCGCTGAATGGCCTCGGCCCTGAATGCGTTACAGCCAAGCCCGTAGACGGTGTCGGTGGGATAGACGATTACTCCCCCCGCTCTGATCATTTCGGCGGCGAGTTTCGCGGCGCCGTCAGATACTTTACTCACAGATTGAATTTGAACAACGGTCATTGGGCATCAAAGAATCAGTTCTTCTGCCAGCTCTCCCGGTTGCTTTTTCCGAGGATCTTATTCACGGCCTCCAGCACCTGGGGCGCTGAGATTCTCATCATGCAATCGAACGTCTTCACCGGGCACACATCGCCGCCGTGGGATGTGCAGGGCCGGCAGGCGAGACCCTTGGTCTCAAGGACGACATCGTTCTTCCCGATCGGCGCAAAGCCGAATTCGGGAATCGTGGCGCCAAAGATTGCAACCACCGGTGTGCGTACCGCCACCGCCAGATGCATCGGCGCGCTGTCGTTGCAAACAAGAACCCGGCAGCGGCGGATCAGTTCCGCAGATTGAAGTATCGTCAATCTTCCTGTCGCATTCAGGACGCGGGGCGACTCCCCGAGCGGGAGAAGCCGGCGGTCATCCCCTCCACCCAGGATAACCACCCAAAACCCGCGGGAGATCAATCGCCCGACAAGGTCGGCATAACGCTCCGGAATCCACCGTTTCGTGTTCCAGACGGTTCCGGGCGCAATCCCGATCAACGCTTCCCCCGGTTCATGATGCCCTGCCTGCAGCAAGCTGTCGACGGCTTCGCGGTCGGCGTCCGACGGAAATAGTTCCGGAATCCTGGGCCGCTCATAGAAGACCTTGAAAGCATTAAGCAGATTCAAGTTGCGGTCAACTTCATGCACGAGTGATTCGTACTTCACCACATCGGTAAAAAGGATGCGGCCGGCGCTCGTGTTGAAGCCGATCCGCCTGGGGATTTGTGCCATGCGGACCAGGGCGGCGCTCCGGATGGAGCGGTGCGGAAGTATCGCCGTATCGTAGTTTCTCGTCCGGATCGTCCGGACCTGCCGCAGGAATGCGCGGATCCCGGCATCGCCCCCTCGCTTGTCGAAGATCAGAACATCATCGATTGCTGGATGATTCGCCAAAACCGACGCGGTCTTCGGCACGACGAGGAAGTCGATTTGGGCCAATGGGAACGTCTTCCGCAGCGCCTGCGCAAGCGGCAATGTCAGGATGAGGTCGCCCAGGAAGGCAGTTTGGACGACGAGCACATTCGACGGCTCAGGCACTGGAGCTGTCCACAGTCTGTTTTGAACGCTGCACGCTCTCCCAGGTGTGTTTCCACCGGCGGTGCATCCACAACCAGTGGTCGGGATAAAGGCGGATGTATTTTTCGAGCATCGCCGTGTGCCGTTGCGTCAGCTCGGCGATCTTCTCGTCCGTCGGTTCTCCCAGATCGGACGTGGGGATTTCCTCGAGGATTACGTCGTAGGTACCATCGCTTTTACGGATCATGAATCCGATCAGCATCGGCGCACGGCTCCGCAGTGCAAACGCGGCAGGTCCCTGATGCGTTGCCACGCTGCGCCCGAAAAACTGTACAAAGGCGCCCTCCATGGGACCGCTCTGGTCGGGGGCGATCGCAACCACTCCCCCCTCGGCCAGCGTCTTGATGATTCCGCGCACCGAAATGCCCATGGGGATGACGCTATTTCCAAACCTGCAGCGAAGCCCGTTGATAAGCCCATCGATCAGCTTATTTGCCTGCGTTTGCACGATGATTGTCAAGGGGATGCCCGTGAGGCGCGGGACGCCGGAAGCGATGAGCTCCCAATTCCCGAAATGACCCGAGAGCAGGACCATGCCTCTCCCGAGGCGGTGAGCCCCGGTGAGTAGTTCGGGGTTTCTCATCTTGACAAGTTTCCGCAGAATCGGATCGGAAAGATTAGGCGACCAGAGGAACTCGACGAGGGTGACGCCATAATTGACGAATGCACCCCTCGCGATTGCCGTTCTTTCCCTTTCGCTCTTTTCGGGGAAGGCGTAACGCAGGTTTTCCAGCGCTATGCGGCGGCGGGATCCCATCATGTGAAACGAGGCAGCGCCCAGGTAGGCCCCCAGCCGCTGCGCCGATTTCAGGGGGAGCACAAGTATGATCCAGTGGAAAACCCGGAAGAGGAAATACTCGAGGCGGTGCTGCATGAAGGACGTGTCAGTGCATCCTCTGGGCGTAACGGTCGTACCACATCTCGTCGTGGAGCTCGTCACGGTGGGTTGAATGAACCAGTTGGTAATCGCCCATGCCCGTCCGGTCGACAAACACAAACACCACGCCCCCCTGAATGTTATTGTAATGCCAGATCTCGTAGGGAAGGCTTTGCGATGAGCTCGGAAATCGTTCTACTTCATCGGACGTTCCGTAGACGATGTACACCCGCCCACGATCGGTCTTCCAACCCTCGCGAAGCCCGTATGTAAGGTTCTTGTTGGCATATTCGGCACGGCGGAAATATTCCTGCTGATATTCATTGCCCGGAGTGAGAGGGTCCGGGTCGCGCCGGCGCCAGAATTCGAACACGAACCGCTGCTTTGCCTTCCTTTCAGTGAGGAGTGCATACTGCTTCTGTTCGAGATCCGATGCGATGTATCGCGCGTACGAAAACTCACGGTCCAGCGCCGAATCAGTCATCATTGCGTAAATGCTTGTCGAGACGTCCGCCGAAGCGAACGGCATTGAGGAATCGGAGGTCGAGCCGGGCCGGTAGACGAAGAACTTTTTCGCCGCCACGGCAAGCACCTTTCGGGCCGAATCCAGCAGCGAGATCCGGAAATAATACGTGCCTCCGCGCAGGGCGGAGATATTAAGCGTCCCCACTTCGACACTGGAGTTATGAGCGCGCGATTTCGGCTTGTCGTGCGCCACTACCTCTCTGCCGTTCGCATCGATTGCGGCCGCGTGTACGATCAAGCCGGCAGGCGATTGGCTCATCATGAGGTTGTACGCTTCGGCGTAGTAGTAGATGATGGGAAGTCCCACCCCGTACAGCCGGCTTGCGTTCGGGATCACCTCCAGGGTGTTCTTGTAGTACATCGACTGTTTGTTCGTGGATGCCTGAATCGATGTGCAGAATTCGACGTCGCTAAGGGTCTCCCGATCGCCGGGAAACGGCTGCAACTGAAGCGGCGCCGAAAGGCTGTCTCTTCTGGACGGATCGCACACGTCGTAGGCGCTTAGGGAGAATACGTAGCTGCCGCGAGGGAGGGCGAGCCCCTCGATGCCCACCAGTTTCTGGCCGGCGATCAGCCTCGAGGTATCGGCGATCATATGCGGCACCGTCCACTCCTTCTTCGAGACGACCGAGGTGTCATTTCTCAGTTCGAGCTTCATGTTGACCGCGCCGAGGAAGCGGCCCGAATCCGGCTTATACGTGAGTATATTCTCCAGGATATCGTAATATATCTCCACATATGTTTTCGTGGAGTCTCCATAGAAGCGGGCGGCGTCGACGTCGAGTTGGAAAGCGCCCTTCCCTTTGACCGTTCCCTCGACCGGGGCTGCGCTGCCGCAGAGGGAATAAAAGACGATAAGACAAATCAAGCATCGGCCGCTCACGAGCTAGTCTCCCATGACTTTAATGATAACGCGCTTCCTGCGCTTTCCGTCAAATTCTGCATAATAAATCTGCTGCCACGGCCCGAAATCAAGTTTCCCCGCAGTCACAGGCACGATCACCTCATGATGGATGAGGAGGCTCTTCAAGTGAGCATCACCGTTCGATTCCCCGGTTGCGTGGTGACGATACGGGAGGCTTGAGGGAGCAAGTTTCTCCAGCCACTCATCGATGTCGTGTATCAGGCCATCCTCCGCATCGTTCACGTACACGCCCGCTGTGATGTGCATTGCCGAGACAAGCACCATTCCCTCCCGGATGCCGCTCTTCGCCACAACCTCTGCTACGCTTGGGGTAATGTTGACGTATTCTCTCTGTTTTTTCGTATTGAACCACAGGTACTCCGTCTGGGATTTCATCGTGCTTCCCCCTCACTCGAATATCTTCGCAACCCTTAATTGAATGTCGCCGAACAGCGGGGAATTCAGCGTGTCGGAAGATCGAAAAATATTCACGATTATGAAACCCTTCTCTGAATTCTGATAAACCTCGATCTCCTTCTTTTCTGGGGATACAAGCCAGTACTCCCTCGCGCCGCTACGGGCGTATTCTCGGAACTTGAATGTCCGGTCGCGCTGCTCTGTGGCCTCGGACAGGATTTCCACCACAAGGTCGGGCGCACCATTCAACTTCTTGCCGTCATCGATGAACAACCGCTCAGTCGAGAGGAACGAGAGATCGGGCTGAAGCACCGTCGTTTGCGATACATAAACATCCACTGGTGATCCAAACGTCTTTCCCAAACCACGTTTTTCCACGTCGTTGAAAATATGGAAGGCAAGCCTTGTGGCAATGTACTGATGTTGCGAGGTCGGCATAGCCGGCATAATGCACTCCCCATCGAAAAGTTCGATGCGCCTGTTCGTCTCGCCCAGGGCGAGAATGTCCTGATATGTCACTTTCAAGCCGCCGGGGGCACCGGCCTCCCTTTTAATCTTGGAAACTTGCCGATCGCGACTACCTGTTGCACCAGAGTCCGCCTTCTTCTCCATTGAATATCAACATATCGAAAAATCAGAAAAAAGGCAATGGAATGCTGGCCGGAAGCCATAAATAGACAGGGGCATCCCAATTTCTCAGGATGCCCCTGTTCGAGAAGGGCCGGTGGATGGGCCTTGTTACTTTATGAACATCATCTTCTTCACGCCGACAAACTGCTGGCCGGCAACTCCTTCATCGGGATCGATTACCGGCTGCGTAATCAACCTGTAGAAATAGACTCCCGAAGCCATGTTACCCGCGTTGAAGTTTACCTCCTGCTGCCCATCCTCCATGGCCGCATGATCCAGCAGCGTGACCACCTCCTGGCCGAGCAGGTTGTAAATCTTCAGCGTAACAACCGACGGCTCCATGAGATCGAACTGGATCGTGGTTGTCGGATTGAACGGGTTCGGATAGTTTTGGTACAGCGTGTAGGCCTGAGGCGTTTCGACAATCGGCCTATCCAGCGGAATAATGACTGCCGGGACCACGCTTGGATTGGCGTGCATATACGCGACGTCCTCGAGCCGCCGGGTGCCCTTCATGTGCAGCTTCACCGAGAAGTCCAACGTATCCATTGCGCCTTCGAACGAGTAATTGATCTTCTGGATCGTCTCATCAAGGACGCGGAAGACCGATGTGTCGACGAAGGTGTGCGTTGCACCCACGTACCTTCCCATCATGAGGGAATCACCGATTCCGGCGATCTCCTTCACCATCTTCCCGTTGTACGGATTCGAAGTGCCGTCATTATAGATCAGCTCGCCGAATCCGATCGGGATCTTGGCCAGCATGCTCGCCGTGATGTTCAATTTCAGGGCGATCATATCAGCAATGAGCTTGTTGTTCTGCTTGCCGGGAGGAATCGACTTATTTCGGCCGAGGACCGCCTTCGTCGGGTTAGAAGTGAGCTTGTCAAATCCTCGCGCGTAACCGCCGTGCAGCCCCGTCTTGTCCTTGAGGGATTTCAGCACATCCGTGTACTTTGACGCCAGGATCCATCCGTAGAACTTCTTGGAGCTGTCCACCGGCGTCGTCTTGTCCCTCCCGACGATCAAACCACTCGTCGAAGCGAACCCGCTCTGCTCAAACGCTTCGAATAGAGCGTTGACTCTGTTCGGCATCGGCAGCTTGGGCTGGTTCACCGGGAAGGGAGGATCCTTTTTCTTTGTGCCTAAAGGGGTTCCCGATACGATTTCCCAGAAATACTTGGAAACTTTCTGTGGCTTCCCCTTGTCGCCAAACCCGGAAACAAGCACGGTATCTCCGTGATGAACGCTATCAACGAATGAAAACTCCCACTTCTTATTCGACGGGTCTAATGGCGAATGATTCGATGGGGGAACCGTGAAGAACGGATAATTCGTCAGGATGGCCTCACTAAACTCCATATGTAGGTGGGGCACGCTCGACACGTCATTCACCAGAAGGGCCGTGAATTGATCCTTATCCGCCTTTCGTTTCACGAATTTGCCAATTTTACCCTTGTTGTCCACATCATTCGCGATGCTGTCCTGCCGGAAGCTCCGGAAGAAACTGCTGTAGATTGGCGGAGCATTCACGAAGTCGACTGCAGCGCTTTGACCGTCGATAAGCGATACCCTGACCGAGTTGGCGCCTCCAGCCACCGGGACCGCGTTGATGACATACCCGAGGTGGATCCATCCGGCGCTATCGGCTTCGGATATGTCGTACGATTTATCGCCAAGCGAAGGAAGCGAGAGAGTCGAGTCGTTGACAGTTGCGACCAAGACTCCGAACGTATCCCTCACAGTCAGGCTCCACGCCTTTCCTACCCTGTCGGCGCTTGTGGCAAAGTTGCCATCGTTGTCCTTGCGCTTGCGAACGAGAATGGAGTTCGGCCTGAAGTTGATAAATGTATCGGCAACCGTCTGATTTGCCAACAGCACAAGCGTGTCGTTGAGGGCATGATTCCCGTTCAACCGCACCCATCCCGCCCCGCTGTCCGCTTCAGAGGCGATGTAGGCACCCGCCGGTAGCCCCTGCACGGTGAGCTGGCTCGTATCCGCCTGAGCAACGATATTTCCCGGGCTGACCGAAGTCTTGTACAACGTCAGGTGCCATCGTTTTGCCGACTCGATCGTATTCGGGTTACCGTCGGTATCCTTGAACTTGTAGATCGTGATTGTGCTGATCTGTTCGTTCACGAAATCAAGCGTGTCGGAAGAATTCGGATTGGCAGCCAGGAACGTCACGGTGTCTCTATTGACGTTTCCGGATGTCGTCGTATTTCCCGTCGTTGTTCCGTGCCGGATCTTACCGAGATGGATCCAGCCGAGGCTGTCCTCTTCGGTTGCGATATAGGTGCCGGACTCAAGGTTCGCAGTCGACAGGACGCCGTTGTTCGGGTTGCCCGTAGCGACGAGCGAGGCGACGGAAACGGAATCCTTATACAGACTCATTTTCCATTTCTTCGCCGTCTGGTCGCCGGAGGTACCGATATTGCCGTCGACGTCCGCGAATTTCCGGAGCGTGTACGTATGCGTGATGAACAG
>DASQAZ010000060.1:0-9090 GCA_035635475.1 Bacteroidota bacterium | reverse complement strand
GTTGAATTCGGGCCTGGCGGCGCCGGCGGCATCCCCTGCCTTCGCGAAGGAGGCATGCTCCCCATAGCCGAAGTCCCCTTCGGCGGATGCGGCGTCTCCCAGGTGGAACCTCCAGCCGAAATCAAACAAGAGCTGCTGCCTGTCCGGTTTCCCATGCGTCTGCCCGAATGCCGGGGCTGTCACAACCACACACATGAATACGGCGAGGATCGCCGGACGAGAGGTTCGAATGAGCCACACCTGGAATGTCGCGGTTTCTTGCCTCCCTGACGTGCACACCCCCGGAGCAATGGTATCCGCGAACCTCATCGTGATCGTTCCCCATTTTGCGATTTTCTTCCCACTCTCATGAATACCGGGAATGTAACTCTCTTTTTCGGTTCGCTTCCCCATGTTCTACTGAGCTGCTCGGCGATCATATCGACGGGATTCGCGTTGTTCTTATCGATGTAATGCTGGACCGCCGACCATGTGTTCAGATATCCGGCAAATTCTTCGATGTCCCAGTACTGCTCGACAATAAACGGCGGAGCCTCGATGTCCCGGAAGGGGAATGGGATGGTTTGATAATGATCATCCACATATTTTCTTTCATCATCCCAGTAGGGATCGGTGATCTTGGTATAGAACGTATCGATAACCCCATCCGTTTCGTCTCCCGTCTTCAGGAGCGAATAAGCGAAGACTGCCAGGATTCCCCCGGGTTTTAACGTCCGATCAACTTCATTGTAAAACCGGGGAAAGTCAAACCAGTGGACGGCTTGCCCGGCCGTTATCAGGTCAAACATCCCGCCGGCGAATGAGGTTTGTTCGGCGGGCTCAAGCTTGTAGACGATGTTCGGTTTTACAACTGCGAGCCTGATCTGATTCTCGCTGATGTCGGACGCATAAACCTTGTCGAAGTATTCAGCGAGCACTCCCGCAACCTGGCCATTTCCGGTTCCGCAATCCCAAGCGGTTTTATGCTCAGCAACCAGCGAGATCAGGTATTCAAACAGTTGCCGGGGGTAGGTGGGCCGAAACCGGGCATAAAGGTGGGATCGTTTTGAGAAATTGTCTTTCATGAGGGCCGTTTCGGCCGCTGTTCATTTTTCAAAGAGCTTTTTCATCGAACGGGCGAGTCCCATCATTTTTTCCATAGTACGGTGTTTCCCCTTGAACCGCTTCGAGTAACTTTCGAATGCCACGCTCAGTCCGACGTCGCGGCCGACCTTTTCGCTAAGATAGTACTTGTGAAGCATGATATCAAGGTACAGCGATGCGGCAGTCCTGTCCGGGAATTCGTCGAGGATTTTGAACTCCCCGAAGAGCCTTATCACCGGCTTAAACACGGTTTCATACCAGTCGCGGGCGGCGTCTTCGATCGGGACTTCCCGCTTCTCGCGCTCGCTCAGATACCACCGGTGCTCGTAGATGTGCTGGAGCAATGCTTTGGATTCTCCCCTGATCCCGAATGGCCCAAGCATCGCATCGACGTCGATCTTCGTGATCAATTCGAACGTCTGCTCTTCCCTTTCGATCTCGAACAGGTCGAGATAACGGCTCATGATGTACCGCTGGTCGGCTTCGGTCATCAGCGGTTCACGTATGATACCGCTTGATATCACATCGGCTTCCGTCCAGGCCATGGTCTCGAGGAAGTGCTCCGCGTCTGCAAGCCGCAGTTTCTCCGAGAGCTGCGGATAAATCTCAACCGTCTCGGCGTCGGCAAGAACTGCCCGCAGAACCGTCCGGATGCCGATCTCGGGAAGGTGTTGATTCGCGAAAACAATCATCATATTCGACAATGATGCGTCGCCCCAGTAGACTCCCTTGCGATGAAGCTGAACGAACAGCCGCACGATCGCATCCCAGATGATATTTCGGTTTACGGTAGTAAATGCCCTCTTAAACAAATGGTAGTGCGGGATGGAATACTCGAGCAGCCGCGTGATGACGTATCCGGTCGAATCAGACTCGACCTGCGGGGCCGCCTTGGTCTCGGAAAGCATTTTCCTGTCCTCGCGAATCACCCTCCCCACCGGCCGAAGAGTCGGGACCTCCATCTCCCAGAGCTGCACGTAGGAATTATATTCTTTCTCCGCGGTCTCCGCCGAGGTCTCTTTGATTGCGAACGATTTGCCCCGGACCTTGACGAACCGGACCACATGCCGCGAGAGCCCGCTCTTCACCTGGAGCGACCGCGCATCCCGCTCGGTCCACTCCGTCAGAGGTTTGTACCAGGGAAGCTTCTGGAGAGTCGAGATGTCGTCCTTGTCGAACGTCAGGCTGAGGGTTGCGCGCTCACCCAGGGGGATGCTCGCTCTCCCGTCTTTCTGATTTCTCTTGGTGGGCACGCTCCCCGGGTGACTTACACGGGCTGGATAAGTTCGGGCGAGTCTATCCGGGCGTTGTTGACTTCGGTCGATACAACCTGTGCCTTCATGTTCGATTCGGGGAACGGCTTCAGGTACGAACTGAGTTTATCCAGGTTATCATGGGCCGGATCGAGCCACTCCTTCAATGCTTTGTCGTCGAGGATGACAGGCATCCGGTTGTGGATCGGTTTCAGCAGCTTGTTCGGGCTGGTGGTGATGATCGCTCCTGTGAGAATGGCCTTGTCGCCTTCCTGTTTCGTACGCCAGAGACCCGCGAGGGGAAATATTTCGTTCTCCTTCAGGAAAATTCTGTAGGGAGTCTTCCGAACTCCCTTTTGCGCCGGATTCTTTCCGGACGCCGGCGGGGCCTGCCATTCGTAGAAGCCGTCGGCGACAAACACACACCGGTTTCGGAGCAGCAAAGCCCGAAAAAATTTATTTCTCACCACCGTGTCATCCCGGATGTTGATCTGCGTGGAAAACTTGCTCCCTTCCTTCTCGGCCCATGGCGGCGTAAGCCCCCAGAAGATATTTGTCAGGTACCGCTTCCCATCCTCCTTGGAAACAATACCCGGTACGAACTGCGAAGGCGCGGCGTTATACCTGGGTTTGTAGTCCCGGAAATCGGGGGCGAGCTCGGCCTGGAACCGTTTCAGGATGAAGTCAACCCTATCTGCTGTTATGGTGAAGCGGCCGCACATGTCTCATTTTTGATGTCTGGAGAGGAGTAAAGATAATCCGCCGATGATGATGAGAATCGGCCACACGACCCCCCAATGCAGCCCGAGGAGGAAGATCAGCATCACCGCCGAGAGTGTTACGAGACCGATTAACGACGAGCGCATGTCGGCCATGAAGCTCCCCCCGGCGTCCCGTCGGGGGTGCATGACGTTTGACAGCAGGTACGAGATGGGAATCAGGAAGAAGAGGGCCCACCAACGATGGCCGATGCGGATGACATCGAGGTTTCGCAGGAGGAAGATCAGACCGAGGATGGTGACCGTGAGTCCGAAAATGGAGATATATCTTTTTCTACCTTCCGATCGATCCATCAGCGACCTCCTCTAAGGTGAGAGCCGGAGCAATTCGTCCGTCACCCAAAATGCCTTTCGAGTCTTCTCTTGATTTTGGCAGATGCAGGATACTACTGGAATTGAAGGTGTGAGAATATAGATTTAATCGAGCCGAATGTCAACTTTACATACAGTTTAATGGTTTTTCTGCGCGATTTTTCATATAATAAACGCGTGGGCCGTACTCATGGATTGTTGCATCATCTCGCTTCTCCCCGCTGAATCGGTCAATGAAGCGCCTGGTTTTTTGTCTCTCTCTCATCGCATTGTATGTACTCCGCGCATACTCGCAAGTTGACACAATTTCCCTCCCACAGGCGATTGAGCTCGCGCGCAAGAACAATCCTTCGATGAAAATCGCCGAGACCGGAATCAAACAGAGCGAATCGCGTTTCCACGAAGTGACGACGACGCGATATCCCGCGCTTTTCTTCCGTTCTCATCTGCTGTATACCCCCGAGGATTCGTATAATACCGCAATTACGAACGGCGGCGAATATGGCGTCCAACTTTCGACGACGCTGCCCTTGTACGACGGGGGCGTGCGGGGTGCGCTGGTAGATCAATCGTCGAACGCAATCGCCCGATCCCAGATCAATCTTCAGAAAAGCAACCTCGATATCGCCTTCGCTGTAAGAACGCAATACTACGAAACCCTCCGCGCCGAAGAGGAACTCGCGATCCGAAGGGAGACGGTGAACCGGCTCGAGGATTATCGCACGCTCTTGAACCAGCTTCGCCTCGGGGGGGGCGCCACGCAGGGCGACCTCCTCAAGACACAGGTCGACCTGAATAATGCGATCATCGCCGCCGACGCAGCCAGGCAGGCGGTTCAAAAAGCAAAGCTGCTCCTGGTGAATATTCTCGGCGGCCCCCTGAATCAAGCGATCGAGGTCGCCCCCGAGGCAGGCGCCGATTCCTCCGCAATCCCGACGCTTACGGTTGAGGAAAACCCCGAGTACCAGCTGCTCGACCGCGACAGAAAATCGGCGGATTACAGCATAACCGTTGCAAAAGGCGAACGGCTGCCCACCCTCACCCTTGGCGGAGACCTGGGTGCTCTCGGGATTCACCCTCACGAGTTTGGCGATGACCTCGGATATTCGGTATTTCTCTCCCTGGACCTGCCGATCTTTTCCTGGGGCGCCATCAGCGACCGGATCGAACAACGAGTCTTCGATCGGGACCAGTTGGACGCTCAACTCCTCCTGCAAAGGCGGGGCCTCGAGACCGAATGGCGGAATACACTGGGCGACCTTGAACTTGCCCGGAAGAGCCTGGTGAGCTATCGGGCGAACATCGCGGAAGCGGAGAAAAATTATCTTTCGGCAAAATCACGGTTCGCGGGCGGGTCAGGTTCAAACCTGGAGGTCCTGGATTCCCAACGACTCCTGGAGGAGGTCAAGTTGAATTTTAGTTCCACACTGTTCCAACTCCGGTCTTCGCTCGCCGGCTTGTTGAAATTGAGCGGAAAATAATCTACTTCATCGAAGCACCAACTCTGTCATGAATCGGGAAATAATCAGGTCTATGGTCAATCTGCCAAACCGAAAGGGATTCGTCGTCGCGACGGCCATGCTCCTGATGGCGGTGATGCAGCATTGCGGAAAGCAGCCGGCGGCGGACTCCCCGCCGCCACCTGTGGTCGAGGTGAAGACGGCTTCGGTCGTGCGGGGACGAATCGACGAAACGATTACCGTCTCAGGGTCGACTGCCTACCGGAGAGAAGCACAACTCCGCTCGCCCATCGCGGGGCTGATCACAAGCTTTAAATTCTATACCGGCGACAGGCTGCACAAAAGAGATATCGTCGCCCGGGTTCAGACGAAGGAATCGCGTGCAGCCATCGTCGGCGCGGAAGAGCTTCTGCGATCGGCCGCAACACCGGGCCAGCGCAAGGAGGCTCAAAAGGCTCTCGATCTCGCACTGAAGTCGGCGAACACGGTCGACCTGAAGGCGCCGTTCGACGGCATCCTCAGCGGCAAGCTGAAGCATGAGCAGGACGCCGTGCTCGAAGGTGACCTGGTCGCGACGATGGTAGACCCTTCATCGCTCATCTTCATCGCGCAGGTCCCCACGACATCCCTGAACAGGATACGAATCGGTCAGCATGTCGCAATGCGGTTCAGCGCAAAGCCCGGGAAAAAGTACAGCGGGACCGTGCACCAGATTGAACCGCAGGCCAATGCGGGCGATCAGACAATTCCGGTTCAGATTTCTTTTGTGGAACCTACGGAGCATTTCGAAGGGTCGTTGTTCGGCGAGGCAAGAATCACTGTCGGGGAACGCACGAATATTCTCCTCGTGCCAAAGGCTGCGGTTCTCCGGAACGACGAAAACAACACCGCCAGCCTGATGGTGGTCGGTACGGACTCACTTGCGCACAAGATCGACGTCGCGGTCGGATTGAATTCCGATTCAACGGTCGAAGTCGCGTCGCCGGGTCTCGCCCCGGGCAGTGTCGTTATAATAGAGGGTCATTACGGATTGCCGGACTCCACCAGAGTAAGAATAGAGAATTGAACATTACAGGTTTTTCGCACCGTCACCCACGGGCGATACTGTTCATTGTTTCGGTTCTTGCAGGGGCAGGCGTCCTCGCGGCCCTTAATCTCCCCATCTCGATCTTTCCCGACATCACCTTTCCGCGGATCGTCATCCTTGTCGATTACGGGGATCAGCCCGCCGATCGCGTGATGGTAACATTGACCAAGCCGCTCGAGGAGGCGGCGAATTCTGTCCCGGGAGTGCGCACTGTCCGGTCCACGACAGCGCGGGGCGCAGCCGAGATTTTCGTCAACTTCAACTGGGGAACCGACATCATCCTGTCGCAGCAATTGCTGCAGGCGCGGGTTTCCTCGATCCGCAGCCAGCTTCCGCCGGCGGCCTCAATCAACGTGGAGCGCATGAATGCGACCTTTTTCCCGATCGTCGGCTATGCTCTCACATCCGACAAGCGCAGTCTGGTGGACATGCGGGATGTCGCACTCTACACGATCCGCCCTGCCCTGAGCCGCATCTTCGGGGTCTCGCAAACCAGGATCGTGGGCGGAAGAACACGCGAATTCCTCGTCACCGCCGATCCGGCAAAGCTGTCAGCCTACAATCTGGATATCACACAGGTGTCGGCCGCTCTTCAGAAGTCGAATCTTCTGGGTAGCGTCGGCCTCATCGACGCAAACTATCGTTTGTACCTCACGCTGGTCGATAACAGGCAAGTTTCCATTGAAGCGGTGCGTGCGATCGTGGTCGGCACCCGCGGTTCTACGCCGATCCTCCTGGGCCAGCTCGCTGCGGTCACTCCCTCCGAGAAAGATGAATATATCCGCGTGACGAGCGACGGGAAGGAAGCGGTCCTGATCAACATTCTCAAACAGCCCGACGGGAACACGGCGCAGATCTCCAATGATGTAAAAACCACGCTTGCCGATCTCCGCTCTCAAATACCGTCTGACGTCAGAGTCAGCAATTTCTACGATCAGTCCGACATTATCCAGGAATCTTTCGCGACGGTCCGCGATAGCATCGGGATGGGCGTCCTGCTCGCGGTGCTCATCCTGCTTGTCTTCCTGAAGAACTGGAGGGTGATTCTCGTTGCGGCGGTTATCATCCCGATTACGGTGGCGATTACGGCCCTCCTCCTGCACACCGTCAAGGAGTCGTTTAACATCATGACGCTGGGGGGAATTGCGGCTGCAATCGGCCTCATTATAGACGACACGATCGTCGTCGTCGAGAACATCTTCCGGCACTTCGAAGAGAGGCGGGAAAGCTTTCTTAGCGCCGTCCACTCCTCCGTATCGGAGATGATTCCCGCGGTCGTCGGATCGAGTGCAGCCACGATCGTCATCCATATCCCTTTTGCATTTCTCTCGGGCGTGGCGGGGTCGTTTTTCAAATCGCTCTCGCTTACGATGATCTTCGCCCTGCTGGTTTCATTCGCAGTCTCGCTGCTTGTCGCCCCGTTACTTGCCTCCAGGTTCAAGATTCGCGAATCTGTGACGCCTGAGACCGTTGCTACAAGGAAAAAAGGAGGACTTCTTCCGTTGTATCAATCGGCTCTCACCGGACTCCTGAAACGGAGAATTTTGATCATCCCTCTCACGCTCATCCTCCTCGGATCAAGCGCTTATTTCTATACGCAGCTCGGGAGCAGCTTCATGCCGGTGATGGACGAAGGCGCGTTCGTGCTTGATTACTGGTCACCGCCCGGCACTTCCCTCAACGAAACGCATCGCGTGCTGCTGGAGCTCGAGGAGATGATCATGGAGACGCCCGAAGTGGAGTCGTATTCCCGCCGGACCGGGACGCAGATGGGTTTCTTTATTACCGAACCGAATACCGGCGATTTTCTCATCAAGTTGAAGGCGAAGAGGAACCGGTCCGCGGAACAGATCATGGACGAACTGCGTTCGCAGATCGAAGCATCCCAACCCGCGCTCAGAATCGAATTCGGCGAAGCCATTCAGGACCTGGTCGGCGATCTGACGAATGTGCCCTCGCCCATCGAGATTAAGGTCTTCGGTCCGGACAAACCGCTGATCGAAAAGACCGCGAAAGATATCGCCGGCATTATCGCGACCGTTCCCGGGGTCGTCGACGCGTTCAACGGCATTACAATCAGCGGTCCAGCGTTGATCATCGTTCCCGACGAGCCGGCGATCGGCCGGGCCGGATTGACCGTCGAAGATCTGATTCAACAACTTGAGAACGATATCCGGGGGAGCGTGGCTACCGAAATCCAGAGCGGCGAGAAGCTGATCGGGGTCAGGGTGCGCCTCCCCGACCGGTACAGGGAAGACCAGAGCCGGTTGCTTGCGCTCCGCATCGGATCGCCGAACGGCGGGATTTTCCAACTCGGTGCCCTCGCATCGATCAAGATCGATCCGGGCCAGACCGAAATTGCCAGAGAGAATCTGAAGCCGATGGTTGCCGTCACCTCGAGGATCTCCGGCCGGGACCTGGGCAGTACCATCGCCGAAATCCAGAACCGCTTGAAGAGAGAATTGACGGTCCCCCAGGGGGTAACGCTCAGCTATGGAGGGATCTATGAAACCCAGCAGGAATCGTTCCGCGGCCTGTTGATGGTCCTGATCGCGGCCTCTCTGTTCGTGTGGATTGTGCTTCTGATTGAATTCGAATCGTTCTATATCACGGGGGTGATCTATCTCTTAACAATCCTGTCGCTCTTCGGCGTCTTCTTTGCATTGTGGGCGACGCAGACGACCTTCAACGTGTCGAGCTTCGTCGGCATGATCCTGATCGTGGGAGCGGTTGCGGAGAATTGCATCTTCTACGTCCACTTTGCGAGAAAATATCGCAACGAGGGACTGGAGAACACCGACGCCCTTCTAGCCGCGGGGGCGCTTCGCCTGCGTCCGATTATCATGACCGCGCTCGCGACGATTCTCACACTCTTTCCGCTTGCTCTCGGCGTCGGGGCTGGCGCCCAGATGCAGAGGCCCCTTGCCATCGCCGTGATCGGCGGCTTTGCCATGTCGACCATACTGACTCTGTTTGCGCTGCCGATGATGTTGTCGTTCAGGAAACCAGGAAAGTGACGCGTTCCGGGGTGTCGTTATCTCATTGCGCGGAATTGAAAAAAGCGGTAGATTAACGAGTCAACGCGGAGGCTCAATCAGAACGGAACCAGATTCCTC
>DASQAZ010000059.1:0-4264 GCA_035635475.1 Bacteroidota bacterium | reverse complement strand
TGATCATCAGACCATGAACGCCGGGGTGCAGGTCGTCACGCTGGATGGGTCGAATTACTCTTCGGGCATTTACTTCTATCGACTTTTCGTTGACGGGCCGAATGGCGGTGCATTCGTGAACCTGCGCAAGATGATTCTCCTAAAGTGAGGATCCCAGAGCACGCAGACCCGAAGTAGTGCTCTGAACAATCGGTTTCGCCCTCCTCGAGTCCGATGGAGTCCGGGCCCTCGCTTCTCCTTTTGTTGTTTGTGCCTCGAAAAATCCTTACTTTAGGCCTGTCGTTTTCCTCAATCAACCAAGGTAAGGAGCGTCATATGAAAATCCCCCGTGTTCTATTCTCGGTGATATGCCTCTGCCTGCTATTCGGCGCGGGTAGAAATGCGAGTACGGCGGGCGAGAAGAAAATCTCGAAGAAACAAATTCCCGCAGCTGTGCTTGCTGCATTTAAGACAAATTACCCTGCTGCAACCATCAAGGGGCAGGCGGTGGAGACTGAGAAAGGCAAGAAGTTTTACGAAATAGAGAGCGTCGATGGAAAAACGAACAGAGACCTGCTCTACACGCCCGATGGCAAAATTTCCGAGATTGAAGAGGGCATGGACATCGGCACATTGCCCGCAGCGATGAAAGGCACCGTCGACATGGCCTACCCGGGCGGGAAATTACTCAAGGCAGAGAAAGTCATTCGCGGCACCGACGTCACGTATGAACTCCATGTTAAAGTGGGGAAGAAGACAAAAGAAGTTGCGCTGGACGCTTCCGGAAAGATCCTCGAGACTGACAAGAAGAACGGCGAGAAGGAAGATGAGGAAAAGGGGGAGGAGGAGGACGACTAGCTAAATTGTGTTCCGCCCCCCTTTTTGTCTCCACGAACGGGGCGTCGCGGTGAATATCCACAAACTGTATCAGACCAAGGGAATTTGATGAATCCCTCGTAAAGACATCCAACCTCGAGGTATGTGATTTCCTCTGAATCCGCGTCATCCCCGATTCTTCCCGATGGCGCTCGAAGCTCGTCATCCCAGCCCTACCTTGGTGCTGAGAGAGTCGATCATATTAGTTCTAAGGTGAAAAAGATCATTTTACCTCCCTCCTCCATAGTCCTCCTCGTCTTCGTCGTCTTTCAGTTCTCCAACGGCCAAGGACTTCTCCTCAAGAACTACACGACGCAGGACGGACTTCCCGACAGCCGCGTTGCTCCCATCCTTCAGGACAGGGACGGCTACATGTGGTTCGGCACGCAGGCCGGCATTACACGCTACGACGGTCAGAAGTTCGTCAACTTCTCGCAAGCGAAAGAAATCCCCGGGATCTTCGCTCGCTGCATCTGCCAAGACTCCAGCGGCGCGATCTGGTTCGGTTATTCCGGCTTTTATCGGGGCGGATTGATGCGAATCTGGAATGGCGGGATCGTCACATTTTCCGGGCTCAATAGTCCCTTCGCCAACAACGTTAACAGCGTCGTGGAGGATCGCCATCGCGATGTGTGGGTGTCGGGGGCAGGCGGGTTGAACCGGATTCATTTCACCAATGCTGAACGCACTTCGTGGTCCATCGATTCATTTCCGAATTATCCGTCCGGCGCATTATACATCGACTCGAAAGGGATACTCTGGATCGGATCAGACCGGGTGTACTCCTACTACAACGGCGAACTGCACGATGAACTGCGCGAGCGAGGGTACTCAGGTGATTTCGGCGTCCGGTCCTATGCGATCTATGAATCACCGGAAGGGGAGCTGTGGGCAGGGGGCTTCAACGGAGCGCTCTGCCTGAAGGACGGCGGCGTAAAATTCTATTCGACTGCAGAGGGTCTGCCGGAGCGCGGCGTTTGGGCGTTTCAGGAGGACCGGCAAGGCAATTTCTGGGTCGGCACCATGAACGGGTTGTATCGCCGCGTCTCTGAAAACGGTGAATATCGGTTCCGGAGAGATGAGTCGTTTGGTGATGCAGTCGTTTACGATATTTCTCTCGATCGTGAGGGAAACGTGTGGTTTGCCAGTGCCCCGGGTGTGCGGAAACTCATCGCCGGCGACTTTATCCTGGATTTTCCGGGTAAGGAAATGCTGTCTAAACCGGGCATCGGACCGATCGAACAAGATGAGATGGGTACGATCTACTTCGGCTCGCGCAATACGGGGTTGTACAGGCTCCAAGAATCACAACTCGTTCGTGAGCCGGTGACGACTCTTACGATCACATCGATGCTTGCCGAAACACCGCGGAAGATATGGCTTGGAACCTGGCGGGGGGGCGTCGTTCTCAAGAATCATGATCAGGAGTTTGTGTTCGGAGTTCAAGCAGGGCTTCCGTCTAGTGCGGTACATGCTCTTGCGAAGGAACGAGACGGGTCGATTCTCATCGGAACGGCTGCCGGAATCTGCCGGCTCGATCCCGAGGGAAGAGTCCATAAACTCGCTCATCCTGCCATCGACACGCTGACAATCTTCGATATCAAAGAATTTTCCTCTTGCCCCTCCTGCCCGGAGGATATCTGGCTGGCGACGCAGCGAGGCGTTCGATTGGTGAGATTGAGCGGCGATTCCCTGATTCCCATCTCTCTCCGGTGGACGGGGACGGAGGGTAGAGACGCAATCGTCTACGAAATCCTGGCAGATCGAGAACATCGGTTGTGGCTTGCCACTGACGGGAGCGGCTTGATCGAGTATGACGGAAAAGCCCTGAGACAGTACACAACCAATGATGGGCTTGTCGGAGACCGCGTCTTTGCCCTGGCGCAGGATTCACTCGGGCAGATCTGGGTGGGAACATCCTCCGGGCTGAGCCAGTTCGACGGAACGAGTTTTCGAAATTTCATGGCCGGCGACGGCTTCAATGAAATCGGCATCCATGGCCTGATGGTCGATCGTGCTGGTGATCTCTGGGTTAGCAGCTTTCCCGGCGTCACGAAGCTCCGGCCGCAGCGGCTCTATCACAGCGGCCGTCATCCGCCAATTTACATCACCGGCATTCAGGCGGATACGACACTGCTCAAGCCGGCCGAACCGTTCGAGCTCGCCCCCGGCGTTGCGGCAATTTTGTTTCGCTATGCCGGGTTGAGCTTCACCGATGAAACCAACATACGATATAAGTATAAGCTCGAGGGGTATGACCGGTCATGGTCCCCGCCGGTAAAGGGGCGCGAAGTCCGGTATACTCATCTCCCCGCGGGCAGCTACACGTTCAATGTTCTCGCGCGAAACAGCGAAGGAGTCTGGAGCACTCATCCGGCTCTTGCCTCCTTTTCAGTGCTTCCGCCGGTGTGGCAGCGATGGTGGTTTGTGGCCGCCTGTGCAGGGCTCACAGCCGCAGGGGTCTATGCGGCGTATCGTTACCGATTGAAAAAGCTCTTGGAGATTGAGCGAACCCGCAGCCGCATCGCGATGGATCTGCACGATGACATCGGCTCGAGCCTGACACGCATTTCGGTGATGACGGAAGTCGCGAAGAGAAAAGCAACGAAGGCCGACGTCGAGCAGACGGAATACCTCAATAAGATCGGTGAGACCGCCCGAGCGTTGATCGATTCGCTGGGCGACATCGTGTGGTCGGTCGATCCGAAAAACGACGATCTCCAGAACGTGATTCGGAGGATCGTGCAATTCGGTCAGGAAACCTGCGAGGGCAGCCAGATGACATTTGAAACCGAGATTCTCGGCAGCTTCGACGAGACGAGGCTACCCCTGCAGAAACGACGGGATATCTATCTCGTGTTCAAGGAGGCAATCCACAACATTGTCCAGCATTCCGAAGCCGGAAGCGTTCGTTTCTCGGTCCATTCGACCAGGAACGGCGCCCTGTTGGAAATCATTGACGATGGAATCGGATTTTCGATGATACAGGGCGAGGGAGACGGTGATGGGCTGAGAACCATGAGAATTCGCGGGGAAAGAGCCGGCGGACATTTCAAGGTCTCGAGCACACCGAACCAGGGGAGCCGGATCTCTCTTGAAGTAAAAACCGGCTGAATATGCGGTTGCGCAGGCGGGCACTCATGGCTATATTGAATCTGCCATCATGACGAAGCAGCCCATCTCGGTCATCATCATCGAGGACGAAAAAGAAGTCCGGTTGGGCTTATCCTATATTATTGAGAACACAGACGGATTCACGTGTTTCGACTCGTTCAAGTCGTATGAGGAGGCCCTGCAATCGGTGACGAAGCCGCCGGACGTCCTGCTGTCGGATATCGGCTTGCCGGGCATGTCGGGGATTGAAGGCGCGAGGCTGTTCAAGCAGCAATTCCCCTCGACGTCGATCATC
>DASQAZ010000058.1:0-11988 GCA_035635475.1 Bacteroidota bacterium | reverse complement strand
ATTCGATTCAACGGTAAAAATGTAAACTCCGCTTGCAAGCGCCCGGCCGCTTTGACTCAACAGGTTCCATTCAAGTTCCCCACGAACGGGATCGTTGTGGTCGAGCGTCGTAACCTGATCGCCTGCGAGCGTGAAAATTCGAATCGTACATTTCTGCGGCAGATGGATGAATTTGACCAGGCGGTTGTTCTCCGACCACCCGCTTGCACGACCTTCCCAGCCCCCGGTCTCATAGGTGTAATCGCGGTCAACCCTGTACGGATTTGGAACCACGATAACTTTGCCCAGAGTATCCGACACCGAGAATGAAAGATCCACCCTCGTTTTGTTGCTCTTCGGTGATTCCGTGTTTTGAGCGTACAATGAATCGAATCGGAGAGCCCCGCTGCTGTCCTTGACCTCGATGATCGTCAGATCGGGGATACCGAAGGAAGTAACCGCGTACCAATATCGCTTCCCCCGGGTAAGATTGGAATCAACGAAGACAGAGTCCAGGCCGACGTTGTACTCAAATTTGTCATCCGGAATGTCATACTGCCTCAAAAGTGTCCAACTCGCTGTCCCCGCGTCATTCCCGGGGTCTTCACTCCGGTAGAGCCGGTACCCCTCGAAGATGCGTCCGCCCGTCAAGTACCCGTTGATGCACAGATGTCCGCTCTCGCAGGCGCCGGGGATCTGGCACGGAGGATTTTTGCGCCGCCAGCTCGTGTCCGGGTATCCCTGGGCGATCTTGCTCGAGTCGTCCCAGATGGTCTGGGGATTGTCCAGGAGATGGGCGGTATCAAGGTGTGACCCCCATTCCAGTCTCACCTTCTTAAACCCTTCGGTAACCTTCAGGGGGGGTGCCGGCAGATTGATCGGGGCCAGGTAGCCTCGCTTGTACAGCTTTAGTGCGTTCTCCGCATTCTCCCGGAGGTTGTGAGGGCCGGCTTCGATGCCATAACCGCCGACGAGGGCAACCGATATCTTCAACGTATCTCCGGGCTTCATCTCGTCGAACTTCCCGAACGAGAAGAAGAACCGCGTATCGGTCGGCGAGATCGGCGATTGGCATGGTTTGATCGGATCGACGAAACATTGACCGCTCATCCAGCAGTAGATCAACGAATCTTCGGTGCCGGGTTCGTTAAATCCGTGCCACTGGAAAATATATTGAAGAGAATCCAGCGGTCTCGGCGTTTTCAGTACCGTGAGACCCATCGGGGTCGAGCCCCTGTCTACTGCATTATGAATGTAGGCGGTGCGAAGATCGGGGAAATAACAGGCATAATCGTGACCATAATACCCCGAGATATTTACAGGCCCAACATCCATGTCGCAGAAAAATGCAACATAAACATCCTTGATCGTCTTTCTTCCCACGTTGACAAATATGTAGTCGAACGGGAGGACACCATCGGCGAAGTCGCCCTCCCAGGCGTATGACTTCATGAAGCATTTGATATGCATGGGTACGTGGTCGGGACATCCGTTGCACGTGCCGGTTGAGTCGGTCGCCCCCATGTAGTAATCCTTATCGGATATCGCACCGTAATCTTCGTCGACGTGCGGCTCGCCGTGATCCGGAATGCCGTTGTTCTGCGTGTAGAGGTTCTTGTCCGACTTGCGGATGTAATTCCCGCCCGCATCGGTATGGCACTTGTCGAATGCAAACCGGTCATAATTATCAAAGGCGGGATCCGGGTTTGTCACCGGATCGTAAACCTTTCCGGTGCAACTGACCTCCTGACTGTCGGGCAAACCGTCGGAACCTAGATCATCGGTCAGCGGATTCCAATCCCCGTCGTTATCCTCACCGTCAAGCTCATCTTCGTCCACTCTGCCATCTTGGTCATCATCGCAACCTCTTCGGTTGACCTGGATGCCATGTCTAGCATAATACCCGCTGTAGTGCCCATTCAGATCGTTTGGATCATCCGTCTCAATACCGGTGTGCGTGTGCCAGATTTTATCCCGGGCAGTGTCTCTCAACGCAGGCACGATCTCATGGCGTGCATCGTCGCCATTATATGTTTCGTCAACTCTCCGCTTACCGTCGATTATTCCGCCGATCCAGGGACCACCGCCAAACATGTGCTCCACGCACCCTCCAAGGGGATACTCGAGGCCGATACCGGTCGGGCCGCAGTTGCCCGAGGGCGGAACCGGGAGGGGACTCCATGCCTCAATGCCGAATGCAATTTGATTCGAAAGCCAAATTCTCATGTTGTACCCCTGCAATACATGCTTGGCCCAGCTTACGCCATCCGCATTAATGTCTGAGGATTGCCTGGCTTTTCCTCCGGAGCCGCGATTGTTCTTATCAGCCGGCTGAACCGGTCGCAAAAAAAGCATCGTGAGAACGAGCAGTAGCAGTGGCCTGTTCATGGACTCGAATTCCTCACTGTTTGACAACACGTCATTCCCAGTTCACCTTCATCCCAAGGATGATTTGCCGGGAGCCCTGAAAAATAGTTGGATCAAGGCGGCTGTCGACCCTGCGCCAAGGGTAGATTAAGGGGTAGAGACCCGCGCTGGCGTCAGCGTCTCCGAATTTAGCGGGCGCGCCGGTTTGATCAAAGATGTTATTGACGTTCCGCCGGTTGAAAAGATTTGTGATATCGAGCGTAACCAATAGATTCAGTCCCTGCGAGACAAGAAACCCCTTGTACATTGACAAATTGACGACCGACGTGTACGGCTTCGTCTCGTTATTGAACAGGTAAACGTTTCTCGCATTAGTCTGCCCATGATACGGCGTATAGGGAAAACCGCTTCCAAGACTCCATGTCAGTGAAATCCCATAATTGTTCACGAACGGGAGCCCGAACAAGTGTCCCCGCTCGTTCGCAAGAACGCGATACGTCGTGAACACATTCGCGGTGTGGTTTTGGTCGCGGTCAAGGCGGCTTTCACGCGGCAGTTGAAACTGCGGCTGGAATAACTGTGCCAGCGGATTGGACGAACGGCCTTTTGCAAGCTGGTAGGAGTAGCTGACACTCGTCGAGAAATTCCCCGTGAGCGACTGGTTCAGCGTGATTTCAAATCCGCGTACACTCGCGTAATCGAAGTTTCGCTGGAAGTTGTTTCCCGCCCGCTTGAAAAGATGAAGGTAGTCAAAAACATCTTTATAGAATGCGTGAACCGTGAAGGCCATTTCATCGCTGACCTGGTCTTCGAAGCCCGCCTCGTACTCCACCGTCCGCTGCGGCTTGAGGCTCGGATTCCCGATGATGTTATCTGTTGCCCCAGTGATTGTCGGGTCCCGGTAATAGTTCTCCCTGTCCGGCAATTGCAGAAAATGGCCATAATTGAAATAGAAGACGATCCTGTCAGTAACGGGGTAACCGATGGAAAGGCGCGGACTGACAGTGCCGTGGGTCAGGTAGTAGAGAAATCTCTTTGTATCCGACAATCCCCTCGACACTGTATACTTGTCCCCTCCGGCGTTCGGTCCGAACTGCTTTAATGATCCATTTGTCATTATGGTGTCGAAGCCGACATTGTCAATCCAGTCGGCTCCGAGATAACCGGGACTGCCGGGAGGCCCGGCGTTCAGGGCAATTTCCCAATTGTTTCTGAAGTCATCATAGAAAACCTGCCGGCCTATGTCATAGTAGTCGTACCGCAAGCCGACGTGGAGATTGAGCCCAGAAAACTCGATATTGTCCTGGAGATAGGCGGCACCGCGGCTCGGATAGTTATTAAGGTTCCAACGATAGACTCCGTAGCCCGGATAATCACCGCGTGCGTACGTCGGATCATCAATCGGGGGGGTAACCACGACTCCGTTCACCGTATGAGCGACCGTCGGCAGGTCGATCTCAGTGGAGTTGATCTCCTCATAATCGAATTCGAATCCCGCTTTTAGCAGATGAAGCGGATGGACCTGGCTGTTAAAGTCCAATCGTGCCGTCCATACGTCGGTGATCGATTTGAGCCACTTCTGGGCAGAACCCAGATGATTGAAGCCGTCATCGAAGGGATCCTGATACTGCCACGCCGAGGAATAGTCAGACGGTTTAATTCCGGCGACATCGTTGCCGTCGTGTGTCTCAACCTTCCCGAGAGACATTCTGAGAAATGAATTTGTCGTGAAAAAATGCGTCCAGGAGAACACGTGCTGAATGCCCAGCTTCGCCGTCAGGAGGGAAGAGTCTGCAAGGTACTTGTAAGAATTGTCATAACCGTGGTTCGATGAAAGGCTTGCGCCATACCGGTAGAGAAATTGATCGGAGCCGCTCATATCGTATTTCAATTTCGAGTCAAACGTGAAGGCGTTGCTTTGGTCATCTCTGTAACGATATCCCAATCCGTTCAGGATTCCACCCAGGAAACCGTTCAGCTCGACGCGTCGTTCGAGAGGGTGGAAGAATTCGTTGTGGACGTAGGTGTAGGGTCCGTCGTTCCGATCGGCATCGGCATTGATGTAGAACGTGAGTGCGCCCGGTACGCTAAGACCAAGACTCGGCATGATGTATTTTGTGAAGGGTTCCGGCCCACCCAGCGAAAATGAGCTGTAGTTTTCGTTCTGGTTGGTCGAAGCGATTCGGTCTGTACGAAATTGCGCGCTGGCGGAGTACCGCTCTCCCCCCGACTTGGTAACGATGTTGATGACGCCGGATTGTGCGTTCCCGTAGTCTGCGTCGAACCCGCTCGTCTGGACGCTGACCGACTGGATGGCGCTCGCCGAAACTGCAAGTCCCGCCGACCCTCCCCCTATCGTTCCCGACTGCACACCTGCGTACACCTTCTGAAGTTCTTCATTCGCGCCCGCCGTACTCAGAGCGCCTGAGTTGCCAAGGATATTGTTGGTCGGAATGCCGTCAACTAGATACTGAACCTCATTCGCCTGTCCGCCGCGGAGGAAGAGATTATTCCCTTGCTTCACAACGCCCACCTGAAGTCTGAGCACATCCTCAACGGATTTCACGTTCGGAATGCTGGCGATTGTAGCGGCATCGGTCGTCTGTGTCCCGGTCGTCGCCATACTGTTGACCAATTTCTGAGCCGTGATCACTTGTTCACTAAGCTGAAGCGCGCTGGAGCTCAGGCGGAAATCGACGGGGGTGGTCTGGTCCACACCGACCTTTACGTCCCTCACCTCCGCTGTTGAGTAGCCAAGAATACTCGCCCGAATCGTGGCAATACCTGCAGGCACCGCGATAATCGTATACTTGCCGTCGATGTCGGTCACCGCACCTCGCTGCGTCCCCACAACAAGAATATTGGCGCCTATGATTGCCTCGCCCGTCTGGCTATCTGTGACCTTTCCAACGATCTTCCCCGTGTTGTCCGGAAAGGCCGTCGTTACGGTGAGCAAAACGGCTATCGCGGTGGGAACCAACCGTCTTAACAATACGATCATGCTGGGGCTCCTCTCGAAAGGCTCAACGGTTTAATTCACCGATGTCATCCAGGGCCTTTCTCACAATGGCTGTGGGAACAGGCTGCTGGATATAGTATAACGGGAATCCAAGGTACACCACATTGAACGTCGTCCCGAGATATCGCACGCCAATGGCCAGGTTCTCAAAGAATGAGTTATTTCTTGCATCGTACCTGTAAATAATTTCGCCGAACCCATACGGACGTCCGGGCCACAAAGACATGAGTCCCTGGCCCCAGGACGCGGTGTCGAGCTTTGCGGTGTCCACGACGGCATCCGGGTAGCCTTTATCGCCACGGGCACCGATGAAGTTACCTTTCACTTGGTCAGGGCGGAATACTTCCAGATGACCGATTTGACGCGTGTACTCCGGTCCGGCGTTGAGCGGGAAGGGAAAATTCCACGCGGTGATAATAAGCTTCCCGCCGACGTTCAAATAGCTGTGTACCATGTTCTCACGAGTGCCAAGGAACGAGTGGTGCCACTCCGGATCGGTTATGTCGCCTGTGACATCCCCGATAAAAACAATGACGCTGTATTGTCCCAGGGCGCCCAAACCCGGGAAGATATGCGGCCCGTTGTTAACATCGACAACGTCGAAAAGATCGTACTTTCCATTTTGCCCTGCGGAATCGAACAGAGCCCGGTAATAGGCATCGAGCATTGCGCGCGACGGATGGGCCGCGGTCCCCCCCGCGCCCCAGTCATACGAATTATTCAGAAGTAGAATCCTGTGTTGGTAGCCCGGCCGCAAAAAAGGGGGATACAACGTGTAGAAGGAGGTGTCCGCACCAATGGTGTCAATGCTGCCAAATTCATTCCGTGCCCGCACATAAAAGCGGTGCGTCACGGCGTAAGGATCGCGAAAGTTCGCCGCGGTGGCTCTGGCAAAGGTAGCCGGAGTGAAGGGCGACCACGGAATACTGTCGGGAGGCCACAGGTCACGGTCGACCACCCACTGGTAATCGACTGTCCTGCTGTTGGGATCGAACCCCTGGAAATCAAATTCAATCCCTTGAAACGTGCTGCTCTTTCGATCTATAACGAGCTGTGTATCGGTGGGAGAGGATGTAATCTGCGTGTGAGGCGGGGAAACGCGCGGCGTTCCAAATGAAACGGTCGCCGGCGGTCCCGCCGCTCCTGCGTTGTCGATCGCCGATACTTCAAACGTGTGAGGATTCAGTGAATCCTGCGAGTCGAATATGAATGTTCCACTATTTGGATTAACGTGGACGGGGAAGTGGATGATTTTCGGGTTCGATGCCCAGACATGTGATCCTGCGATGATGAGTGTCTTGGCGGAATCGAGGCGATTGGCGCTATCCGGACTCAGCCCCTCGGGAGGCAACGTGGCAAAGTATTTATACACATTCGTGATATTGCTTTCATCCGCGTCGGTCATCAATGCAAATTTGGATACGATGATATTGAGAACCCTGCTCCACGGTTTGTACTGGAACGGACTGGCGGCATTCAACCTGAAATTCCAGCGGTATCTGAATGCAACAACATACCCGTCCGGATCATCTCCCACCCAGTAGAGCGTCAGCAGCGGGTTCTTTGCAATAATGAATGAGTCGGGCGGTGGAACGTTCGAGAGCCTTGTGATTGGAGGGATATTCGTGGGAACAAGATACTTGCCCTTGCAGTCCATCCCTGTACTCATCACCGCCAGGATCGCGACAATTCCGGCGAGCCACCGCGCTATGATTTTATACATCCCCGTTACTCGTACAGGACTGATGAAATATAATAGGATGGAGTGAAAAGAAAGGTGTCAGGGTCATACCCAACTGCTTCTTTCACAAGAGACGAATCCAGATTGATCGTGAGAACGATGCGGGTTGTCCGTTGTTCGGAGATTTTGAATGACCGCTGGAATTGGAGGGTCGGATCGAATCCCGGCGGGGTAACGACCCTGATATTCCGGTATCCGTCGAGAATTGCAGTGCCGCCTGGCGCAATGAGCATGAGTATCCCAAGGTAATCTCCGGGGGGCAGGTCTGCCTGGCCGATGACCAGCGAAGAATCCTCTGCGTGGGCATCGAGCGTGTTGTAAACACCCGTCAAACGTTTGATCGCCTTGATATCTCCGTAAACTGTCGCCAGGGCCAAATCGGAACGCACGGCACTAACCTGTGTAATCTTCAGAACAAAAATATTTTGCGGACTGAATGCGATTCTGCTCGAGTCTGAGATCGTGTGCAGCCGGATATCGACGAGACCGGGCAGGGGAGAGCTGTAATCGTATTGACAATGCAGATTCAATGCGAGGACCAGCAGCGGGAAAAAAAACAGTGCAACAAATGGAGCGTTTTTGCGTTTCATGGAGGTGGATGGGTGTAGCTATCTAGAGCTGACCTCATATCGGGGTGGCCAGCATTTGCTTGGATTATAGATAAAAAAAGAGTGACTGTCAAGTTTTTCCGCCCCGGAGGGGCTGGATTGGTATAATCGCAAATATTTTGTAATTTGATTTGAGGACCCAAGAGATGAATCCAAGGCATTTCCAGCTGAATATGAAATGGTCGTTGATCTTTCCGTTTATCCTTTTTCTCGTTGGATTCGCTTCCGGATGTACCAGTGCCACCGGACCCCCCACACCGAGATTGCTGGATACGTGGTTGGTGTACCGGCAAACCCCCGGAAGGCTGATCAATAACTATGCCAATGCCTTCTTGCTCGACAATGGGCGAAAAATATGGATAGCCACAAATGACGGGGTTTCTTCGTTCAGCGCAGGAGTATGGGCCTCGATGAGGGACTCGCTATGGTCGCCGTCACCGAGCGGTAAATCCCACCGCGTCTCGTGCATAGTCCAGGGAAAGGACGGAGGCCTGTGGTTCGGCCTGACCGGCGGAGGGGTTGTTCGCTATAACCCCTTTTCGACTATACAGGTATGGCGTCGCTATAACTACCCGGATCTACTCAACGATTTCATACTGGCAGGTGCAGCCGACGTTTCAAACCAAAGCAATTACGGCGAAGTCTGGTTTACCAGTGTATCGGGTGTCAACCGCTTTGTCGGCGGAGCAAGCGAATCAGGCACATGGTATTCATACACGACGGGGCCTCCTGCCAACCTCCCCTCGAATCAGATTCCCGCGTGCATAAACAAGCTCGATGACAACACCATCTGGTTTGGAACACAGACAGGCGGGGCTGTAATGGTCAACTACGGACTCGCCGGGCTCGAGTGGTCCAAGCATCCGTTGAGTCCCGATTCAAGGATCAATTCCGTTTCGTTCGATCTCCACAACACTGTTTGGTTTGGGGTCCAGCAGGGAGCAGTGACTTTCAACCTGCAGACATCGGTCTGGACGACTTATCCTCCCGACACCGCCGGTATCAAACTTCCCGCCGGTCCTGTCAATGCCGTAGTGACGAACCTTCAGAAGGTTCGGTGGTTTGGGACGAACGCCGGAGTGGTGAGGCTTGATGACACGACCTGGACTCGATTCACTACCGCGAACAGTCCGTTGCCCGGTGACAGTGTGAACGCGCTCCTTTTCGATTACAATCAGAATCTCTGGGTCGGGACAACCAACGGCGTCGCCGTTTACAACGCGGCCGGCATTCAATTCTGAAGCGCCGGTTGCTTCGGCTCGGCGTTCAACCGGTCAGAGAGTCGCAGAAATCCCGAACGCTTTCATAACTCCCACCGCACCGCCAGGGCCACCCCCCGGCGATTCTGAAGCCCGGGAATAATCGAAACATTGAGCGCGCGATAGTTCGGACCCCCTCGCTCCGCCGATCCCGCGGAAGGATACTCTTTCACCGTAAGATTCCAGACACCGAGCGCGATCGACGCGCTTCCCAAGATCATGTCGGCCGCAGAGAAACCCGCGTTATCGGCGAGCCCCAATCCAATTCCGGTCAGCCCCCACACGATGCCGACCGCAGAACTCACATAATTGCGCTTGCTCTGCGTCATGAAGACCGTATTCACGACCGCCGACGAGGCATTGAGACCGATGACGAAGGCTTCCGCATTTTCATGGTCCCGAACCTCCCGGGGAGTCGGAGGAACCGGTTGAGGGTTCGGATTATATTCAGGTTGAATCATGGCTGCCTCCATATCTATTGATTGATGATCTCCTCCCTCGGCCCTATTTCAATGTAATGACAATTTCCTTCCGGACGAAATCGTGCGGTGTGCTCTTATCAAAGACCACGACCATGGTATCGTTTTTCAATTCTCCCCCTCTTACAGACAGTATCTTCCCCGTATCGTAAACCTGCAAGCGGTAGGTATGATTTTCGATTCCCTGAAGGGATAAATGAACTTGTCCTCCTACGCCCCACTCCTTCAGGATCCGTAACCCTGTGTTAACCGCACCTGGCTGAACGCCGGATGGCGGAGCCAGGAAAGACGGAGCGAGACTGTAAACGTAATCCATGACGGCACCGTTTTTTGCCGCCGCGATAAACGGACGGGGCGGCTCGGGAGGATTCCCCTCAAGATCGCCAGCCCGCATGCTGTAGCGCTTGACTGCGGACCCGGCGGGAAGCTCCGGCGCGAACTCGATGAGACAGCTCGAATCATGAGCAGCGTGGACTCGAAGTTCGTAATCCGCGTCATCCCGATGAACATGGCGGACCAGAACGAAGTCGAATTTATTTCGGCCCACCGGCACATTTTTCAAAGCGAGGCTGTCCCAATCGGCGGGAAGCCTCGGCCGGTAGGT
Source organism: Bacteroidota bacterium (assembly GCA_035635475.1). Classification (GTDB taxonomy): domain Bacteria; phylum Bacteroidota; class Ignavibacteria; order UBA10030; family SZUA-254; genus VBOC01. Next base: position 1,932 of record DASQAZ010000058.1, on the reverse strand, counting down.
GACTTTCTTTCCCACCCCATCTACCTGCAAGCCGAGCATCCCCCGTACGAGAGGAAGCATGTACCCGGTCGTCGAGAACCCCTGGTGGTGGTACCCCTCGCCCAGCTTCTCATTCAGCTCTCCTGAAAAAACTTCCGGAACTACTCCCAGTGCGTGGTCAAAGGCGTGCGTGATCACCGATCGCAAGATCTGATACCCCGCCGGACTATTTTGGTGCTCGAACTGGGCCGTGTTAAAGAAGGAGGAAATGAACGGCCACACCGCCCCATAGTTGTAATTCGTCGGCTCAAACAGCGTTGACTTGTTGGATAGCGACCGCACTCCCCAATCCGTGCAGAGATCGGCACCGTTGAACGCTTCGATACTTTTCGCCGTCCGCTCTTCATCGAGCAGGCCGTACATCATGGCCACGCCCGCCCACGGCGTCTTCTCGTGCACTTGTTCCCCGTTCTCCGTCGCGCCATAGCTGTAGAAGCCATCCTTCTCCATCCAGAATTTCTTTTCGAGTTGGGGCCGGGCTTTCCGGAATTGGGTCTCTGCCTGCCTCGCAGCTTCGCTGTCGCCAAGAAGCTCCGCCATGTACTTCATTTCTCTTACTGCCTGCACCCAGACGCCGCACGTGTAGACATCGGCGTAAATTCCCACGAGCTTCCCGAACTCGAGGGCGCCGAGCCCCGCGCCCTTCAGATCCATCAGGCCGTCATTGTCGCTGTCCTTGCTCAGGCACCACTCGTATGCCTGCTTCACAGAGCCCCAGCTTTTTTGCAGGAATTCGAGATCTCCGCTGGTCCGGACATAATCGGCCATGGCAACGATGTACCAGGGAGTTGTGTCGGCATGGTTGTATCCGTAGTGGTAATCGTTCCACCAATCGCACACACCGTCGCTCTGTGATAATTCGTGCGCCATCTTCCCGACATCCCGGGGAGGATCGGCCGCATTCTTCTTCCTCACCGGAAAGTCATCCCGGCGCTGCCATTTCTGTGTGAATGCGAGAGCGTCGCGGACCTTCGCAAAATCTCCGTAACTATTCATCGCGAGCGAGTTGATAAAGGCATCACCCCCGAAGAACCACGCGAAGCCCGGCCGGGCCCCCGCTCCGGAGAGCCCGAAGCCCGCGACCATCCCGCGGCCGAGACGCGGATTCACGATCATGAGATTGTCCAGGGCAACCTTTCCCCATTCATAGGCAAGGTTGAATTCTTTGTCGGGAGTGATGACTTGCATCGTTGAATTCCGGAGGTCCTCGTAGTAATCGCGGTTCTCGCGATAATATCGCTCCGCGTACTTCCACAGCTTGTTGTATGTTGCCTTAACAGAATCGAATTTCATCTTTCCGCTGGCGGGATCGGGAAGACCTCCGGCGATGACGATTGGAATGAATCTGCCGTCGGTCTCTCCGGGCTTGACATCAATCCTGAACTGCAGCGGGTTATCGGCGAACATGTGGGCAGGGGGCGCCGCCATTTGCTGACCCGCCGGAGAGCCGCAGAGAAATATCGCGCGCCACTGTCCTTCAGAAATAACGTAGGCATTGACTTCGTCGTCCCAGTAACTGAATTGACCTCCGATTCCGGCCGGCCACATGGGTTGCATAACCGGGATGAAGCCGGGGATTATTGCAAGGGGCGTTGTGGTGTGAACTTCGAGGAGGAGAATGGCGCCCGGCTCATCTCGTGGGATCAGGATCCGCTCGTTGACAGTGAAGGCCTCATCGGTAAACGTGAGCGTCGTGACTTCCGGAGTGACCGAGATGGTGCGGACGATCTGCCTCGCCGGTATCGGCTGCGTGGATGTGCCGAGGAGAAACTGCAGCTCGAAATTGCGCAGCGGCTTCCAGGGCCAAACCCACATCTCGAACTGTCCGCTCTCATAGCCCATCAAACCCGCGCGCCTTCCGATCTTGTCAAAATACTGGTCGGGCTGCGCAAG
>DASQAZ010000057.1:0-3213 GCA_035635475.1 Bacteroidota bacterium | reverse complement strand
TTGCAGTTGTTGGAAACCCGCAGTTGGACCTTGGACTGCTCCAGACTTGTTTTCACGCTTTGGACTAGCAGGATCACGAACATGTCGACGGATATTTCAACTTTATGGAGGCGGATTTCTCCTCGCGAGAAGTCGAGCAGTTCCTGCGCCATCGTAGCCATTCGCTGAATCCCGTCATGGATGATCCTGTACCATTGCTGGGTTTTCTCCGGAGGAGATTCCTTTCCCAGCCGAAGCGACTCTATGGCAAGATTGATTGAAGTCATGGGAGTCCTGAAATCGTGCACGATGGAGCTCGCCATCTGTCCAATCGTCGAAAGCCGCTCAGAGAGAATGATTTTCTCCTGCGCCTTCTTTAGCCGGACGCGCATTGTTTCAAAGGCGGCGCCGAGTTGTCCCAGTTCATCATGAGAGGGCTGGCCGGTCAGGGGAATTTCAAGATTACCGTTGCCGATCTGTTTGGTGGCCTCCAGAAGTCTCTTGAGATTCCTCGCGATGAGCACGCGGTATAGAAGGAGGCTCGAGATTATGACGATCAGTGTAAAGGTGAGAAAAACTGCCAATGAACGAATCCAGTTCTTTTGAATTGATTGCGCCAACGGGGCGAGAGAAATGTCCATCTCTGCAACCCCAAGGACATGGTCCTGGGGTACTTCGTGGCACTGCTGGCACCGGGCCACCGCTTTGAAGGGGATAATGGCATTCAATACCTGCCCCTTTCGGCTCCATGTCGGCGCTCCGGTCAGGAAGACCGGGTGCGTGTGAGCGTTCATGTGCGACTCCTCTTCGCGTTTCCGGAGGCGATCGAAGCGATCCTCGGACTGGTAGATATCGCGCAGGTGAAGACTGTCGGTGATGAAATAAATATGCAGACTGTCGATATCGCCCCCGCTGCCCAGAAGCTTCAGGTACTCATCGTCAATTCTCTCCTTGGTAACCATCTGTTCTACCAGGGACTTCCGGATCAGCTCGGCATACGTCTGCGCAGATGCTTGAGCCTGTTCCAGCATATCCTGTTCCTGATACCGATTGTTGAGATAGGCGCTCGTCCCCAGTGCAAGAAATATCAGCGGAACCACGGCGAGCACAAACTTGGTCGATATGGACAAGTTTTTGAGCATCATTCATCGCGACATTGAGCCGATGTCCTTCCCCTCCTGAAGCGATTTCTCATACTCCTGCTTGTATCGCCTGACGGCATTGAAGATCGATTCCGCAATCTCCTGCTGTCCTCTTGAACTCTTTAACACGTTCTCGTCGTGCTTGTTGGACAGATACGCGGTCTCAACGAGGACATTCGGCATCGATGCGCCCACCAGGACATAGAAGCCCGCTTGCTTTACCCCGCTGTTGCCAAGGCCTGTGCGTTTTCCCATCTCCCGCTGGAGGATATCTGCAAATTTCTCGCTGTACTTCATATAAGCGCTCTGCGCCATTGTCAGGAGGATGAAATTCTCCTCCGTCAATTGTTGGTACCGCTGCTCATATCCCTGCTCGTACTTCACGACGGCATTCTCGCGCTCCGCGATGCGGAGAGCGTTCTCCGTCTTGCCGGGACGCAGCAGATAGATCTCAAAGCCGTTCGCCGGACGAGGCTTGTGCGGCATCGAATTGCAATGAATACTGATGAACAGTTTTCCACCCGCCTGGTTTGCGATTTGCCCGCGCCGGTAGACCTCGACGAACTGGTCGGATGTGCGCGTATACACCACCTTGACATCGCGCAAATTCCGCTCGATCAACCTCCCTAATTTCAAAGCAATTGCAAGCGTGACGTCTTTTTCCCGCGTCCTGCTCACGCCGAGAGCGCCCGGATCCTCTCCGCCGTGACCCGCATCGATGACCAGCACGTCGAGCTTCCAGCGATCCCGCTCCCGTTGGAGATTGCCTTCGAAGTCTCGTGTCTTCCGGGCGGCAAGCTCCTCTTCGGTCGGCCGGTGGATCGCGACGAGCAGATCGTTACTAGATTCGGCGGGGATCAGCTCGGCGCTGTTGACCTGTCCCTTCAACCGAAAAGTCAATTGCACCGATGTGGGCGACTGAAAGACAAGCACCTTCTTGAGGACGCCGTTCGGCTTGAACTCCTGCAGTGCGGCGACATCGGCGCGGCCGTCGGCGAGCGTAACATAGACCCATGTATCGCCGCCATTTGATTTACACCACGCCTCCCCGTTGGGCAATTTCTTCGAACAAAGGAGGCGGATGAGATCTCCGTTCGCCTTTTGTTCGAACGAAATCCCGGTGATGTCGAAGGCAGATGCCTGCACAGCGCGGCCCACGGAAATCATCCGCCGGGTCGGATTGTAGGCGATTTGCTCCCGCATGATATTTTCGAAGACGGGAATGAATTCATCGAGCGGCACGAAGAATTTCAAAGAAAGCTGAATGACATCCCGTTGAAGCTGAGTAAGATTCGCGTTGCGCTTCTCGTCGGTGATCATCACGAACGGATTGTTCGGGGTGAGAAGCAGGGAATAACCTTTGGCCGCCAGCTCGAACCGTTGTGACTCGGGATCGAACGATCCCCGGAGGTTAAAGGCCCTCGCGAGATCGTTGACGGCGCCATATACCGCTCCGTCGTGCATGATGATTGCGATGCCGGTGTTGCGGGACGGGTCCTGTTCGAAGATGACGGAGAGGGAGTCCTGAGCTTTCGAAATGCGGAAGGAGATCAGCGTCAGAATGACGAGGAGCGGACGGCGCATCAAGCTCGTCAACGGTAATTCAGAAATTGTACCGCAAACTTCAGATCGGCCTGTCGAATCATCGCCATGATCGCCTGAAGGTCGTCCTTGCTCTTTCCGCTTACCCGGACCTGTGCATCCATGATCTGAGACTGTACTTTGACTTTTGTGTCTTTGATCATTTTGACGATCATTTTGGCGTTTTCCGTCTCGATGCCGTTCTGTAATTTAATTGTCCGCCGCACGGTTCCTCCCCCTGCGGGCTCAATCTCTCCGTACGTCAAGGCTTTTAGAGGGACACCGCGCTTGACGAATTTCGACTGGAGTATATCGACGACGGCCTTCATTTTGAAATCGTCGTCCGAGATGAGCACGATTTCAAATTCCTTCGCGTTGACTTCGATGGAGGTCTTCGAACCTTTGAAGTCATATCGTTGAATGATCTCTTTGCGCGACTGGTTTATCGCATTATCGACTTCCTGCATGTCGACGCGCGAGACGATATCAAATGAGAATGTGTCCGGCATGG